>CAZEQC010000181.1:0-5910 GCA_964514285.1 uncultured Anaerolineales bacterium | reverse complement strand
ATCTTGTCTTGAGGAGGCAATGTAGTAGCTTTCGGGAAGGTGAGACCGCAGCTTTCGGGAAGGTAAGAACCATGCCCTATCGTCGCAACGTCTTCGCTCCTGACCAAGTCTATCACATCTACAACCGCGGTGTCAACGGCATGGACATCTTCGTTCGGCCGGAGAACTACCTCTACCTGCTGCGCAAGGCCAAGCGACTCCTGGAGGAGCTGCCCATCGCCCTCCTGGCCTACTGCCTGATGCCCAATCACTACCACTTCGTCATTCGTCAAGACGAGGAGACCTCCATCTCCACGTTCGTGCAGCGGCTATTTCAGGCCTACACCCAGGCCTTCAACCGACAACAGGGACGCCGCGGCCCGCTCTGCGAGGGACGCTTTCGCCACGTCCACGTCGATCGGGACGAGTACGTCGTTCACCTATGCCGCTACGTTCACCTGAACCCGGTGGCGGCGGGACTGGTCGTCCGGCCGTCCGACTGGCCCTACAGCAATTATCTGGAATGGATCGAGGAGCGCTCAGGAACCTTGGTCGATCGCGCCTTTATCCATCAGTATTTCCCAACGCCCGCGGCCTACACCGCGTTCGTAGAGGACGCCATCCCGCCGGAGAAGGAGCATGAGCTGCAGCCGTATCTATTCGACTGACCTTCCCGAAAACCTTCCCGAAAGCTGCTACCACGACTCTGGGAAGGTTGGAAGATTGGGATAGCGACACTTACTTGGTTAACCTCGGCACCATATAGCTTTCGGGAAGGTTACAGACAAGAGGAGATCAACAATGGCTACGTTGGATATCGTCAAGCCGGTCGCGATTGAGGGCGAGAAGTCAGAGCGAACCGCGGACCACACCATCTCGCTCGTCAAGGGAGAGCCGGTCGCCATCGATGGCGTGCGCCCCGTCATCACCGTGCAGATCACCGACCCGGAGCGCGATGCGGCGACGCTCCTCCGCGCCGCCGAGCAACTGCTGCCCATCTACCGCGAGGCACCCGGCATCATCATCACCGACGAGGAGGGCGCCGTGGAGGGCATCGCCCCCCGCGCCGAGCTGGAGCAGGCCGTGCTGCAGATGCGGGCCCACGAGCACGCCGCCCTGGCCAAGGGCCTGGGCCTGCGCGAGAGATATCGCCCACCGGCTGGTCTCATCACCGCGCCCTTCGTCTACTGGCGGTGTGCCGACTGCGATCACATCCGCGTACCCCAGGTGGGACACGAGGACGACCCGCCCCCCGCATGCCCTCTGCACGAACCGCCCGTGCCGATGGAGCGCCACGTCCACGGCGGGAAGTGAGGTGAGCCATGTTCACAGAGCTATGGAAGAGCCTGGGCGGTTCGTTCGACAAGCGCTGGCTGCGCAATCTCTTCATCCCCGCGCTCGTCTTCTGGGGCGCCGGGCTGTGGGTCTGGGCGCAGGTCGCGGGCGTCGATCAGGCGCTCAAGGCATGGAAGGGGTATTCCACTGAAGAGCAGATCTGCCTCGGCGCGGCGGGCCTGTTGATCGTCTTCTTCACCACCATCCTGCTGGAGGCCTTCGAGGGCCCGCTGCTCCGTCTCTACGAGGGCTACTGGCTCTATTGGACCGGGCTGGCCGAGCGCCGCAAGAGGAAACTGAAGGAGAAGATGCAGCGCCGCCGCGAGTTGCGGGCCCGGGTCGCCGCCGAGCAGGCCGGCCTGGCCGAGCGGGCTGCGCTCTCCCGCCTCGACACGGAGCTGTCCCACCGCCCGCGAGATCCCGACCGCAGTATGCCCACCCGATTGGGCGACATCCTGCGCAGCGGTGAGGATCATGCCCGCGAGCGATACGGGCTCGACCCCATCGTCCTCTGGCCGCGCCTCTTCCCCCATCTGGGAGACACACTGCGCCAGGCCCTGGGCACGGCACAGGAGCAGCTCGACCTGGCGCTGCGGCTGGCGACGTTGAGCGCGCTCTACGGGATCCTGGGGAGTGCCTTTGCAGCCCTCAACCGCGCCTGGCCCGTGCTCTGGTGGACGCTGCCGGCCCTCCTCATCGCCTGGCTCCTCTGGCGCTCGGCGCATCCCATCGCCATCGCCTACGCCGGCCTCCTCCGCAGCGGGTTCGATCTGCACCGCTTCGACGTCTACGAGGGCCTCCACTGGCCCAAGCCGACCTCGCCGGAGACGGAGAGAGCCTACGGCGTCGAGCTGACGCTCTATCTGCTGGCGGGCACCGGGGCCAAGGACATCGTCTACACGCATAAAGAGGAGGAAAAACCCGAGAGCGATGAGGGAACCGCCACCTTCCCGAAAGCTCCAAGACCATAATGCCAACCAAAGACTCCGCCGTCAGCGCAGGTTCTCTCGTTGACGGAGCAACGTAGTAGCTTTCGGGAAGGTTCACGATGACTGTTTCCATCTACCTCGCCCCCGCCGGCGCCGGCAAGACCCACTACGCAGTGGCCGAGGCCCGTCGCCAGGCCAAGGGCCTCGGCGCCACCCCCCACGTCCTCGTGGCCAGCGCGCTCCAGGCCCAGGCCTTCCGGCGCCGCCTGGCCCAGGCCGGCGGGGCCATCGGCGTGCCGGTGCTCACCTTCGAGCAGCTGTATCAGACCGCCCTCAGCACCACCGACGCGGCCTGCTGCAAGGTGGAGGAGCCGGTCCAGCACCGCGTCATCCGCTCCGTGGTGCGGGAGCTGCCCCTGGTGCACTACGCCCCCCTGGTCGAGCGGCCCGGCTTCATCCGGGCGCTGCAGGACGTCATCGCCCAGCTCAAGGCCGGTCGGGTGCATCCCCAGTCCTTCGCCGAGGCAATCGCCGCCCACGGCAATCCGGCGCGGCTGCGAGAGCTGGCCGACATCTACGCCGCCTATCAGGACCGGCTGCAGGCCGAGGGATGGGCCGATGCGGCCGGCATGGGCTGGCTGACCGTCGAGGCTCTGGAGGGCGGTGCCAGCCAGATGGGCATGGACTGGCCCTTGCTGCTGGTGGACGGCTTCGACGACTTCACCCCCGTCCAGCTGGCGATCCTGGCCCTTCTGGCGAGCCGCGTGGAGCGCACCGTCATCACCCTGACCGGCACCCTCGACGACCGCAAGCGCTCGCTGGCCCACCGCCGCTTCGACCGCACCCGTCAGGAGCTGGTGGAGGTCCTGGGCGTCGAGCCGGCGCCCCTTCCCAACGGTGCCTCGGCTCGCGAACCGGCGCTGAACCATCTGGAGGCCGGCCTTTTTCGCAGCGAGGCATCTCAGACCGACTGCCAGGGTACGGTGGATCTGATCGAGGCTGTCAACCGCGCCGAGGAAGTCCGCGCGGCGCTGCGCTGGCTGAAGACGCAGGTCGTCGAGCATGGTGTCAGCCCGGGGGACGTCGCCCTTCTGGCGCGCGACGTGACGCCGTATCGGCCCTTCATCAGGCAGATCGCAGCCGAGTTCGGCCTAGCTGAACGCAGTCCAGCCCCCGTCCACATCTATGCCGGCCGACCACTGGGCAAGAATCCGGCCGTGGCAGCCCTGCTCGATCTGCTACGTTTGATGCTCCCCGCGAGCGAAGGGACTGGGGTCTCCACTGCGGCGGGTGAAGGGGCGGAGCCCGCCCTCCGTCCCCGCGCAGTGGTCAAGGCCTGGCGCTCCCCCTACTTCGATTGGTCCGCCACCATAGGAAGGGTAAGCGAAGGAAGCGCAGCGGCTGAAGCGGCATCCGCCACGGTCCCGGGAGTCAGCTCGCCCTCCGAGGAGGCCGGCCCGCCCATCGGCATTGAGCCGGGCGACGCCGAGGCTCTGGGGGCCATCGCGCGGCGCGGCCGCGTCATCGCAGGTCTGGCCCAGTGGGAGGCGGCCTTTGAGGCACTCCAGGGAACTGAGGAGCGGGGATCGACAGTGAGCGAAGCGACGCCCATTATGAGAACGGGAAGCGGAGCGACATCCGCCATGAGAACGGAAAGCGGAGCGACATCACCCAAAAAAGCAAGCGAGGCCCCGGAGGCCGAGGAGGGGGAGGGGGAGGCCAGCCCCATGACGCCTAGCCGGCCCCCCGGCCCCGGTCGCCGGGTCCTCGATCTACGCGACACGTTCCGGCGCTTCGTCCGCCGCTTGACGCCGCCCCAGGGCCACCACAGCGCCCGCGAGTTCGTTCGCTGGCTGGAGACCCTCATCGGACCTGACCCGGAGAGAGGGTCCGACCGCTTCCCGCAGCCCGAGACACCCACCAGCCTCAACGTCGTGGCCCGGATACGGATGGCCGATGAGGACGGGGATGAGCCGTTTTCGTTGGTCGAGCGGGACCTGGCCGCGCTCCGCTGTCTCAAGAGGGTCTTACGGGGTCTGGTCTGGGCGGAGGAGGCTCTGGATGACCCGCCGATGGCTTTCCCCAAATTCGTCCGTGAGCTGACCGGTGCCCTGGAAGCCACGTTCTACCGTTTGCCGCGCCATCTCGACCGCGAGGAGATCCTGGTTGCGGACGTGGTCGCGGCACGCGGCGTCCCCTTCCAGGCCGTGGCCGTGCTCGGCCTGGCCGAGGGCTTCTTCCCCGCCGTTCAGAGCGAGGACCCGCTGCTCTGGGACGACGATCGGGAGGCGCTCGATCTGCCCCTCGAGCCCTCGACGCGGAGCGCCGAAGCGGAGTACGTCTACGAGACGGTGGCGGCCCCGTCGCAGAGGCTCCTGCTCACCCGCCCCCGCCTCACCGACGACGGAGCGCCCTGGCAGGCCTCGCCCTTCTGGGAGGAGATACGGCGCTTGGTCGACGCAGAACCGATCACCCTGTCCGCTCTGCCCGGGCCGCGCCCGGACCGCGCTGCCTCGTGGCCGGAGCTGCTCCAGAGCGCGGGCGCGTCGGAGGCCGACGCCCTGTGGGCATGGCTGCGCGAGAACTCCCCGGCGTCAACCGAGGCGTTGGACGCGGCAGCCCAGATCCTCACCTGGCGCCAGAACCGGGTCGACTCCCCATTCGACGGCGGCCTGCACGAGTTGCGAGATCATTTCACCTCGCATTTCCACGCCGGTCACACGTGGAGCGCCACCCGCCTGGAGGCCTACCGCACCTGCCCCTTCTTCTTCTTCGTCAGCAAGGTACTGGCTCTCGAGCCACGTGAGGAGCCTACCGAGGGCATCGACTGGCTGCAGCGGGGCAACCTCTACCACAAGATCCTGGAGCGAGTCTACCGATCCGTCGACGACCCGACGGACCTGGAGCAGCTGCTGGCCGCGCTGCCCGCCATCGCGGACTCGGTGCTCGACGAAGCGCCGGAGCGCCAGGGCTTTCGGCCGACAGCCTGGTGGGCGCAGACCCGCCGGGAGCTGGTGGAGGACGTGCAACGCTCACTGGAGGCCTTGTCGCAGGTCGACCCACCATCTCCCCCCCGCCGGGAGCTAGTGGAGGACGTGCAACGCTCGCTGGAGGCCTTGTCGGAGGTCGACCCACCATCTCCCCCCCGGCGGGGGGGATTAAGGGGGGGGGACAGCGAGGAACAGCGTGCCGGATTCGTCCCCATCCGCTACGAGGCCGCCTTCGGGCTCGAGGGGGAGCCACCGCTGATCGTGCCCGACCCCGCCGGCGAGGACGCCTTCAAGCTCCGCGGGCTCATCGACCGCGTGGACCGGGACGCCGAGGGCCGCGTGCGCATCATCGACTACAAGACCGGCGGGCCCTCCGGCTACGGGAACGCGGCCATCCGCGACGGCGAGAAGCTCCAGCTGCCCCTCTACGCGCTGGCCGCCCGCGACGCGCTGGAGCTGGGCCAGCCGCTCTCCGGCTTCTACTGGCACGTGCGACACGCCGAGCCCAGCCCGTTCAAGCTGGAGGACTACGGGCCGGAGGAGGCCATCCGCACGGCGCTGGCGCACGCCTGGGAGGCGATCCACGGCGCCCGAGAGGGCCACTTCACGCCCCAGGCGCCCCCGGGAGGCTGTCCCCGCTACTGTCCCGCAGCGACTTTCTGCTGGCACTACGAGCC
>CAZEQC010000180.1:0-5915 GCA_964514285.1 uncultured Anaerolineales bacterium | reverse complement strand
GTCGAAACCTGAGAAATCGGTCTGAATCTCGGCCTCGACCCGCTCGCCGTTCCGCTGCTGGGGATACTGGATGTGCAGGGTCAGCCGCAGCGGCAGGCCGTCGCCATCGATCCAGACCTCGCCGTCCCCGATGGCGTCCCGGAAGTGCTCCGGCGTGTCGAGATGGAGCCCGGTGGGAAGCTCGCCCTCCTCGCGTAGGTGAGCCTCCAGCTGGTCACGGATGTGATCGGCCACCTCGGGGCCGTTGAGGTCGAAGGTGTAGCGCGTGAACGTCAGCCGAGGTGCCGAGGTGCTGGGATGCAGAGGCGATTGCCTCTCCCTTCCTCCGCTCCCCTGCTCTTCTGCACCTTCGCTCCCCCGCACGTTCCGCGCGCCGGCCAGGTAGGCCATCGCGTCGTTGCCGGGGGCGAAGAAGCTGGCATCCGCGTCGATCTCCTGCCAAGGGACGTCCTCTATCCCCGCGCCCCCGACCTGACGACCGAAGGCCTGGTCGCCCTCGACGCGCACCTCCACGCCGTCTTGCTTCGTCATCAGGTTGCCACTGTTCCGCCAAAGCGTCATGCGCAACTGGCGCTCGGGAAGGTTGGTCTGCCCTTCGAGGTAGATACGCTCCTCGCGGCTGCCGCGGCCCACGTTGGCCACGCTCGGCGCCGGATGGGTCGTCTCCACGACCGTGGTGGAGAAGCGGTAGACGCCCGATACCTGCGCCTGCCGCCAGGCGGCGTTCACGGGATTGGAGGGCGCCACGACCGCGGCGGTGGTCGCCGGGTAGAGCAGCAACGCCAGCGCCAGCGCACAGAGCGCGACCAAAAGCGGTCGGAGGGGATGGGAGTGTTTCATCTCTGTCTCCTTGTTGAGCACGGAGCCGTGGTCCAGCCTCTATCGTCGGAGGAACGCCTCACGCCGTGGGAGGGGCCAGGGCTCGCTCGGAGGGTACTCGCGAAGCAACCGTCGCGATCAGAGTGACAAGAGGGAAAACAGTGGGCCCGCTTCGCGGCTCTGTCTATCGCCGACGCAAGCACCGGCCATGTGGAAGGGATGAGTTGGACGTGCATGGTCGGCTACCGGCGTCTGCATAGTCAGGGCCGTCGGGCCGGAATCCCGACCAGGACCGACGACTGGGCTTCTACGAGCCCATTCTACGCTAGGTTAGGAAGGGTGTCAACTCGCGCCGCTCATACCAGACGGTCCGCCGTCGCCAGCCCCACCATCTCCCACCCCGGCCCTTGACGTTGCACGTCGAAGCGCCCGTCGGCCCGCAGATCCGTCACCGCCAGCGTGAAGCGGAAGGGGAACAGCTCTGGCAGGCGGACCAGATCGGCGAAGGGCAACGCCTCCGCGGGGTGAGCCCGCAGAGCGCAGGCCAGCAGCCACGCCTCCAGCTCGACGCCGCTGGCGCCGAAAGCCTGACGCCGCGGCTCGTAGACGTACCGCTCCCCCGTCTCGACCAGCACGTCCCAATCGCGCAGCGAGGCCACCACCCGCTCCACCGCCCGATCCAGCGAGCCCAGGTGACCCAGCTCCGCCGCCACCCGATCCTTCACCCGCCTCGTCGTCACCCCTCCGCCCAAACGGCCGAAGCGCCCCACCGTGGCCGCGCACTGGCGGAAGAAGTCGTAGGCCAGCAGCGCGAGCCCGTAATGGAGCCACAGCCGGTCGCCGACCACCGGCGAGGCCTGGAACCGGTCCACCGCCTCACGCCGCAGGCCCGGCGCCGTGACCTTGGTGTTGAGCCAGATGTTGAGCAGCACGTCGATCGTCTTCCGTATCGCCTCGTCCCCGGTCAGATGCTGCCCCACCACCGGCTCCAGGCGCCCCCGAATCACGTCGGCGTCGTCGGCCTCTGCGCAGAAGGCCGCCGTCGCGTCCAGCCAGGAGCGGAAGACGGTGCGGTTGAACCCGATCCCCTTATTCATCCCTCACCCTTCCGTCGTTGGCTCATCGGCCGTGATCGTCACCAATGGCACCACCACCTCGTCCAGCGTCGGGCCGCCGTGGGTGACCACCAGCTCGTCGAACGTCGTAAACGCCCTCCGTCCCCGGGGCATCAAGACCCACACGTCGTCGGGCAACAACCCGTCGTCGTGCCAGCGGATCGTCTCGGCGAAGCCTTCCTCCACCGTCCGGACTGCGTGACGATCGCTGTACATCCGCGCCCGCCGACCCCGTGTCTCCACCGTCAGGCCCTCCGAGGGGCGCCCGAACCCCCGCGCCTCCACGTGGCCGTGATCGCTGGTCACGTAGATGGCGAAACCATGCGCCAACAGGCTATCCATCAGCGCTTCCAACCTCCGGCCGTAGCCGTCCAGCCAGATCCGCAGGCTGGCCTGGAAGTCGCTCGTCCCCAGCGTCGCGTCGTGGACCATATCGTCAATGGTGGTCTCAATCAAGCACAGGGCCTGCGTCCGGGCGCTGTCGGTCTCGGCCGGCGGATCCCTCCGATCCAGTGCCAGATGATCGTGATGGCAGGCAGCGACATCGAGCCCTTTCCCAGTCCAGAAGGCGGTCCACCGCCGGGCCTCCCTGTGGGTGCTGTCCAGGCTATCGGCCAGTTCCGCCGGACGCCGGCCGCTCACCAGGGCCTGACGGGAGACGGACGTCACCGTCGGGATCTGCGCCAGCAGCAGCCGCTCGTCGAGATGCCAGTCCGGATGTCGGGCCCGCCACGTCGGGCCGACGACGTGCCAATCGGCCAAGGAGAGCCCGTCGAGGACCAGGAGCGCCACGCGCTCCCGATCATGCCTCCGTCGGTCGTAGTCGAGATAAGGCAGCGCGTGATAGACGTGATGGGGCGTCGGCAGGCGGCGCGACCCCAGTGGGGCGTAGCGATGGCGCAGCCAGGCCAGGAAGGCCCCGTCGATCTCGCGCTCCAGCCGGTCGTAGGCCGCCCGCTGACCCGGCCCCAGCGGTCGATCGGGGTGATAGCGCAGGGCGGTCAACTCGGCCCATGCGCGGGCGATGCGCTGCCAGTCCTCCCATCGCCCGTCCTGCGGCAAGCCATGGAGCCGCTCATCGAGCAGCTCCAGCAGCTCGGCGGCCCGGCGGGGGCGGCGATCCTCCTCCTGGGAGAGCACGGCCGGTTGGGCCCAACCGGGCAGGCGCCGCGGCTCCTCCACCCGCAGCGCCTCCAGCGTGCCACTGCGCATCAGGCCCCCCAGCGCGTCCTGTAGCCCCTCGTCTCGTTCAAAGCGGAGCACATACCGCACCGGCTGCTCGCGAATCAGCTCCCCCGTCTCCCGCTGGACGTACCCCCGCCACTGCTCCCGCAGGAAGGACCGATAAGCATCATCGTCGCGGAGGAGTTCCTCCAGCGGCCATTCGGCATAGATCGGGAGATCCCGCAGCTGCCCCAACAGATACGCCGCCAGCGGCTCCGGGAGCGGATCGACCCGCTGGTGGGCCCGGTCCAGCCAGGCGACCAACTTCCCCGGTTCCTCCAGGGCCTCGGGATCGGCGCCGAAGACCTGGCGCAGGAGGAAGGCGATGCTGCCTCGGCGTCCCAGCCGACGCCCGGGCGACGGCACCTGGCTCAGCCGCCAGCGCTGGGAGGGGGACAGCGTGCGCACCACCGGATAAGCCAGTTTGGGGAAGAAGGTGTGCAGCGCCAGCGTGACGCGGTGACCCTGCTCCCACAGATCGTAGGGCAGCTCGTTCAACGCGCCGTCCGTGACGACGATCAAGGGATGATTCGCACTCCAGGGCCGCGCGTTCTCCACCCGGTGGCGCAAGGCAACCGGGTCAGGCTCGTCGATCAGCGTGAAGCCCCGCTCGTGCAGCGCCGTCAGGATCTCCTCGTCGGCCAGCACGTCGTCCGGGTCGCTGACCAGGGTCAGAGGATGCGTGTGCGGCGGAAAGCTGGCGAGGATCTCCTCTAACATGAGGACACGTCACTCGCGCCGGTCGAACGTCGGATCGGCGATCCAACCGTCGGGCTCGACATTGACGTGCGTGATCAATCCTGGGGGGCTCGTGATCTGCCATCCCGAGCACGTCTCTATCCAACGCACCCACTGGCTTTTCACCGACGCATCGGGAAGCTGCACGTTCCAGTGACCGCCAAACGGGTTGCGCTCGTCGCTGGCTCTACCGGCCTCCCATTCCCACAGCCCTCCCAGGTCATCACGATACGCCTGCTGGTAACGTCTGGGCCGATCGCCGGGCTGCCAGTGCTCTTGAGGGCAGAAGCCAACGCGGCCCAGGGGAAGACGCTCATCCTGCCACAGCCACTCCCGTAGCACTCGTCTCCAGGCCCACAGGTCAGTCTGGAACAAGAGTGGGACGCTCCGTTCTTCGTCCTCCCCGCTCTGTTCACTCACCACGGGACGACGAGCGATCCGCGCATAGGACGCCTCAGAGAAGGGAGTGACGATCCAGCTTCCCAGAACGGGCAGCGGCTCATCAAATCCCCGCGCCACAACGGCGTTCTCGAAAACGCACATACCAACCATCTCCACCCAATCGTCCTTCATTGGGGCGAGAGTCGGCACGAAGAACCCCTCCGGTTCCTCCCAAAAATAGAGATGCGTCACATCCCCAACACTCAGGTACAAAGTGAGCCCTGCAGCTCCTCGCTTGTTGCGCAGCAAAGCAAGCACGCTCGTCTTCAGCCGGTGGCGAAACGATCCCCTCTGGACTTCCGACCAGGGCGGGGTATTCGAGAGCTGTTCGAACAGCCGCTGGGTCAGGGGAACACGCAGGCGACAATCCGGGATCGCGGCCTGGGACAGCAGCTCATTGAGCCCACGCGCGAGATCACGACGCACAGCAAACCGCGAGTAGACCTCCGAACTCAGTCGCTCACCATCATCGACGCCTGTCCACAGCCGCAGATCAAACGGGACGGGTATCACGATCACGTCAGCCCTCCCGCTCCTTCTGTTGCTTGGCGAATCCGGCTTTGATGATCTCTTCATCCAATGTGGCAGCATCAGGCAGGAAGTTCGATGGCCAGTTCAGAATCTCACCGTAGGGCGTGATCTCAATCACCTCGATATGAGCGCTTTCGTGTGCCTCGTCAGGAGCGTGGACGAAGAGCGTCTGCGCATGCTCGGCCAACCAGTTCGTCTCGTCCCGTGCGATCTCCAAACAGAGGTGTTCGATCATATGGCTGCTGTGCGTTTCCACCAGCACCCGGCGCCCAGAACGCGCCAAGCCCACGAAGAACGAGACCAGTTTCGCCTGCACGTCAGGATGCAGATGGATCTCCGGCTGCTCAAAGATCACCAGGCCCCTGGGTGGGGTAAGTAGCCCCTGGACGACCACGGGGAGAATCTGGTTGTAGCCCAGCCCCACGTCGGGCAAAGCAACCGGGAACGAATCGGGGCCCAGCGTCCGAACCTTGACCTCGAGAATGTCCTTCGCTGCTTGCTCGACCTGGACAGGCTGCCGCAGTTCCAACACCTCGCGCAGAACGAAGTCCGTCATCTCCGTCAGAGGCAGGTGTGTCTTGCCGTTGGTGCCTGGATCCACAAACTCGACGACCGCATCGCCCAACTGCCACAACACCTCGGCGAAGTTGCTGCCGTCGGGTTCAAGCAGACCGCCGGACGTCTGACCCGTTGTGTAGACCCGCGACGGGGGCTCACGGAATGAATTGAGGTAGTACAACTCGGCCGATAGGTCCTCGCGAACGGAGGCGAAGCAATCGCGGAAGAGTCTGACAAACGACGTCGGGATGCGTGTCCCAAAAAGCACCGATTGCCCGCTGACGATGAAAGTGTCCGGCAGAAAATTGGATAGTCCATCGACCTCGAGGGTAGAAAACTGGAGATCTTGCAGAGAGGCTGCGGTTCCATCCTTGACAGGCTCGACGACGTACGTTCCTCCTGCGCCAGCGGGCTCTATCAGCAAGCCAATCAAAGGAGAACCGCCGGACGACAGCTGGACCCGCAACTCACTGACTCGAACCGTCGGGC
>CAZEQC010000179.1:0-6013 GCA_964514285.1 uncultured Anaerolineales bacterium | reverse complement strand
GCGTCATCGGACCCTGGTTGAAGATGCCCCCGCCGCGATAGTTCGACGTGTTGCCGCCGAGCGTTACGTTGGTCAGCGTCGCATCGCTGTCGTTGAAGAAGCCACCACCGGTCGCCAACGCCCCGAGAGCCTGATTCTCGCGCACCGTGCTGCCCTCAATGGTCAGTGTGCCACCCTTGCTTTCAATGCCGCCGCCGTAGACGCCAGCGGTGTTGTTCACCACGGTGCTCCTGACGACGGACAAGGCGCTGTTGAGGTTGAAGATGCCAGCACCCTCCTCCGCGGCGCTGTTGCCACTGATGATGCAATCGCTGATCACCATCCTGGCGCCATAGGCATTGAAGATGCCGCCCCCACTGATGGTGGCCGCGTTGCTGAACACGGTGCTTCTGGTGAGCGTCAGCGTACCTCTGTTGTAGATGCCGCTGCCATAGGTAGAATGCCCGTCCCGGACGGTGACGCCCGAGATGGTCGCGGCTTTGTTTCGGTTGATGTAGAACACGCGCGCCGTTCCGTCGCCGACGATGACCGTGCTGCCTGCACCGGTACCCTTTAACGTCAGATCCCTGCTGATACCGACGCTCTCGGTGTACACCCCCGCGGCCACAGCCACCGTTCCGCCCTGGTCGACCACGGTCACGCCCCTATCGACGCTGGCGAAGGCGCAGTCAGGGGCGCTATCCGCCGAAGCATCGTGGTGCCCATTGCAGATCACGTCGTCACCGTCAGGGCGTACGAAGATCGGCGACGCCGCCAGTACGTGCGTCTCCATCCCTAAACCGCCCACCATAGCCAGGCCAGCGAGCAGTAAGATGCACGACACAGCGATGATGTGTAGAAGCTTGCGGTCCATAGTGATTACTGTCCTCCTCTGTATGAAGATCGATAGCGACTTACCGATTCTGCCACAGCGACCGCTGTCGTCTCTTCGTGGTGCAGCTAGCCCTACCCTTGTCATCTGCGACGGGGACGTTGATCGCTTTCATCGTCAACGTCCCCGCGCTCTCTCTGCTGTTCGATCTGCATCTCCAGGAAGTCGATCAAGCTCTGCAGGCTGGCGAACCCCTGGCGTTGCCCACTGCCCGGGCTCTCAAGGGAAGCTCGCCAGATCCCTCTCTCCCCATTGCTTGTCTCCCATAGTCGTAGCATATATGAAAGATACCGTCGTCGTCCGTTCATCTCTACCTCAGTTGTTAGGGCCAGCGTAGCCCACAGCCACGACAAGATCGAGTAAGGAATCGTCCAGGTGACAGAACCTTCAGCAGGCCCCGGGGCTAGGATCGATAAGCATAGGACCAAGTGAGTGAAGACAGCAGCGTGAGCCGTAATCCGCCTTGGGCTCGACCTGGCCCACCTGCCACCGAGTTCTGGAAGGCGTGCTACCGTCCTGATGGTCTACTTCAGTATACGGAGCCTGCGTTATAAGACCGTCAAAAAGATGGCTTTCCCATTGCAGGTCATCCCGATTGGGGGTATAATCCTCCAGGTAATCGTCTGTTGGCTATCCTCGCGTGGAGTGTCGATGGGTCAGCTTCGTTTGTCGCTCCTGGGATCGTTCCGAGTGACCCTAGGCGGTAAGCCGGTCACTGACTTCGCCACCGACAACGCCCGGGCTCTCCTTGCCTACCTGAGCGTTGAGGCCAACCATGCTCATCCCCGAAGTGCCCTGGCCGGTCTGTTCTGGCCAGACCGACCTAGTCAGAACGCGCGTCGGAGCCTGCGACAGGAGCTCTATCACCTAAGACAAGCCATTGGCGACAGCGATGCAGCTCAGGCCTGCGGAGCAGACGGTGAACGTGACGCTCCCTTCCTTCTCGTCAGTCGTCATGCCATCCAGTTCAACGTCCACAGCGATCACTGGCTGGATCACAGGCGCTTCACCTCTCTCGCCGAAGCGTGCAGACGACATCGCCACCGTCGGCGAGGGATGTGTCTCCCCTGTCTCCGTCGCATGGGGGAGATGGTCTCGTTGTACCAGGGGGAGTTCCTGGAGCGATTCTCGACCGGCGATAGTCACCTGTTTGAGGAGTGGATGCTCCTCCAGCGAGAGTGGCTGCACCGAGAGGTCATAGAGGCGCTCATCCACCTCGCCGACTATCACGAGAGGCGTGGCAAGATAAGTCAAGCCCGTCGTTACGCCCATCGACAGGTGGAGATGGAACCCTGGCGGGAGGAAGCACACCGCCAGCTGATGCGGCTGCTGGCACTAGAGGGCCAGCGCAGCGCTGCGCTGGCCCAGTACAAGGCTTGCCGTCAAGCGCTGGCAGAGGAACTAGGCGTCGAACCGACACAGGAGACGAAGAGCCTTCATGCACGAGTTAGTGCAGCCGAGCCCTACCAGCTTCTGAACCCACCCCGTGAGGTGCAGTTACCACCCTCTCCTACGCCCGTCGTTGGTCGAGAGGAGGAGCTGGCTGAGCTTGCGAAACTCCTGGCAAACCCGGACTGTCGCCTGGTGACCCTGATCGGGCCCGGCGGCGTTGGTAAGACCCGGCTGGCGCTACAGGCGGCAGCGGACCAGATCGGGAACTTCGTTCACAGCGTCGCCTTCGTTCCACTGGCTTCAGTCTCTTCAGCAAGGCTACTTGTCTCCGCCATAGCGGACACCCTTGCCTTCTCCTTCGGCGGGCAACAAAGCCCCGAACAGCAACTGCTGAACTACCTCAGGAAGAGAGAGCTCCTGCTGGTGCTGGATGGCATGGAACACGTCCTGGAGGGAGCCGACCTGCTGGCCCAGATACTTCGCCGGGCACCGGGCGTGATCATGCTGGTCACGTCGCGGGAAAGGCTCAATCTACGTGAGGAATGGGTGCGCCATATCCGGGGTTTGGCCTATCCCGAAGACGAGGCAATGAAGAAGATGATGTCGGGAACGTCAGACGATCTCAAGGCCTCGCTGGTAGCTTACGACGCCATCGAGCTCTTCCGTCAGCAGGCCTGCCGCGTTCATCACCGTTTCTCGCTCTCAGCCGAAGAGGCACCACACGCGGCGCGCATCTGTCAGTTGGTCGAGGGCCTGCCTCTGGGCATCGAGCTGGCCGCAGCCTGGACGAGCGTGCGCTCCTGCCAGGAGATCGCCGAGGAGATCGAGGATAATCTTGACATCCTATCCACTGCTCTGCGCAACATCCCGGAACGACAGCGCAGCATTCGCGCCACGTTTGAGCATTCCTGGCAGTTGCTGTCGCCAGCGGAGAAGGATCTGCTCGCCCGCCTATCCGTCTTCCGCGGGGGATTCCGCCGCGACGCCGCTCTCCAAGTGACTGGAGCATCGCTAACCACCTTGTTGGCCCTGGTGGACAAGTCACTGGTGCGCCGCGTCGCCCCCGAGCGTTACGATATGCATGGGCTGCTCACGCAGTTTGCGGATGAGAAACTCGGTGACCATCCGGAGCAGCGTGAAGGCACAGAGCTGCAGTATGCCCGCTACTTCACTGCGTGTCTGGAGCAGCGGAGGGATCACCTGAAAAAGGCAAGGGGCAAGGATGATTTCTCTGACCTTGTCGCGGACGTCGAAAACCTGCGCCGGGCCTGGCAGCTGGCGGTGACGCACGATCGCCCTTCCCTGGTCGCCCGGAGTTCGGAAAGTCTGTATCTCTTCTATGATAATCAATGCCGATTTCAGGAGGGCGTGGACTTACTGTCTCAGGCCATTGAACGATGGGCAGACGACCCAGGACAGCGTCACGCCCTGAGCAAGCTGCTGTCGCGACAGGGTGCTCTATATCTCCAGCTGTGCCACTACCGGCAGGCCAAGGCCGCGCTGGTGCAAGGTCTGGAGATCGTCGAAGCTCTCGACCTGACGACCGAACAGATCTTCTGCCTCGTCAACCTGGCCGGTGTGGCCCGCAGGCAGGGAGATCACGAAGAGACAGTCCGCAGATCCACGAGAAGCCTCTCTCTAGCTCGGGAAACGGATGACCTATGGGGTATCGCGCATTCACTCCTGCAACTGGGGCTGGTACGATACCGGAAAGGAGATGTAGACGGGGCCGAGCCGCTGCTCGAGGAGAGTCTAGCGGTTGCTCAGAAGAGCGACACCATCCGGCTCGTAACGGGTCCGCTGAACGCTTTGGCAGATCTTGCCTGTCACCAAGGGGACTACGGGAGGGCACAGGCCCTATTTGAACGATGCGTGACCTTAGGTCGCGATCTGGACGATCAATTCAAGGTCGCCGTCGCCCTCAACAACCTGGGGACCGTCTTCCATAACCTGGGGAGGGTCGACGAGGCTCGGTCTGCCTATCAAGAGAGCCGGGACATCTGTCGCGAGATTGGAGATCGGGAGGGACAAGCCATCGCGTTAAGCAACCTGGGCGAGGTGGTTTACGAGACAGGTGCATACGCCGAAGCAGCGAAGCTCTACCGACGGGGGCTCGCCATTGGACGCGACATCGGTGACGCCTGGACTGTCCTGGCCTGCCTGAACAACCTTGGAGAGGTTGCCTGCGCGCTCCAGGACAACCACCGAGCCCAGCTCTATTTCGCTGAGGCGCTGACCATCGCCAAGGAGACAGAGACGCTGCTCTTGGTCCTCAAAGTCCTGGTGAACCTGGCCCCTCTCTTGGCTCAAGAGGGCGAGAAGGGCTACGCGGCACAGCTCCTTGGCCTGGTGCGCAATCACCCCGCCAGCGAGCAAGCGATCCAGGAGAAAGCACAACACTTGCTGGAGGAGATGGGCCTGGCAGCATCGGCGAAGGTTGACGAATCTCTAGACGCGGTGGTGGACAGGTTGCTGGCGCAGCTGTCCCGCTCTTGATCAAGGCTTGCAGCCTTGATCAGTCAGTAAGCGATTCTCCGCTTGGCAGAAAGCCCTGGCCCTTCGCTTAGCCCAGCCTATGCCTGGTGTCTCGGGCGTCTAGTAGTGAATTCTGACCAAGGTCCCCACCGAAGCCCAGTTGAAGAGCCATCGCGCCTCGGGCGTCGGCAAGTTGACGCAGCCGTGGCTCATCGGATGACCGAAGTTCGAGTGCCAGTAGGTGCCGTGGATGCTGTAGCCGCGGTAAAAGTACATCACGTAGGGCACGTTGGGCAGGTAATAGCCGGGACCGGACATCGAGTCGGCCGCGTACTTGACGTAGATGCGGTAATCCCCCGTCGGCGTCGGGGTGCTCGGCAACCCCGTCGAGACGGACGTGCTATTCACCGCCGTCCCTCCCACGTACGCCGTCAGCCGCTGGGCGCTGAGATCGATATCGATCCACCGCCCTCCACTGGGCGACGGGCTTGGAGGCTCTGGAGCGGGCGAGCTTCCTCCTTCCGGGATCGTCAGCCGCTGCCCCACGTAAACGTGATTGGGATTCACGATGCCGTTGGCCGAGGCCAATCTATGGTACGAGAGACCGTACTTCAAGGCGATACGATACAGGTTCTCGCCCCGCTGCACGACGTGGACGCGCGATGAGGGGCTTCCTGGGCCCGAGTCGTTGCCCGATGGTATGGTCAGCCGCTGCCCCACCCAGACGTAGTTGGCGTTGCCCAACGCGTTAGCCCTCAACAAGGCTTCCACGGTCACGCCGTAGCGCAGCCCAATGCGGAACAGGTTCTCACCCCGCTGCACCACGTGAATGGTTGAGCCTTGAGCGAACGCTGGCGTTACCACGGTCAACGTCAAAGCGAGTACCAGACCGAGCGTCAGTATCCTGCGCATTGAGCCTCCTTTATGCTCTGAAGACCTCCCGCTTCCCCTGCAATCCCTATTGTACTCGAACTGAGCAAAAAGGAAAGCGACGCCGACGCCTTGATGCAAGGGAGGTTAGCCGCCTGACGATCGCCCTTGATTTGACAGGGGCGTGAACAGCGTGTAGAATCATACCGACCAGTCGGTTTATGGCCATCGGGTGCCTTCTGAAGGATCTGCTCGACGCCGAGGGGGACAGACCGGTGACGGATGGCGAAACAGGCTATGCGGATGCTGCTGGAGAAGATCCAGAAGGAGGCGTGAGATGAACGTTTTGCTGACAGGCGCATTCGGCAACGTCGGGAAAAGCGCACTGGAGGAGCTGATCAAGCG
>CAZEQC010000178.1:0-6032 GCA_964514285.1 uncultured Anaerolineales bacterium | reverse complement strand
TGGACCAGTTTGGCAAGGGCGACAAGTACTTCGGCATCTGCACCATGCTGGCCACTATGCCGGGGCTGCCGATGTTCGGCCACGGCCAGATCGAGGGGTACACCGAGAAGTACGGCATGGAGTACCGCCGCGCCTACTGGGACGAGACGCCGGACCCGGACCTGGTGGCGCGTCACGAGCGAGAGATCTTCCCCCTGCTCCACAAGCGGCACCTCTTCGCCGGGGTGGAGAGCTTCCTGCTCTACGACTTCTTCACGCCGGAGGGGCACGTCAACGAGGACGTCTTCGCCTACTCCAACCACGTGGGCGACGAGCGAGCCCTGGTGCTCTACCACAACCGGTACGCCGAGACGCGGGGCTGGGTGCGCACCTCGGTGGCCTACGCGGTGCAGAAGGGCGACGACGAGAAACAGCTGGTGCAAGCGTCGCTGGGCGAGGGACTGGATCTTCGAGACGACGAGAAGGTCTTTACCATCTTCCGCGACCACGCGAACGGCCTGGAGTACATCCGCAGCAACCGGGAGCTGCACGAGAAGGGGTTCTACGCCGAGCTGGGCGCCTACAAGGTCCACGTCTTCCTCGACTTCCGCCAGGTGCACGACTCGGCGTCCCGTCCCTACGGCCAGCTGGCCGCCTACCTGGACGGACGCGGGGTCCCCAGCATCGACGAGGCCCTCAAGGAGGTGCTCCTCCAGCCGCTCCACGGCCCCTTCCGCCAGCTGGTCAACGCCGAGATGGTGGAGAGGCTGATGGAGGGCCGAGAGGGCGACGCGGCCACGCGGGAGGCGCTGGCGGACGAGGTGGAGGAGCGGACGCTGCGCCTGCTGCAGGAGATCCGGTCGCTGGTCGACGGGCGCAGCGAAGCAGAGGCGCTGGCCGAGGGGATGCGGCGGGAGCTGGAGGTGGTGTGGGAGCTGCCCACGATGGAGGAGCGGATCCCGCTGCCCGACGCCGTCGGCGAGTACCTGCGGGCCGGGCCGCCCGAGGTGCCGGACGTGGGCCTGGACGACGACCGCCAGACCTGGGCCACCCTGCTCGGCTGGCTCTTCAGCCACAGCCTGGGGAAGATGGCGGATGCTGGATCGACGCAAGCCTTCGCCGAGATCAGCCGCAGCTGGCAGGACGAATGGCTGCTGGGGAAGATCACGGCTGCGGCTATGGAGGACCTGGGGCTGGACGAGGGCTCGGCCTGGTGGTCGGTGATGACCATCAAGGTGCTCACCCGTCATCAGCGCTGGTTCGAGCTGGGCGACGAGGCCGAGAGCCGGGCCTATGCGGTGCTGCGATCCTGGCTGGAGGACGACGAGGTGCAGCGCTTCTTGCAGGTCAACCGCTACCAGGACGTCCTCTGGTTCAACGAGGAGGCGTTCGAGCAGCTGCTCTGGTGGATGATGGTGGTGGCCACGGTGGCCATCGTCGCCGACCCGGAGCGGGCGTCGGCGGAGGCGGTCGAGGGCTGCTATCAGGTGATCGAGCGGCTGCGGGAGGCGGAGGCGGCGTCGGACTACCGGGTGGAGCGACTGCTGGAGGCGGCGCGGGCCTGAGGAAAGGAGAGACGACGTGACACGAGACCCTGAGTTCGACCTAGAAGCAGCGCACGATTACTTCTCCGTCGAGTGCTTCAACAAGACCTGGGACCTGCTGAACAAGGAGACGCGCACCGACGAGGAAGATGAGGAGATGATCCGGCTGAGCTTCGCCTCTCACTGGCATTGGACGCGGCGAGAGGATTGCACACCAAAGACCGTCTCTGTCGCCTATTGGCAGACCTCGCGGGTCTACGCCGTCCTAGGGCAAGTGGAGAACGCCAAGCGGTATGCCGAGAAATGCCTGACCGTCAGCCAGGACGCTTGCCTGGACCCGTTCTATCGCGGCTACGGCTATGAGGCGCTGGCCCGGGCCGAGTCGGTGGCAGGAGACGGCAACGCATCGGAGCGGCATCTTGAGACAGCGCGGCAGCTGGCGGACGAGGTGGCGGACCCAGAAGCGAAGCAATGGCTTCTGGACGACCTGGCGACCATCAAGCCGCCAGCCTAGCGCTCTTTCGCAGAACAGACCCCGGCTTTTCCCTGCTCCCCCCTCGGCTTCTCCCTGCTCCCAGCCCTCGTCTCGAGGGCGGTCTGGCCCAAGGTAAGGCTCGACAACACGCCTAAGCCGCCCCGAGACGGGGCTCAGAGCACCTGAAAAGCCCAAGCTAGACGTGTGACATGGCACTAGCGAGCAGCGCGGGAGGAGGGGCTCTGCTCCTGCTCCCAGATGCGCACCCCGTAGCGACTCAGGTAGATGGGGATGTTCTGGTAGCGCGGTGAGGCCTTCTCGATCTCGCGGATCATCTGCCGCTTGACGTACGACTTATCCTCGCAGAGGATGGTGACCGAGCCGCCCTCTCCGCCGGCCCCGTTGACCTTCCAGCCCAGGGCCCCAAACCCCTCCGCGATCTCGATCACCCGGTGCGCGTCCTCGCTGATCAGATGGGGATGGAGCCGGCCCTGCGCCTCGGTGTTCTCGATCATGGCCCGTCCCAGGGCGCCGAAATCACCGGCGTAGACGGCGTCCCGCGACCTGCCCGCCGTGACGCGGAGATCCTCCAGCCGCTGGCAGTCCGGCCCCTCGTGCTCCAGGCTCTCGATGACGCGTTTATGGACGTCGGAGGAGGAGTGGGACCGGCCGAGAAAGATGAGGACCAGGCGCCGCTCCAGCTCCCACCAGATCGAGTTGGGGACCAGGACGGAGGAGACGATGCTGTGGGGGTACTCGAACATCTCGATGTAGTTGATCCCCCCATAGGCAGAACAGAGCTGATCCTGAATGCCCGATTCCTGATCCAGCATCTCCACCTCGACGGCGTGGGCGGTGTAGGCGATCTCGTGCGGCGTCATCCTGCCCGGGGTCAGGCAGTCGAGGGCGCCAATCAGCGCGACGGAGACCGCCGCCGAGGTCCCGGTCGAGCAGCCGCCGGGGGCCTCGGAGAAGATGGTGGCCTGGATGGCGTACTGACGGGGCACGCCGACGCGCTCGATGGCCGCCTCCAGCAAGGGGTGGCGGTCCCACCCGGGCTCCTCCGGGCAGACGACGTAGCGCTCGCCGTAGTTCTCCGCGTAGAGCACGATGCGATCCTCACCCCGCTCGTAGGGGTAGACCTCGATCTGAACCTCGACGTAGGGGTAGACGCCGATGTTGAAGATCTTGCCGTGCTCGGCGAACCAGGTGTCGGTCCAGCCGCCGTTGTCGCAGATGCGGATGGGGGCCACGCTGTTGATCACTTTCTGGGGCTGTCGATTCGATGCTGGGTGCATAGACTCCTCTCCTCCGGGCTACTCTGTAGACGTTCAACTCTCAACCTATCTCAACCTATCTCAACCTATCTTACCCAAGTCCCTCCGGATGGCGAATCCGGAGGGAGCGCCCGGGTGCTAATCATGCCTTGCTTCACCTGCTCCCGGCAGATTCGCAGGTTGCCTAGAGCATAGTCTGTTATACAAACGCTCCCGGCGGATTAGGCGGCCTCCGCCCGTGATCCGCCGCGTCCGCAGCACCACCTCCCGCCATCCTCCGCTGCCGCCGGATCACGCCGCCCCTGGTCTGTCAGCCGCTCCCTGCCGACTCTCAAGTCTCCCTCTGCCTCACCCAAAGCTGACGACGCTCGTCCCGACGCCAGCCCGGGGCCGCCATCTCGAACCAGCGGCGCGGCCAACCCGCTCGGACGCGCGCCATGGTCTCCTCCCAGGGCCGGATGCCGCTCAGAGCATCCGCGGCCTCGACGTTGCAGGCGCCGACGGCCACGGCTGCGGTCGCCACGGCCCCCGGGGACAAGTCCCGCAGCAGGCCGCTCAGGAAGCCGGCGACGGTGGCGTCGCCCGCCCCCGTCGTGCCCACCACGTCGACCTGGAAGCAGGGGGCCCACAGCTCTTTGTCGGCCCACGCCGCCGCGTCGGACGGGCGCGCGCGGCCCAGCCGTTCCATCGCCTCGGCGCCCGCCGTGCGCACGTAGAGCCCCCGGTCGCCCAGCTTGAGGCCGATGACCTTTGCGCCCAGGTCCAGCAATTCCCGACCGAGGTCCGAGAGGAGCGCCGGCGTGACGTGACGTGCCAAACCCTCCCCCTCGTCGCGCCGGCGGAGCTCCCGGTAGGTCGTCCGACGAAGCATATAGAGGAGCTCCTCGACGCTGGGCAGGAAGAGGTCCACGTGGGGTAGGACCCGGGTCAGGATCGCCCGCCAGTCCGCCCGCCCGGACGCCGAGTCGGCGTCCGGGAGGGCCATATCGAGCGACGTCGTCACACCCACCGACTTGGCGCGGCGGAACATCTCCACCAGCTGAGCGCCCTCCTCCCGGACCATGGCTCGCATCACGGGCGGGTAGCCGAAGTGAAAGAGGGAGGCCCCGGCGACCAGATCGGCGTCCAGATCCTCGACGCCGAAGGTGTCGTTGGCGCCGGGGGCGTGGAGGAAGACGCGGTCCACGCCAGGGGGACTGATGACGATGGAATAGGAGGTGTCGGCGGAGCGATCGACGATCATGCCGCCCGTCAGGCCGGGCGCTCGATCGTCGATCAGATCGAGGATGGCGCGACCGAAGACGTCATCGCCGATCTTGCCCATCAAGTGGGTCTCGACGCCCAGCTTGTTGAGGGCCAGCCCGGTGTTCGAGACCGCCCCGCCGGTCGAGAGGACGGCTGGACCAACGACCGTCAGCTGACCCGGCGTGAAGAGCCTCTCCAGGACGCCGTCCGGGCCTCCACGCAGCTCCGGTATGATGTCCAAGCAGATATGCCCGGCCACGACGGCGGTGTGCGGCTCAGCCACGCCTTCCTCCCATCGCTCAGACCGCCCAAGTCAGAAGAAGATGTCGGTCAGGCCCCTCGGGCCTCGGAGAGGCGGATGGCTTGAGCCGCTCTCACCATCGCCAGATAGCCATCCAGGGGCACGTAGTCTGGGATAGAATTGCCGGAGCCCAGCGCGTACCCTTGGGCTCGCTCTCGGAATCTGCTCCCGGACCGCAACACGTGCCCGAAGACGTTCTCCGGCGACTCTCGACAGAGGAGATCGAGGTCGATACCGCCCAGGAGGCCGATGCGGTCCCCATAGCGATCGATCCAGGCGTCAAAGGGGGCGATGTTATCCTCGTTCGAATGTTTGGCCTGGATGCCCAGCTCGATCACGTCATCCATGATGCCGAAGATATTCCCGCAGGAGTGCCAGAGGAAGGGCCGCCCCGAGGCGTGGATCATGTCGATGATGCGCCGGTATTGGGGGAGGATGTGTCGTCGTATCGTGTCCGGAGAGAGGAGCGTGTTCGACTTGAACCCCAGGTCGTCGCCGAAGCGACAGATGGCAAAGACGTCGGTGTAGCGATCGAGGAAGCGGGACCAGATCTCGACCATGAGATCGCCGATGGCCTGATAGAGATCCGAGACCAGGGTCGGGTCCTCCCCCATCATATAGGCCAGGTATTCGAACCCGACCAGGTCCATGCTGATCTCGAAGACCCCGTTGCCGACGCCGCCGAGGGCCTTCATGCCGGGGGGCAGACACCTGGCCAGGGCCTCGAACTGCCGCTCCGCCCGGCTCCAGAAGCGCCCCGGCAGCTCCGCCCACGGGAAGCGCTCGAAATCGTCGCGGGTCTGGATCGGACCGGGGCCGCCGTCGATGATGGCCCCGTGATCGGGCAGGATCTCCGTGATGCAGACCTCGAAAGAGACGGTGTCGTACGTCAGCTCCTCGAAGAAGCGGCAGTAGGTGGTGAAGAAGGCCTTGAGGTCCTCGTCGTCCCCCTGCTGGAGCTCGGCGAAGGGCCGATCCAGATACCGTTCCATGATCGCCGGGCTGATGATGTGCTCGTAGAGAGGCAGGCGCGCGGGGCGCCGATTGGCGAGCACGTCGAGCATATGCCGATAGTCGGGCTGGAAGGGCATCCTGCTACGCCCCATCCCCGGCGTCCCAGTAGCGATCGTAGTCGGTGCAGAGGAGGTGAAGCGGGGGCTCGTCCTCCTCGATCTCCGGGAAGCGTCCCAGCGCCTCGTAGAAGCGATTGT
>CAZEQC010000177.1:0-6046 GCA_964514285.1 uncultured Anaerolineales bacterium | reverse complement strand
CGAGAAGGTGATCGTGGAGATCAAAGCTGCTCGCGCGCTGGGCGAGGCCCACGAGGCTCAGCTGCTGAACTATTTGAAGGCGACGCCTTACGAGGTGGGGCTGCTGCTCAACTTTGGTCCGAAGCCGGAGATCAAGCGGAAGGCCTACGACAATGCACGGAAGGGGTCATTGTCGTGGATCCAGGAGGTATAGGACGCAGATCGACGCAGATAGGCGCAGATGAGACAACGACGGGTCTGTGTGGGACGCAGATCATCAACCCTTTTTGATTTTGTAGGCTGTCCAAGGTATACTATGCTAGCTTGGCTTCAGGTAGAAGCGGAGGGGAGCTGATGAAGAATACCAAGGAAGTGTTGAGTGTCCTCGTGCCCACCGAGATTCGGCGTATGCTAAACCGCACGCCTGACGAAATGGAACGGGACATCCGGCTCTATGCGGCGCTGATGCTGTTTCAGCAGGGCAAGCTGTCCTCTGGCGCTGCAGCCGCCATGGCGGGCGTACCTCGGGTGATGTTCCTAGACTTATGTGCCGACTATGGCATTCCGGTCTCTCAGATCTCAGCCGAGGACTTGCGCCGAGAGATGGATCGTGAGTAGACGCCCGCTCGTTTGTGATACCACAGTGCTCCTTTATCTGGGCCGCATCGACCAGGCTCAACTGCTCCCTACGTTGTTTGGGACGGTGTACGTACCAGATGCGGTGGCCACGGAGCTCGACATGGGGCGCCTGTTGCGTCCTGACACGATCAGCCCCCGTGAGATCGACTGGCTAGAGGTTGTCGCTGTCGCTGAACGCGACATCGGTGCACTTCCTCCTAATCGTCTGGGTGCAGGTGAGCGAGCAGTTATCGCTTATGTCGGCTCCCACCCCAACTGTATGGCCGGCCTGGACGACCGCCAAGCCCGGGAACTGGCTGAGGATCTCGATCTGGACGTCATCGGAACCATCGGGATCTTGCTGCGGGCGAAGAAGGGTGGAAGCATTTCGGACGTCCAACCACTCCTGAACGCTGTCTGCTCAGAAGGCTTTCACGTTGGAGATGACCTATACCGTCAAGCCCTGGAATTGGCTGGCGAGCGATGAGTCTGCAGGCATCGGACGCAGATAGGGCAACGAAGGAGTCTGTGTGGGACGCAGATGAACGCAGATTGTCGCAGATAAACACAGATAACAGAAAATAGAAAAATCTGTGAAGATCTGCGCAGATCTGCGTCCCATTCTGCTCTCCTTTCACTGCCGGCGCGACGTGGTATAATCCTGCTCGGGCGTCCCGGGACGTCCAACGTGCCTTCGTACCCTTTGTGATCCCAGTTGCAGGCCAGAGGATCGTCTATGCGAACCAAACTGAGTCTCTTCTGCGACAATTTGATCGAGGCCGTCTGGCTCGCTGCCGCCGTCGTCACCCCCGTTCTCTTCAACGTCCGCTCTGCCAAGGTCTTCGAGGTCGACAAGATCGCCCTGGTGCGCTCGCTGGCGCTGCTCATGGCCCTGGCCTGGGCCGTCCGAACTAGCGAGCGACGAGGGGCCTCATCCGACGAGGGGGCGGAGGTGAGTCTGGGCCAACGGCTGAAGGCCTTCCTCCGCCGGCCCCTGGTGCTCCCGGCCCTGGCCCTGGCCGTCACCCACGCCGTGGCCACCGCCGCCTCCCTCTGGCCCCACGGCAGCCTGTGGGGCTCCTACGAGCGTCGGCAGGGCCTCCTGGCCACGCTGTCCTACGTGGCCATCTTCCTGCTCACGCTGCAGAACCTGCGGCGCCGCTCCCAGATCGACCGGCTGGTGGGCCTGGTGATCGTCACCAGCCTCCCGGTCTCGCTCTACGCCCTGGCCCAGCGCTTCGGGCTCGACCCGGTGCCGTGGAGCAAGGACGTGGCCCAGCGCGTGGCCTCCACCCTGGGCAACCCGATCTTCACCGCCGGCTACCTGATCATGGTGGTGCCGCTGGGCCTGAGCCGAGCGGTGAACGCTGTGCGGCAGGCCGTGGCGCGCGCGGACGAGCGCGGGGCCGGGATCGCGTCGGCGGGGTTCTACGGCGCCGTGGTGCTCCTCCACCTGGTCACCATCGTCCTCACCCAGAGCCGGGGGCCGCTGATGGGGCTGTTGGGCGGCCTCTTCTTCTTCCTCCTGGCCTGGAGCGTCGCCGAGGGGAGGAGGGCCTGGATGATGATCGCCGTCGCCCTGGCCGTGCTGGGCGGGGGTCTGCTGCTGATTCTTAACCTGCCCCAGACGCCCCTGGCGGCGGTCAAGTCGTGGCCCTACGTCGGCCGCCTGACGAGCCTGCGAGGGGATCCGTCGCTCCGCAGCCGGGCCATTATGTGGGAGAGCGGCCTGGTCATGGCCACCGAAGAGCCGCTGCGCGCCGTCATCGGCCACGGACCGGAGTCGGCCCGGGTCGCTTTCTACCCCTACATCACCCCCGAGCTGGCCGATATTCTGGGCACGACCTTGACCACGGGGCGCTTCCACAACGAGACGATGGATGCCCTGGTGGGGACGGGCCTCATGGGGCTTCTGGCGTATCTCGTTCTCTTCGGCAGCGTCTTTTTGTGGATCCTGAGGACATTGGGGCTGATCGAGAACGATGGGGGAACGAGGCGCTTCGCCGCGGCGCTGGCCGCGGGCGCTCTGCTGGGCCTGCCCGGATCCTGGCTGCTGACCGGCGGGCCGCGTCTGGTCGCGCTGACCGTGCCGGCCGGCCTCCTGCTGGCCATGGCGGCCTACCTGGTCGTCGTCGGCCTGCGGGATCGCGCCGAGGTACCCGTGACCACGAGCCGCTCCATGCTGCTTATCGCCCTCCTGGCGGCGCTGGTGGCCCACTTCGTGGAGATCCAGACCGGCATCGCCGTGACGGCCACCCGCACCCAGTTCTGGCTCTACGCGGCGCTGGTGGGCGCCCTGGCGTTGGGCGTGGAGGAGGGCCCGGAGGCCGACCCGGAGACGTCCCGGCGGGATCGGGGTCGACGGAGGAGAGGGGCGCGCGGCAGGGAGCGGGATCGTGCGCCTCTCCTGGAGCGGCCGCGGGCCGCGGCCGCCCTGGTCTACGGGCTGGGCGTGGGCCTGCTGCTGATCACCCTGGGCTTCGCCTTCTTCACGCGGGCCTTCGACCTCCGGCCCGCCGATTGGGCCGTGGTGGGGATGCTGATCCTGGCCTGGTTGCTGGGCGGGGCAGCTACCACGCTGGAGACCGCTCGCTTGCCCGCGTCCGATGACGGTGACGAGCCGGCCGGCTGGGGAAGCGTGGTGGCGATCTACGGGGTCGTCTCGCTGGGGGTTCTGGCGATCTACCTGCCTTTTCACGTCGCCGCGACGAACGTGGCCGGTCCGGCGACCGGCGTCGTGACGCTGCTCTACGTCTTCCTCCTGGTCGCGATTCTTGCCCTGGCCCTGGCCCTGGGGCGCCTTAGGAGGGACGTCAGTCCCTCCCCACAGACCCGTCGTAGGGACGTCAGTCCCTCCGTCGTCTGGCGTCAGGATCGCTGGTGGCTCTATCCGATCCTGACGCTGCTGGTGGCTCTGCTGGTCTGGCGGGTCAACCTGACGATCGTGAGGGCCGACATCCTCTTCGCCGAGGCTCAGACCTACCAGGGGGCGGGCCGCCTGGACCGGAGCATCGAGCTCTACCGGCGGGCCATCGATCTGGCGCCGCGCCAGGATCACTATTACCCCCTCCTGGGCCAGGCCTACCTGCGGAAGGCGTCGAGCGCGGAGCAGGCCGTCTGGTTCGAGCGGACCGAGGAGGTCTTCGAGAGGGCCCGGGAGCTGAGCCCGCGCCGACCCGACCACTACGCCAATCTGGGGCTGCTCTATTACCATTGGGGCCGGAGGATGGAGAATCCGGCACGGGCAGGGGAGAAGCTGGAGAGGGCCCTCTCATACTATGAGCGGGCCACGGACATGAGCCCGTACACCCAGGGGCAGCTCCTGGAGGAGCATCGGGTGCGGGCGCACCTGCGCCTGACGGACGTCTATCTGGCCCAGGGCGCGTTCGAGCGGGCCATCGAGGAGGCGCGGGCCGCTGCGCAGCTGGCGCCGGACGAGCAGGGGCAGCAGATTGAGGATCAGATCGCCAGATTGCGGGCCGATCGGGTGGGCTACTGGGCCGATCTCGAGCCCGACTGCCGCGTCGACGCCGGCGACGTCCAGGTGGTGGCGGATCGTTGGCGCTGCCAGGAGGGGGCGGCGTGCTACAGCGAGGCGCTGGACGGGGACGGCGACGGCACCATCACGGTGGTGGACGTCATGCGCCTGGTGACCGAGTGGGGGTGGACCTGCCCCTAGGTCTACAACCGCATCTCCCGCCAATGCCTTTCCCCGCTCCCAGCCCCCGTGCCCCTTTTTCCGCTCCCAGCCCTCGTCTCGAGGGCGGTCTTGCCCAAGACGAGGCTTGGTAACGCGCGTCAGGTCGCCCCGAGACGGGGCTCAGAGCGGCTCCGATCTGGTCTGAGCCCTTCAGACGCGTGACATGCCACTAGAGGGGATTCGGCCATCCCCCGGGAGCCGTTCTGGACCTACTGAGGCTGCAGCCGTGATCAGCCGGGCAGATACGCTTTCCACGCGACGGGGACCTCCCCGGAGATCCTGATGCAGTCCCAGCGCGGGCGCTTCGGCTCCCAGCGCAGCGGCATGCCGGCCTCGTGCGGCCAGCGGTCTGCCTTGCGCCCGTTGCAGGCGGGGCAGGCGCAGGCCGTGTTGGACCAGGTGCTCTGCCCGCCCCGGGAGGCAGGACGGAGATGGTCGACGGTGCAGTCGGACGGGCGCAGACGCTCACCGCAGTAGATGCAGGTGTAGTCATCGCGCCTCAGGACGCCCCGGCGGCTCCACGCCACCTTGCGCGGCGCGTTGACGTAGCGCTTCACCGCCAGAACGCTGGGCACGGTGAAGGACTCGCCGCCGGCCGTTCGTAGCCGGGCCGCGATACCATCGACGGCCATCACGGCGTCACGCATGATCAGCCCGACGGCCTTTTCGACGCCGACCACGTCCAGGGGGGCGCCGTTGGCGTTGAGTACCAGAACTTGTCCTTGCACCATCGTCCATCTCCTCGCTCTCTGCTAACCTCATGCCTCCCCGCCGCCACTGCAGCTCACAGTCGCTACGCGAGGCTGTCGACCCAGGCCGAGATCGCCTGGGGCGTCGCTGTGTCGAAGCCCACCACGTCCAGCATCCTCGGGTCCCGCGGGTCGGCGATGCTGAAGTCGGTGGCCGTCATCCCGACCACGGCCAGGGCGGCCTCCGGGTTCATCTTGCGGCGGTAGAGCCGGAGCGCCTTGATCGGGTGGACGCGACCGGCCCAGGTCTCGTTGTCGGTCAGCACCACGAAGAGATCGACCTCGCGCTCGAGCTCCAGCGCGTGAAGCATCGGCAGGGCGCAGTCGGTGCCGCCGGCCGGCATGCTGTGAACGTGATCCATGACGTCGTCCAGCCGCTGCCCCGGCGTGATGGACACCGGTTTGATGCCGTAGTGCCGCAGCGACCGGGCGGAGAACGCCACCACCTCGTACCGCGGTTCGACGCGGGCGGTGATCATCGCCATGGCCGCCGCAGCTTCACGGCAGCTGAGGGGCGTCCCGGCGACGGTGAAGGCCATGCTGGCGCTGATGTCCAGGGCGATCAAGGTTCGCAGACCTGTCGGCTCTACCGCTCCGAAGGCCTTGTAGAACGCGGCATCCAGGGCGTCGACGATTCGTCCCACCGGCTCCCAGCGAGTCCTGCTGCGGCCGCCTTGGCCCGCCCCGTACGTCCGCAGGGCGACGAGGACGTTGAGCGGGTGCGGCGGCTTGTACCTGGATTGGGTCCAGTCGCGCCCCCAGTAGTCGTCGTCGGTGAGACGCTCGGTGACGTAGGCCGTGGCGTCGCTGAAGGGCGTCAAAAGGCCGACCCGCGTCATCGTGGCCAGGTTGCGGAGCAGCGCGAAGGTCGGCATGCCGCCTCTCCCAGCACGTCGTCCTGAGCCCGTCGAAGGAGCCTGTCCTGAGCCCGTCGAAGGCGCCTGCCCTGAGCCCGCCGAAGGCGCCCGCCCTGAGCCTGTCGAAGGTGCCTGCCCTGAGC
>CAZEQC010000176.1:0-6090 GCA_964514285.1 uncultured Anaerolineales bacterium | reverse complement strand
GCGTCGTGGGACAGCGGGGCGCGGGGAAGTCGACCCTGTTTCAGCTCCTCAGCGGCGTCCACGTACCGTCCGACGGAGAGATCGTCTTCGGCGGTCAACCCGTCACCTTCCAGACTGTCTCCCAGGCGCAAGACCTCGGCATCGTGGCCGTCCACCAGACCCCGCAGCTCTTCGATCATATGAACGTGATGCACAACGTCTTCATGGGACGCGAGATCCGCGGCAAGGGCCTGTTCAGGTTCAACAGAGAAGGTAGCATGCTCCAGGTGACCCGCGACCTGCTGGCCGCCTTCGATATGCCCACCGACCTGGCCGAGGAGTCGGTGGGCAATCTCTCCGACGAGGAGATGCAGGTCGTGGCGCTGGCGCGCGCCCTCTGCCGACCCTGCCGGCTGCTTCTTCTGGACGACGCCCTGGAGGCGCTCAGCTTCGCCCGACAGGAGCTGCTGCTCGAGCGCATCAAGGCCTTGGCCGAACAGGGGGTCGCGGTGATCCTGAGCAGCGACGACCTGAAGCACGTCTTCGCCGTCACGGATCGCATCCTGATCCTCCGCCAGGGCCGCCAGGTGGCCCTACGCCGCACCGAGGATACGAACCCGCGCGAGATCGTCGAGCTGATGGTCGGCTCCAATCGTCAGGGCCAGATCACACCCGTCATCTGGGCCTACGAGAACTACCACGAGGCCCAGAAGCAGACCAAACATCTGCGCCAGGCCCAGCGCGAGCTGAGGCAGAGCCTGGAGGAGAAGGACTCCCTCAACCAGGAGCTGATCGAGCGCCTGGAGAACCAGGTCAAGGCGCTGGACCAACTGAACATGGCGCTCCAGGAGACGGGCCGGCGGGTCCTCATGGAGCGCGAGGCGGAGCGGAAGGCCCTGGCCCGGGAGCTCCACGACCAGATCATCCAGGACCTCCTCAGCTACAACTACCAGCTGGAGGAGGCCGAGAGCAGCATCCAGAGTGAGGAGAAGCGTCGGGAGATCATCCAGATCCGCAACAACATCCGCGACGTGGTGGCCAGCCTGCGCCACGTGTGCAGCGATCTGCGGCCGCCGACCATCGACAACCACGGGCTCCCCGCCGCCATCCGCTCCCTGTCCAGCAAATGGTCCAAGCAGACCGGTATTCTGGTGGCGTTGGACATCGATCCCGACCTAGGGCGTCTGCCGGAGCCGATCGAGCTCTCCGTCTTCCGCATCGTCCAGGAGGGACTGCGCAACGTGCAGAAGCACGCCAAGGCCACCCGGGTGACCCTGAGCCTGGAACGGAAGGCCAACGCCAGCCTGCACGTCTGCATGGCCGACGACGGTGACGGGCTGGAGCCTCCCGTCGATCTGGCCGCCCTGGCGGAGGAGAACCACTTCGGCCTGGTGGGCATCAGCGAGCGGGTCTCGCTCATGGATGGCACGCTCGACCTCACCTCTCGCCCGGAGGGCGGGCTGGCCCTGGAGATCGACATCCCCAGCCCCTATCCCTCCATCCGCCAGTAAGCGCCATGACCAAGAAGCGAGTCGTCCTGGCCGACGATCACGCCCTGGTGCGCTCCGGCATCCGCAACGCGCTGCAAGACCTGCCCAACGTGGCGGTCGTCGCCGAGGCGCGGGACGGCCCCACACTCCTCACGGCGCTGGAGGAGGAGAGACCCGATCTCCTGATCGTCGACGTGAAGATGCCGGGCTTCGCGCCGCTGACCGCCCTCGAGCAGATCCGGGAGGCCTATCCCGACATGCGCATCCTGGTCATCAGCGCCTACGACGACGACGTCTACGTCCAGGGGCTGCTGGGCCTGGGCGTCGACGGCTACCACCTCAAGGACCAGCCGCTGAGCGACCTCAAGCTGGCCGTCCAGCGGGTCCTCACCGGGGAACGCTGGGTCTCCAGCCCGCTGCTCGACAAGCTGGTCCACTACTCGGGCCCGATACACAGCCCGTCGCTGACCCCCCGCCAGCGCGACATACTCCGTCTGCTCCAGGAGGGGCTCGACAATCAGAGCATCGCCCAGCGCCTGAACCTGAGCGTCAAGACGGTAGAGAATCACCTCACCCACCTCTACCGTCGCCTGGACGTCGAGAGCCGGCTGGAGGCGGTGACCTACGCCATGAAGCACCCCGCCGTCCTCGGCCTGTCAGGAGAACAGACCGCGAAGCGCTCCGCCCTCCCCCAGCCGACGCTGCCCGCGCAGTTCACGCTCCTGCTGGTGGAGGACAGCAATCGCTATCGGGTCGAGCTCCACCGCATGATCGGGCGGGCCTGCCCCCAGGCCATGGTCTACGAGGCGGACGACACCCAGGAGGCGCTCCGGCTGGCCGACGCCCTCAACCCCTCGCTGATCCTGGTGGACGTCGTGCTGGGCGACGAGGACGGCATCCGCTGCACCCGCCGCCTCAAGGCCCAGGATCCGGGCGCGCGAATCGTCCTGATCAGCGCCTACCCCGACCGCGAGTTCCACCGCCTGGGGCTGGAGGCCGGCGCCGTCGCCTTCCTCGACAAGAAAGACCTCAACACCCAGGTCATGCGGCAGATCATCGAAGACAGCATCGACCAGTGATCACTGACCACCTTCGTCCAGCGCGCGGCGGACAGTCCGCGCCAGGGCGGCGGGCTTGAAGGGCTTCTCAATCACCCCCGCGACGGCGCCCTCCTCCAGATCGTCGGTGTATCCCACGTAGCCCGTGATCACCAACAGCCTCACCTCCGGGCGCTCTCTCTGCAGGGCCCGCATGAGGGCGCGCCCGCCCATCTCCGGCATCACCAGGTCCGTGATCACCAGGGCCGGCCGCTCCATCTCGCAGAGCGCCAAAGCCTCGCGCCCGTTCGCCGCCACCATGACCCGATAGTCCAGCGACAGCAGAAGGCTTCGCACCGCCTCCCGCACCCGGCTCTCGTCCTCCACCACCAGGACCATCTCCCCCTGGCCCCTCGGCATCTCGCTCGGGGCGGCCCGCTCCGTATCGGCCTCGTCCCCCTCGTAGGCCGGCAGGTAGCAACGGAACGTGGTGCCCACGCCGACCTCCGTCTCCACGTCGATGGCGCCCCGGTGCTGGTCGACGATGCCGTGGACCTGGGCCAGCCCCAACCCCGTCCCTTTTCCCGGCTCCTTGGTGGTGAAGAAGGGCTCGAAGAGATGATCCTGAATCTCCTCCGTCATACCGACGCCCGTGTCCGACACGGCCAGACAGACCCAGTCGCCCAGCGCCATGTCCACCACCGGCGGCCGCTCACCCGGCGCGAACCCGACCCGAGAGAGCCGGACGCGCAGCTCCCCCCCATCGGGCATGGCGTCCCGCGCGTTCAACGCCAGGTTCATCAGCACCTGCTGGATCCGGGTGGGGTCGGCCTCCACCACATACGGTCCTGACCCGGTCTCGTGGACCACGGAGATGCTCTCTGGAATCGTGCGCTCCAGGACGCACACCACCTCCTGCACGAAGGGCTTGAGGTCCAGCGGCTGCATCGTTATCCTGGAACGGCGGCTGAAATCGAGGATCTGCTGCACCAGCCCCGACGCCTGCTCCGACTCGCTGATGATCGTCTCCATGGCCGACACCAGCACCGACGGTAGATCCGGATGGCGCAGGGCCATATCGGCGAAGAGGACGATGCTGGACAGGAAGTTGCGGAAGTCGTGAGCGATGCCGCCGGCCAGTTGCCCCATCGCCGCCAGCCGCTCCTGCCGCTGAACCTGGGTCTCTCTCTGCCGCTGCTCGGTGACGTCGTCCAGCACCATGACCCACCCCTCGGCGTCGCGGCCAGCCTCGCCGATGGGCCGCACCACGAGCTCAAACGTGCGCCCCTCCGCCGTCAGCGTCTGGCGACGCCCCGCCGAAGCGCGAGCGAGCAGCTCCTCCACGGGGCGGCCGGCCAGAGACGCCAACGCGCCAGCCTCGCCGCGATCGGACAGGAACGCCAAGGCGTCCTGCGCCGTCGGATTGGCCAGTAGCACGCGCCGCTCCGCATCGAGCAGGACGATGCCCTCCGGCGCGTGGTTGACGGTCGTCTCCAGCCGACGTCGCTCCGTCTCCAGAGCGGCGCTCAACCGAGCCTGATGGAGGGCCACGGCCAACTGATCGGCCACCTCGCGCACAATGTCGACGTCGTCAAAGGGGAACGCGTCCGGGACGCCGGAGACCAGGGCCAGGGCCCCAATCAGCTCGCCCTGGACGAGCAGCGGGGCAGCGACGTACGAGCGCACGCCCACGGCCTCCAGGGCATGGATGATGGGCGGCGATTCGGAGAGGGAGTCGATACCCTCATCCACGAAGACCTCGCCCTTCCCCAGGGCCTCGACCTCGGCCATGACACCCTCCAGCGAGATGCTGATTCCCGGCTCGAACGTCAGCGACGCGGCGGCATCCAACGCGAACAGGGTGAGCGCTTCGGCATTCAGGTCGAAGGTCACCACGGCGGCCCCCATACAGGGCACCAGGCTCCGCAGATGGCGCAGGGCACCTTGAGCCGTCGTCTCGGGCGAGCGGGCCTCCAGGATGGCTCGATCGAGCATATGAAGCGTCTCCAGGCGCTCCGTGTGCCGTCGCAGCGACATCTCTGCCCGCTTCCGCTCGGTGATCTCCAGGGTGACCTCGATGCCGCCGACCACCTCGCCCGCTTCATCGCACACCGGATAGCCTCGGATGAACCACGCCCGGCCATCCGGCGTCGACTTGTGCACCTCGTGCGGCTCTCCCGTCGCCATCGCTTTCCTGACCGGGCAATCGTCGCAGGGGACGGTCTGCTGCGCCCAGACCCGATAGCAGTCCCGCCCGATCAACTCCTCCCGCGTCAGACCGACCGACTCACAGGCAGCCCGGTTCGCCCAAAGAACCCGCATGTCCTCGTCCTCGTGGATCACGTGTTCCACCAGACTGTCCAGAATCGTCTCCTTCTCTCGCTCGGCGCTCCTCAGCTCCTCCTCGGCCCGCTTACGCTCGGTCACATCGCGCACCACCACCAGCAGCACCGTCTCGCCGCCCACCGTCTGCAGCTCTCCGGTGATCTCCACCGGGAAGCGCTCGCCATTGGCCCGCACGTTGACCGACTCGATGGGTCTCCCCCGCAGATCACCGTCCGCCAGCTCCTCCGGCACCAGGGCGAACGCCCCCGGGGACACCAGGTCATCGACCGTCTTGGTGAGCAATTCGCCGCGGGTGTACCCGTACATCGCACAGGCACGCTCGTTGACGTCCAGAACCTCCCCGGAGAGGCTCTCGACGAGGATAGCGTCCTGGACGCCGTTGAAGATGCTGCGGTGCCGCCGCTCGCTCTCCTGGAGCGCGGCCCGCTCGCGGGCCAGCTGGGAACGATGGAAGACGTCCTCCAGCACCGAGGTCAGCCGGTGAAGATAGCCGGGGTTCTTGACCACGTAGTCGGCTGCCCCGAGCTTGAGCGTCTGCACCGCCACGTCCTCGTCGCCGCGCCCGGTGACCAACACCAGGGGCACGTCCAGCCCCCGCCGCTGACGCACCTCCTTCAACACCTCCAGCGCGTTCATGCCCGGCAGGTTGTAGTCGAGCAACAAGATGTCGAAGCCACTCGCCCCCTGCGGCGACTCGACCGAGCCCCCCGACGTCGAAGCCAGCCGCTGCAGCATCTCGGCCCCCGTGTGCACCACGTCGAGCTGAATGTGCGACGCATGCCGCGCCAGGTGACGTTGGGTGAGGTCGATGTCGCTGGCGCTATGCTCGGCGTAGAGCACCCGCAGGGGCCGGGCACGGCGCGTCTCGCGGGAGCGGAAACGGTGGAGCGCGTCCTCCAGCGTCAGCGCCAGGTCGTCCAGGTAGTCCTTGCGCTTGACCACGTAGTCGTCGGCGCCGGCCTTGAGCGCCGCCACCGCCGCAGCCTCATCCCCCTGGCCGGTGACGATCACCACGGCCACCGGCAGCTCCTCCTGACGGATGGTCCTCAGCAGATCCATCCCGTCGCCGTTGGGCAGCTTGAGGTCAATCAGGGCCAGGTCGTAGCGCCCGGCATCCTCCTGGAGACGCCCCTGCGCCTCGCGCACCGTGGACGCGGTCTCCACCTCGAACGCGGTCCCAGGTGACGGCGTCGACCCAGGTGACTGCATCGACCCACGCCCAGCCAGCGCCCGCCGGG
>CAZEQC010000175.1:0-6116 GCA_964514285.1 uncultured Anaerolineales bacterium | reverse complement strand
CTCCTGCCTCTTGGGCCTCGACGTCGAGTGGCGTGCGAAGCTCTTGCTTCCCCCTGCCTGATGGAAAGCCCGTCAACTGGTTGTTCCGCTCGCCACCAATTCCTGTGGGCCAGACGCTACTCGGCCCAGAAGGGCGCGCTGGTGTACTTGAACCCGCCGTCGGCCAGCAACGCGACGACCACGCCGCGGTCCAGTTCCCGCGCAACCCGCAGGGCGGCGGCGACGGCGGCCCCGGCCGAGATGCCGACGAAGAGTCCCTCCCGGCGGGCCAGACGACGGGCCATCGCCTCGGCCTCTGCCGTGCTCACCGGCTCGATTCTATCCACCAGACCGGGATCGTAGATCCCCGGCACCTCGGCCGTGGCCAGGTGCTTGAGCCCAGAGATGCCGTGCTCGGAGCTCTCGGGCTGCACGCCGACGAGGGTGAGGTGGGGATCTCGCTCCTTGAGGTACGTGCCGACGCCCGTCATCGTCCCTCCGGTGCCCAGGCCGGCCACGAAGTGGGTGATGGCGCCTCGGGTCTGCTGCCAGATCTCCGGGCCGGTGGTGGTGTAGTGGGCCAGGGGGTTGGCGGGGTTATTGTACTGGTCGGCGTGGACGTACCGCCGAGGCTCGCTCTGGGCAAGCTCTCGGACGCGTTGGCGCGCTCCCTCGGTGCCGGCGGCGGGGTCGGTGAGGGTGAGCTGCGCGCCGTAGGCCCTGAGGATTTGCACCCGCTCCGGGCTCACGTCGGCGGGCAGGGCCAGGTGGACGGGGAAATCCAGCGCCGCGCCCAGCATGGCGTAGGCGATACCGGTGTTGCCAGAGGTGGCGTCGAGCAGCGTCTTCCCCGGGGCCAGCTCGCCGCTGCGACGAGCCTCCTGCACGATGGAGAGCGCGGCTCGATCCTTGACGCTCCCCCCGGGGTTGAGGCCCTCCAGTTTGACGTGCAGGGAGACGCCGGGGGCCAGCCCTCGGCTTACGCTGGTGAGGGGGACCAGCGGTGTGTTGCCGATGAGCGAGACGACCGGTGGCACCCGGGTTGGGGCCACTGGTGGTGAAGTATGAGCCACGCGTCGCCTGCTGAGCGGGTTAGCGGTGCGCTCGATTGTGTCGGAAAGGGTACGTTCTTCGACACGATACGGTTGTAACATCGTTTCCTCCCAGGTGGCCCAGGCCAGGCACAAAAAAAGACCAACCTCCGCCGCTGGCGAAGGCCCTCACGCGCGTTCGGCGAGGGCGCTGCCGCCTTGGGCCCGGTTGGCCTGGGAAGACACGGTACGTCCAGAGCCTAGGCGTTCATCGCCCTCGCTCCGGACAGATGCAGTTACGATGGATCACTATACCGTTCATAGCGTTCATACTCCTGACTTGCCGTAGATTCTACCGCAGATGCGCGGTCTGTCAAGGTGGGATTGTCAGGGAATCGAGGCTTCGTCGTTCTCCGGTGGATGAAGGTGACCGGCACGTCGTAGAACACGGCACAAACGGGAGGTCGTCGGTGGAGATGCACTCTCTGCTTTCGGGGGCTCGAATGGCAAGTGCCGGTCACCTTGGACGGGAACGACGGCATGTCTCAGCAGATGCGGGGCAGCAGTTCGCCCAGGGGCATGTCCAGCACGCGTCGACCGCCGATGCCGGTGCGGGCCAGGACCAGGGCCGGGTGGTCGGCGGTGACGACGCCGATGCGGGCTGCGTTCGCCCCCAGCGGATGGGCCCGCATAGCGTCCAGCGCCGCCTCGGCCTCCTCGGGCGGCACGAAGACGATCATCTTCCCCTCGTTGGCTACGGTGAGGGGATCGAAGCCCATCATCTCGCAGGCCGCGGCCACGGCGGGGCGCACGGGCACGGCCGCCTCCTCGATCTCGATGCCGACCTGGGAGGTCTCGGCGAGCTCGTTCAGGGCCGCCGCCAGGCCGCCGCGGGTAGGATCGCGCAGGCAGTGGACGTGAGGCGCGGCGGCCAAGAGGGCCTCCACCAGCCCGTTCAGCGCCGCGCTGTCGGAGATGAGGTCGGTCTCGAAAGTGAGGCCCTCCCGCTTGCTGAGCACGGCGATGCCGTGGTCGCCCAGGGTGCCGTTGATCAGCACCACGTCGCCGGGCCGGGCGCGGTCCGGGCCGATGGTCACGCCGCCGGGCACGATGCCCACGCCGGCGGTGTTGACGTAGAGGCCGTCGCCGTGACCCTGCTCGACGACCTTGGTGTCGCCGGCCACGATCTGCACGCCCGCTTCCTCCGCCGCCTCGGCCATCGAGCGCACGATCTGCTCCAGGGTCTCCATGGGGAGGCCTTCCTCCAGGATGAAGCCGGCGGTGAGCCAGAGGGGCCTGGCGCCGCTCATGGCGACGTCGTTGACCGTGCCGTGGACAGCGAGGGAACCGATGTCGCCGCCGGGAAAGATCAGGGGGCGGACCGTGAAGGAGTCGGTCGACGTTGCCAGGTGCAAGTTGCAGGTTTGCAGATCTGCGCGTTTGCATGCGGCCAGATCTATCACGGTGGAATCAGCCAGCTGACGGAGGTGGGGATTGTCCAGCGGGGCGGCGAAGACCTGGCGGATCAGGTCGTTCATCATCTTGCCGCCCGCGCCGTGGGCCATGCGGATTACCTTCTCGTTCCTCATCACGTCCTTCCTCTATTCTCTATGATCGTCGTCTGGTAAGCGGCCAATCAACGCGCCGAGGTGAATCTCGGCCGGGAAAACGATCGTCTCGCCAGCTGCCGCGGCTTTCTCCAGCGCTGCCTCGATGCGTCGCAGGCCAGCGGCGTAGGCCTGATCGCTGAGGAGCGCCAGCTGGGAGCAGGCGTCCTTCTGCAGAAATGGGTCGTCCAGCACATCGCGCCCTACCTTGTGATCCACGATCCGCTCCACCAGCCGCCACTCGACCGGCTCAAAGCCCGCGGTCACCATCCAGTCGAAGATGGTCCCCCAAGAGGGGAAGCGCCGCAGGTCCGTCTCCAGCGTGCCCTCGAAGTAATCATACGCGTACCACCTACCGCGTCCATCGTGGGGGTTCGACCCGACGACCGCGAGGGCGCCGCCCGGCCTGAGCAGCCGATGGGCTTCCTGGACGAAGGCTTGCGGATCGGCGAAGTGGTGGATGGCGTTGACGCAGAAGACCAGGTCGAAGGCGGCATCACGGTAGGCGGTCTGCAAGGCCTGGCCCTGAACGAGGACGAGCCTTATCGGGCGCTGGCGTGCCTGGCGCAGCATGCCGATGGAGGCGTCCAGGCCCCAGAGCTGACGGCGCTCTTTGGTCAGATCGGCCAGCCAGCGGGCGGTGCCGCAGCCGACCTCCAGCACGCGCTGGGCCGAGATCTCCGCCGCCAGGGCGAGCAGAGCGTCCGCTACCTGGCCCAGGCTGTTGGTGGCGTACCGCTGATTGTAGGTGGGGGCGATTTGGTCGTAGTCGATGCGCTTATCAGACATCGCTTGTGGGCCGAGTCTCGGTGACGCCTTGGCCCCGTTCACGCGGCGGATGTCCCCGCTTTGGATTCGACGCTCTGGATCTTCTCGGCCATGGTCTGCTCCCTGTCGGTCCGGGTGCCGACCTTGATGGTGGTGTAGATCCGCGGGGCACCGAGCTTGTGGATCTCCTGGTGGCAGCGCTTGATGGCCGTGAACACGGCGTCCCACTCTCCCTCGACGTTCGTCCCATTGGCGTGAAGCTCGACGGTCAGATCGGCCTCGGCGAGGATCCGCTCGCAGACGGCGACGTACTCGGACAGCGAGGTGCCGACGCCGATGGGGACGACCGTCAGTTCGGCGATCACTTTCATAGACCCTCCTGAACGGGTAGGTGCTCTAGGCGGGGCGGCCGCCGTACTTGTAGTAGGCGGCACAAGCGCCCTCGGCGCTGACCATGCAGGGCCCGATGGGGCTCTGCGGCGTGCACCCCTTGGCGAATAGGGGGCACTCGGGCGGGAGCAGCTCGCCTCGCAGGACGTCGCCGCAGCGACAGCCCGGCGGCTCCCGGCTGGGCGGCACATCGGATCGACCGGCATCATCGACCGAGAACGCGCGGGCAGCGTCGAAGCGAGCGTAGCGTTCAGCGATTTGGAGGCCGCTGGCTGGGAGGGTGCCGAACCCGCGCCATGCCGCGTCGGTCACCTGGAAGACGCGCTCTATGGCCTGCTGCGCCGGGACGTTACCCCCGGGCCTCACGCTGCGGGCGTAGGTATTATCGACCGCCGGGCGATCCTCCTCGATCATCGTCACCAGGGCCAGGATAGCCCTGAGGAGGTCCAGGGGCTCGAACCCGGCGATGGCGCAGCCCATGTGATGCGCCTGGGGGAGAAAACGCCAGGCGTTAGAGCCGATGATGGTGGTCACGTGGCCGGGGCCGATGACGCCGTCCAGGGCGACCTCTCCCGTGCTGAGGATGGCCAGGGTGGCCGGCGGGGTCAGCTTGTGGGTGCTGAAGACGCTGAAGTTGTCCAGCCCCTCGTCCTCGGCCGTCAGCACCGCCGAAGCGACCATGGGAGCCGTGGTCTCGAACCCCACGCCAAGAAAGACCACCGGTCGGTCGGGGTTCCTCTGCGCCACCTGCAGGGCGTCCAGCGGCGAGTAGACCACGCGGATGTCGGCGCCGTTGGCCTTGGCCTCGGCCAGGGACGTACGGCTGCCGGGCACGCGGACCATGTCGCCGAAGGTGGTCAGGATGACGTCCGGTACCTGGGCCAAGGCGATGGCGTGGTCCAGGTCGCCGGCGGAGGTGACGCAGACGGGACACCCCGGCCCGGAACGAAGCTCGACGGTCTCCGGCAGGAGGGAGGGGATGCCGAAGCGGAGGATGGCGTGCGTGTGCCCCCCGCAGAACTCCATCAACCGGACGGGACGGGTGGAGCGGGCGCGGATGGCCTGGGCGACGGCGCGGGCGGCCTCGGGGTCTCGGAACCTGTCGGTGAGCTTCATCGTTCGCCCTTCACGGCTGCGATGGCGGCCTGACCCAACGAGAGCCCCCCGTCGTTGGGTGGCACCAGGCGGTGCGTATAGACGGTGAAGCCTGCCTGCCGCAGGAGCGGCAGGAGGCGCCCCAGCAGGGTGACGTTCTGGAAGACCCCACCGGAGAGGGCGACCTCGTCCAGGCCGCTCTCCTCCCGCAGCTCGATAGAGACATCACGGATCATCCGGGCCAAGCCGTTATGGAACCTGGCGGCGATGACGCCGGGGGGGACGCCGGCTTTCACGTCGGTGACCACGGCGCGGATGAGCGGCGCCGTGTCGATGGCGGGGCCCTGGCCGTAGGCGAAGCTGTAGCCCTCGTCGACATCTTCCTGTGTGAGAGTCTCCAGCTCGATGGCGGCCTGGGCCTCGTAGTTGATCTCCTGCCGCACGCCGGCCAGGGCGGAGACGGCGTCGAAGAGCCGCCCGCTGCTGGAGGTGGAGACGGTGTTGACCTCCCGCTCCAGCTGCTGGGCCAGCACCCGCCGCTCCTCGGGTGAGGCAGCCCGAACCGGGGGGAGATCCTCGTCCCAGGGCACGCCGGCGGCCCAAAGGTGGGCCAGGGCGATGCGGTAAGGCCGGCGGATGGCGGCGTCACCGCCCGGAAGCGGCACGTAGTTGAGATGGGCCGCTCGCCGGAAGGAGCCATAGTCCATGATCAGGAACTCGCCGCCCCAGATCGCTCCATCGGTGCCGTAGCCGGTGCCGTCGAAGGCGACGCCGATGACGGGACGCTCACCCGTCAGCCCGTGCTCGGCCATACAGGAGGCGACCTGGGCGTGGTGGTGCTGGATGGCGATGCGGGCGTCGTAGGCCCCGGCTAGCTCCTTGGCGTAGCGTGTGGACAGATAGCCGGGATGGAGGTCGTGGGCGATGATCTGGGGCTCAATACGGAACGTGCGCTTCAGCTGCTCCACCATGCGCTCGAAGAACTTGAGGGTCTCGTAGTTCTCCATATCCCCGATGTGCTGGCTGAGGAACGCGTACTGGTCCCGGGTGAGGCAGAAGGTGTTCTTCAGCTCTCCACCCACCGCCAGGATCTGCGGCGCTTTGAAAGGGAGGTGTATGGGATAGGGCGCGTATCCTCGGGAGCGCCGGATGGGCAATTCCTGCCCAGGCAATTCCTGCCCAGATTCGACGTCGCTTGCCCCAGGCGTGAGGATCCGCGTCACGCTGTCGTCGCAGCGGGCGTGAA
>CAZEQC010000174.1:0-6127 GCA_964514285.1 uncultured Anaerolineales bacterium | reverse complement strand
GGGCGTCCAGGGCGTCGAGCAGGGGGCGGGAGACGGCGCGGGGGTCGATGAAGCCCGCGTCATCCGGCCGGGAGACGACCACCAGCACGCGCACCGGCAGGTCGAAGAGGTCGTCCTCCCTTTGGAGAGAGGCCGCGATCCTCTTCAGCCGCCGCCGCACGCCGATGCCGGCGGAGAAGAGGTGGCCGCCCTCGTCGGCCAGCAGCTCCCAGGGCAGCCGCAGCACGCGGGGGTCGGTGGCGTCGATGGTGACCAGCTTGCCGGGGTCAGAGGCGTCGGCGAACTGGCGCCAGACCTGGGCCGACTCCCGGTCCGGCGTGACGCTGGCCAGCAGGGCCCGGCCCCAGTCCTCCATCCGGGCCTCGATCCGCTCGGCCTTCTCGTAGTCCGGGCCGGTGGGCCACTGGGTGAAGCGCTCCAGGTACCAGCGCAGGTCGTCCAGCACGTCGTCGTCCAGCGGCGGCTCGAAGCGCACCGGGTCGGTCCAGTTGCCGGTGCCGGGCCGGAACAGCCGCACGGCGAGGGGCGACGACGGGTCCTTCTCGTCCGAGGTGAAGTGGATCGAAAGCTCGGTCACGGCAACCTCCTTGGCGGGCTAGATCTCGGTCATATCTTTTACACCACAGAGCAACGCAGAGGGGACACGGAGGCACAGAGAGAACGACAGAGGTCGTTACCCTTTTTCTCTCTGTCGTTCTCTGTGGTTCTCGGTGCCTCCTCCGTGGCTCTCTGTGTCACGTCGTACGCCTCTCACGCGCCTATGGCGTGCTGGATGTGCGCGTGCGCCTCCTGCGGCAGCCCCATGCGGATCGGCCCGAAGCGGGTCTCCAGCGTCGCCACCAGCTCCACGGTCAGCCGCACGCCGTCGGCCGCCCGCGGCGCGTCGAGCACGGCGTAGACCGACTGGCAGCCCAGCAGCGGGCGCCCCGAGTGGTGGGCGAAGCGCCAGTAGGGGCGGCTCTCCCCCAGGCCGTAGCCCTGCACCACGGGGAAGACCTGCGGGAACTCGATCTCGGCGCCTATCTCCAGCAGCTTGACCGCCAGCGCGTCGGCAAATTTGAGATCGGGCCCCAGCCCGATCTTGACGGTGCCGGTCTCCTCGACGGAGAGGCGCTGAGGGTAGAGGTCGTGGGCCACGACGCGGCCCGCCCCCGCGCTGTGGGGCCGCAGGTAGGCCCGCAGCATGGCCTCGCTGTAGCGGGTGCGGGCCTCGGCGGGCGGATGGAGGGTGCAGGCCAGGCGGACGAGGGTGTAGCTGCGGCCGGCGGACGGCGGGGACCAGGGCCGGCCGGTCTCGCCCTCCACGGCGTCCGCGGCGGGCCAGCAGACGGGCACGCCCAGGGTGACGCGCGGCCGCGCCGGCGCGCCCTTGAGCATCTCGGCCTGCGGCTCCAGGGCGCCCTCCCAGGCCACCTGGTCGGCGTCGATCTGCGTCGGGGTGATGATCTGCATATCAGAACGCCTGGTGCTGGAAGCGCCATACGGCTATCCCGGAGAAGAGGACGATGGAGGCAAGCACGACGTAGAGCGGGATCAGCGACGGGAGGGGCTGACCGGCCATGATCGACGCGGCGATCGCCCCGCTCAGGCCCTCGGCGCCGGGCGGCGGCAGGACGAGGGTCCACGGCAACACGTAGCGGAGGGCGGGGATCATGCCCAGCAGGTACTGCTGGCCGAAGGCGAGGGCCAGCGGCACGCCGATGACGACCGCGCGGTTGTTCGCCAGCACCCCCAGCAGGACGGTCAGGCTGAGGAAGTAGAGCAGGTTGGCGGCCAAGACGCCCAGCCCCAGCAGGTAGGCGAGGGGGCGCGGCGCGGCGCCGGCCAGCGAGAACTGGACGTAGGCCGCCGCGGCCGGGAGGAGGGTCATGGTGGCCACGGCGCCGACGGCGCTGGGGATGAGCTTGGAGAGGATGAAGGCGGTGCGGGAGACGGGCTTGGAGAGCACCCAGGCCGCCGTGCCGGATAGCTTCTCGCCGACGACGGCGTCCTGCATGATGATGGTGACGGCGATGGGCGGGAAGAGGCCGCCGAAGACGGCAAAGAGCGCGGGGGCCTCCTGGGGCTCGAAGGCCTGCGCGCCCCAGAGGAGGCCGGCCAGGATGACGTTGATGATGCCGGTCCAGAGCAGGGTCTGGACCCACCAGAGGTCGGTGGACCACCAGGCGGCGAAGCCGGCGTCCATCAGGTTGCCGAGCCCGCGGCGCCACCCGCTCTCCTGTCTCAGCTCGAACTCGCTATTGGCGGTCATGGACGCCTCCTTCGACGATGGTGGTGAAGACATCCTCCAGCTCGTAGGCCCGGCGACGGAACGCCCAGACGGCCAACGCCTCATCGGCCAGGAGCAGCCGCAAGAGACGGCGCTCGGCGAGGTCCGGATCGGAGACGGTGACGAACCACTCGGTCCCCTCCTCCAGCGGCCGGGGCTGGATCTCGGTCACCCAGGGCTGGGGCTCCACCCGGGCGCGGGCCGCCTCGGCGTCGCCGCGGAACCGGACGACGTAGGCCGTGCCCTCCCCGCCGGACAGGAGCGCCTCGATGGGGCCGTGGGCCACGAGCTCGCCGTGGTTGAGGATGGCCACGGTGTCGCTCACTTTCTGCACGTCGTCCAGGATGTGGGTGGAGTAGAAGATGGTGGTGTGCTTGCGCAGCTGCTCCATCACCTGGAGGACGTCCCGCCGGCCCAGGGGGTCGAGGGAGGCTGCGGGCTCGTCGAGGATCAGGAGGTCGGGATAGTTGACCTGAGCCTGGGCGATGCCCACGCGCTGGCGCTCGCCGCCGGAGAGGCCTTTGATGGGGCGATCGGCCGCGTCGAAGAGGCCCACGAGATGGAGCATCTCGTCGACGCGCTCCCGGATGGCGGGCTCGGGCCCTTTGAAGAAGAACTTGGCCGTGAAGGTGACCATCTCCCGGGCCGTCATGTGTTCGTAGAAGCGGGGGTCCTGCGGCAGGTAGCCGACGCGGGCCCGGATCTCGACGCTCTCGGAGACGATGTCCCTCCCAAAGACGGTGCCGCCCCCGGCGGTGGGCTTGATCAGGCCCAGGAGGAGCTTCATGGTGGTGGTCTTGCCGGCGCCGTTGGGCCCCAGGAAGCCGAAGATGGAGTTCTCGCGGACGGAGAGGTCGAGGTCCCGCAGGGCCTGCACGCCGTCGTAGCGCTTGCTCAAGCCCCGGGTCTCGATGACGTTGGTTGCGGGCATGGCGCCTCCTCGGCATGAGAGAGAATCTGCTATGGTCGTTCGCTGCACCGCGGACGGCGGCGCGATGATTGTAGCACGGAGAGGCGCAAGGCACAAATCGCGCTCGGCGCCCGGCGCTGCTCCGCCTGCGGCTGCGTAGCGCACGACAAATCGATCTCGCTCCCCCTGGATTCGCAAGCCGCCCACAGCCGCTCACCATCCATGCTCCCGCTGGATTCGCAAGCCAGCGGCGCTCCGCAGGAGCGCACGTGCCATCGCTCAATGCATGGCAAACGACCAGACGAAGGTGACCACGCCCGCGGGCACGGTACAACGCGCCCGGGGGGGAGCCTCAGATCGACGCCAGCATCCGCCGCGCGCGCTGGGCCAGACCCGGCGGGAGGTCCGAGAGGTCCGGGTCCCGATCGCCGGCGAGGACGCGATTGAGGACCCGGCAGAGGGCCCGCAGCTCGTCCGGCGCCTCGGGGTCGCGGGCCACCCGGTCGGTGATAGCGTGGAGCTGCTCGCCCATCTCCGGCGGCGCGTCGGGGCGGGAGGCCTGGGCGACCATGGTGAACAGATCGTCCAGGTTGACCTCGCGGCCAGGCCCCTCCGCCTCGGGCCCCAGCATGCGCGGCGTGCCCGTCTCCACCCCCAGGCCGCGCAGCACCTCTCCGACGATGAGGGCCTCGGCGCCAGATAGGCCGGGGAAGAGGGCCTGGGGGGCGCGCTCGCCCTCCACGATGCGGCGCAGGGCGCCGGCCAGCTCGTGCCAGTCGTCGCTCTCGTCGAGCTGCTCCAGGAGGGTGTCCAGGCCCTCGGGTCTCCGCCCCTCGGCCTGAGCCGCGATGATGACGACCTCAATGACGGGTTGCCACTGCTGGCGGAGATGGGTGAGGACCGTATGGACGTCGGGGTCATAGGCAGAGGAGGGGGGCTCCTCCTCCCCCAGGCCGCGCAGCACCTGGCGGACGACGAGGGTGTCCATGACGTCGAGCCCAGGGAGCAGGACGTTCGGGTCGCGCTCGCCCTCCAGCACACGCCGGAGCATCGCGGCGAGCTCGCGCCAGTCATCTTGCTGGGCCAGGTCGTCCAGGAAGGGCTCCAGCTGGGTGGCGGCCTCCTGACTGCCCTGGCAAGCGGCGATGACGGTCTGGGCCAGGTTCGTTCCCATCTGGCGAGGCTGGGAGGGTTCATCTGATCTGTCCGAGGTGAAGCGATTCGGCGACTGGGTCACAGCGACCTCCTTAGCGGTTAGGATCTACGGCGGCTTCTGGCTAGTCAGAACGACGACACAGCGTCACACGAAGGCGGCACGGAGGACGGCAGAGGGGCATTGGACTTGTCTCCGCGTGGCGATCGTGCCTTCGACGCCGTCCGGTGCCTCTGATGCGACGGACGGCCAGGTATGATTGTACGCCAGGTCGGTCGGTGGCGCAAGGTGGCGGTCGGACGCTACGACCCGCTCCCCCGCAGCACCAGCGGCAGGTAGAGCGGGAGCGGGCTGGCGTAGACCTCGAAGGCCCACAGGGAGTAGCCCCACTCGCTGCCCCGCTCCTCGCCCAGCATGCGCACGTAGCGCCCCGTGCCGCTGACGTCCAGGTTGTCCACCTCCCCGTCACCGACGGTGGTGGTGTAGACGTCCCGCCAACGGACACCGTCGTCGGAGAGCTGGAGCCGGTAGGCCCGTCCGTAGGCCGCCTCCCAGCGGAGGATCACGCGCCGCACGCGCTGCCGGGCGCCCAGGTCGACGGCGATCGCCTGCGGGTCGGAGAACGCGCTGCTCCAGCGCGTGGTCAGGTCGCCGTCGACGGCATAGGCGCAGGCGGTGGTCTCGGTCCCGGTCTCGACGGACGAGCAGGTCACCGGGCGGCCGAGGGCCGCGTCCGGCAGGACGGGGCCGCGGGCCGGGGTCGTGGCGCCGCTGGCGCTGTCATAGAGCAGGGAGGACCTGAGGCGGACGGTGCCGGAGAGCGGCAGGCGGTCCGAGGCCCCGCCGACGCGCACCACGTACGTCCCGGCCTCGACGCGGAAGGCGTCGTCGGGGACCGACCAGAAGGCGAGTTCCTCGGGGCCCAGGGTGAAGGTGACCGGCCGGGTCTCCCCCGGCGCCAGGGTGACCCGGCGGAAGCCGCGCAGCTGCTTGGCCGGCATGGGGATCAGCTCCCGCGCCTGCGGATCGGCGAAGGTGACGCCGGTGTAGAGCTGGACCACCTCGTCCCCGGTGACGGCGCCGGTGTTCGTCACCTGCACGCTGACCTGCAAGGGGAGCTCCCCGGAGGCGGGCTCGGCGCCGGTACGGCCCGGCAGAGACCCCGGCTGCCGCTCCGCAGGTCGTGCGCTCCTCGGGGATCGCCACGTCCCCGCTTGCGGTGCTGCCAAGGGGCTTCGCGCCCGCCAGGAAGACGGGATCTGGCGATCGGATCCCCGGTGACCTATGGCCAGCGTGCCCCTGGTGCCGGACTCTCGCCCTCGCGTGCCGGGCGTCAGGGTCAGGCCGCCGTAGGCGAAGGAGGTGTAGCTGAGGCCGTGGCCGAAGGCATACTGCGGCGTCAGCCCCAGGGCGTCGAAGCGCCGGTAGCCGAAGCCGTCCACCAAGTCGCCGGAGAAATCGAACGTTCCCCAATCCGGCAGCTGGCCGTCGCCGCGGGGCATGGTGACCGGCAGCCTCCCCCCCGGGTTGACGTCGCCGAAGAGGACCCGGGCGATGGCCCGACCGCCCTCCTGGCCGGGGTAGAAGGCGTAGAGGAACCCCTTGACCGCGTCGAGGCAGGGGTCCAGGGCGACGACCCCGCCGCTCTCCACCACCACGATCAGGTTAGGGTTCGCCTCCGCCAGGGCCTCGATCAGCGCCGGCTGCTGCCCGGGCAGCCGGACCGAGCCGCCCACCCGGTCGAGCTCCTCCCCCTCCTGCGTCCCGTCGAGGCCGCCGACGAAGACGACCACGT
>CAZEQC010000173.1:0-6138 GCA_964514285.1 uncultured Anaerolineales bacterium | reverse complement strand
TCCGGCGCCTACACAGCCCGCTCATGGCTTTGCCAGTTGACAAGGTGAATAGTTAGCTCGTCGCGACGCGTTGAGTGAGAGGCCAGCTATGGAAACGTCCTCCCCCAAAGACACACTAAGAACGCTCAGAACAACTGTGTTCCTCGTTTCGATGCCTTTCTTCATGCTCAGCCTGCTGCTGCCGGTGCACGGGAAGGAGATCGGCGCCACCGTGGTGGAGATCGGGCTATTCTACTCCGCCTTTTCCCTTATGACGGTGTTGCTACGCCCGCTGGTGGGGTGGGCGCTGGACCGTTTGGGGCGCCGCTTGTTTTTCGTCGCCGGCGTCGCCGTCTACGCCGTCTCGATGGTCAGCTTCGCCCTCAGCGACCGGGTCTGGACCCTCACGCTGGCGCGGATCCTCCAGGGGGTTGCGTCTTCGCTTACCTGGCTTTCGACAAGCGCCATCACCGCCGATGTGGCTGGTGAGCAAGAACGCGGCAGCACCTTCGGCCAGGTGGCCCAGGCCAGCAGCCGGGGTGCCATCGCCGGGACCTTCCTCGGCTTCACCGTGCTCAACGCACGGATTAGCATCGGGGGCCAGGTGACGGAGTTGGGCAGCTGGACGCGGCTATTCTTCCTCTACGCGGCCATCAACGTGCTCGCGCTCTTCCTCACATTGCGCAGCTTGCCGGAGACGCACCCTGGACGTCACGAGGTGGACAGCGAGCCCATTCGTTGGTCTCGGACGTGGTTGCTCCTCCTGCTGGTGACGCTGGCGACGGGTGCCGGAGCGGCTATGATCGCGCCGATTTTGATCATTTTTCTGCAGGAACGACTCGGGGTTGGCGTGGAGACGCTCTCCTGGGCGTTTCTGCCCACCGGATTGGTGTGGGCGCTGCTGCCCTCCTGGCTAGGCAAAATGGCCGACCACTTCGGACGGAAGCCCATGATGCTCCTGGGGTTGGGAGCGGCCGCCGCCACGTCCTTCGTGATCCCGGCGCTGGGGAGTGTGATGGCGCTCGCCCTGATCTGGGCCTTCCAGGAGGCCTGCTACGCGGCGGGCGACCCGGCAGAGCAAGCGCTGGTCGCCGACCTGACCGGCAGGCAGCAGCGCGGACGGGCCTACGGACTGTATGTGATGTGCAACGGCTTGGGCGCGGCCATTGGCCCACTGGGTGGCGCGTGGCTGTACGAGACATTCGGGCCGCGGGTTCCTTTCTACACTAACGGCGTCATCCTGGCCCTGTGCGGTCTGGTGCTTCTCTTGTTCCTGAGGGTCCCAGATACCAGGCCCGCGGTCCGGGTGACGGTGGAATAATGCCCGCAATAGACGACTGGGAGAGGACCTTCCGTCGTTGGCTACCCCCGAACGCATCGGTCAATTGGAAATCGACATGCAGAGAAAGCTAGACACGTTGAGCGCCCACATCCTGGAGCGGCAGCCGTACGTGAAGCCAGACACCGAGGCCTCCTATGAGATGCCAGGATGGAGCAAGGCCATGGCCTCGCTGATCCCCATGTCCGTCAACTACGAGTTGCACCGTTTCATGTATCAGGACCTGCTGCGCTTCTACGACGACTCGGCCTGCACCGGCTGCGGGGTTTGTGAGACCGTCTGCCCAAGTCAGAGTATCGAGATCGTCGACGGGAGACCGGTCTGGAGGAAGGACGTGACGTGCTATGGGTGCTTCGCCTGCATCAACTTCTGCCCCCAGAGGGCCATCCAGATCCGATCCCGATTCCCGATCCAGTCGTCTACCGACATCAACGGACGGTATCATCATCCATCGGTGACCTTTCGTGATATCGCCGAACAGCGATAAGCTGACGCAACGCGGGCAAGGGCGAAGGAGGCGTACACGATATGAAGAGAATCGACGCAACTCGAATGGTGAGCGCCACGTTGGGCGTGCTCGTGGGGCTTGCCGGCATCGAGCACGGCATCTTTGAGATCCTTCAAGGGAACCGGGCGCCCGAGGGCTTCATGATCGATGCGATCGGTCCAGCGCAGAAGATATGGGAGCACGGTGGTGAGGCGGCCGTTACTATCGTTCCCAACTTCCTCATCACCGGCATACTCGCCGTCCTCGTCGCCTTTGCGGCTACAGCTTGGTCGGTGGCGGGCGTTCACAAGAAGCACGGGGCTGCTGTTCTGATGCTCCTCTCGGCAATCCTTTGGCTAGTTGGCGGCGGCTTCGCGCCTCCCATCTTCTTTGGCATCCCGGCCAGCCTTGTGGCCACCCGGATTGGGAAGCCGCTGAACGTCTGGCGCAGGCTGCTCCCGGAAAGCCTGCGCGCTCCTCTATCTAGAATCTGGCTGGGATCCTTGGTAGCCTTTGTGCTATGCTTCGCCGTGTCGGTGATGATCATCATCACAGGCTGGCCGCTCACAGTGTTCCTCGACGCTGACACAGCATTTCAGGTGCTGAACGTGTTTGCCTTCAGCTATCTGGGCCTGATGATCCTGTCCATCGTCGCGGCGTTTGCTCACGACGTGCAGGTGCACGATCACGAGGACGTGTCCAATGGATAGGTCATCCCGTGTCGAGACCGGACGCGCTGCCTGGGTTGGCCTCTACCGGACCGGCGGTATCGCCCCGTTCGTTGCAGCGCTACTCTACATGAGTCAGTTCTTAATTCTTCTTGCAGGTGAGGCCTACCCAACGACGCCGCAGGCCTGGTTCGCACTCTTCCAGCGAAGCCGGATCCTGGGGCTCTTCTATCTCAACGCTCTGGACATCGTCTCGATCTCGCTCATCGGCCTCATGTTCGTCGCCCTCTACGTCGCATTGTGCCAGACGTCTCCGTCGTCGATGGCGATCGGGGCCTTCCTTGCGTTCCTAGGCGTGGCCGTCTTCGTCTCCGCCCGGGCGGCTGCGGCGACCGCAACGCTCTCCCTCAGCGAGGCCTACGCGGCCGCGACCAGCCAGGCGCAGCGATCACAGATCGTGGCGGCGGGGTTGGCCGTCCATGCCGGGACCCGGGCCACTCCCGAGACCGTCGGCTTCCTGTTTATCGCCGTCGGTGGCGCGGTCACCTCGGGCGTCACGTTGAAAAGCGAGGCATTCAGTCGGGGCACTGGATACCTGGGGCTCCTGGCCGGCACTCTCACGCTGGCAAACCAGCTGAGCCTCGTCGTCGCGCCCGCGATCGCCCCTGCTCTGATGCCCATCAATGGCCTACTCTGGCTGGTCTGGTGGCTGCTGATCGGTGCTGGGCTTCTGCGGCTCGCACGCAGCGTCCGGTTGGACCAGACGTGAGCCCAGGGTGGGAGACGCCGTAACACAAGGGAGAAGCTCACCTACCCTGAAGTAAGGAGGACAAGACCTATGACCGACACGATCCTGGTCGCGTATGCGACCCGATATGGCTCGACGCAGGAGGTCGCAGAAGCTGTCGCTGCCGCCCTGCGTGAACGTGGGTATCCGGTGGACCTGCGCCCTGCCCGGGAGGTCCGCGAGTTGGAGGACTACGGCGCCATCGTCCTTGGCGCAGCCCTCTACATGTACCGCTGGCACAGACATGCCCGCCGCTTTCTGTCGCGGCACCGCCAGGCCCTTGGGGACCGCCCGGTGGCAGTCTTCGCGCTCGGCCCGGTTGAAGACGAGGAGGAGCAGTTCCAGGACGCGCGCCGACAGCTCGACAAGGCGCTGGCGAAGTTCCCCTGGTTCTCCCCGGCGACTGTTGCGGTATTCGGCGGCAAGTTCGACCCGGCCAAGCTGCCCTTCCCCATCAACCGGTTCGCCGGCAGCGAGCCAGCCAGCGACATCCGCGATTGGGAGGCAATTCGCGCCTGGGCGAAGGATCTGCCTGAGAAGCTAAGGGGGCGCGAATGAGACGAGCAACGCGCATCTTGGCCTCTGCCCTGGGCATCTTCGCTGGGTTCGGTGGTCCGGAGCACGGCGTTTTCGAGATCATGCAGGGCAACGTCCGACCGGAGGGGATCTTCATCGCCTCCATGGGTCCGCCCTGCAACCCGGAAGAGGTGTGGCATGCTTGCGAGCCCGCGATGACGATCATCCCCAACTTCCTGGTCACTGGTATCCTGGCAGTGATCGTCGGCATCACGACTATGGTGTGGGCTGCCTTCTTCGTTCAGCGAAGGCGTGGTGGCCTCATTCTGATGCTGTTGTCTGTTGCCCTGCTGCTGGTGGGAGGGGGTCTATTCCCTCCCCTGATAGGCATCGTGGCCGGTGCCGTGGGAACGCGCATCAACGCCCCCGTGACCCGCAAGCCGTCCCGTCTCACTCGTCTCCTGGCGAGGCTTTGGCCCTGGGCCCTGATCGCCTTCCTGGCCTGGACCCTGGGGCAGTTTGCTGTCGGCCACTTCTTCAACGAGTGGCTTCTCAACAGCGGCTTTCTCGTTCCCATCCTGATCCTTGGGCTCATGATCGTGGCCATCGTGTCGGCCTTTGCCAAGGACATCCAGAGGGAGGCGGCGTGACAAACGCGAGGCGAATAGCCGCTTCGGCCCTCGGTATCTACGCGGGTCTGCTGGGCGCAGGGCACGGCGTGTTCGAGACACTTCAGGGTTCTGGTAGACCGGACGGCCTTGCCTTCAACGCCATCGGTCCTCCCTGCCAGCCCCAGACCGCGTGGCACGCCTGCCTGCCCGCGATGACCGTCGTCCCCAGCTTTCTCGTCACGGGCATCCTGGCCGTCGTGTTTGGTCTCGGGATCATCGTCTGGTCAGCCAAGTTCGTCCAACGCCGGCGCGGGGGGTTGGTTCTCATTATGCTGTCGATCGCGTTGCTCCTGGTGGGCGGGGGGTTCGTGGCGCCCTTCATCGGCATCGTGGCTGGCGCTGCGGGAGCAACCATTGGGGCGCCTCTCAGCTGGTGGCGAACCCGCGTGCCGGGTCCTACGCTGCGCCTATTGGCCGCCCTCTGGCCCTGGACGTTGGTCATTCTGCTGTTCTGGTTTCCCGGCGCATGGATCGCCGGGCGCCTCGTGGCTCCGGCCATGCTGAGGCTGAGCGGCTTGCTCTTCTTCGTCTTCGATCTCGGATTGCCCTTCTTGACGCCCTTGACCGCCCTGGCCCACGATGCTCACTCGCTCGGCCCTAGTCAGAGCTCTCAGAGGAGCACGACGTCTCGATGAAGCGTCTGTTGACCCTATCAATCTTCAGGACGGGCCGGAAGTCTGCCTGCAGGGGGCACCGGTTTGCCCCTTCAAGCTGAACAGGGGGCCCGAAGCGGCGACCACAGAGATGCGGTGGAAGGATCTGTGCCGCCCAAGGGGCTCCACTAGACTACGAGTCACCGAGTTAAGGTTGGACGCGATGAACAGAGAAATCCGCCGTGTTACTGTTGGCCCAGCGAACAGGGTATGGTAGAATCGTGTCACCTGAGGCACCGCCTCCGTGAGCGAAGCTGGCTCTCCGTCTCCTGGTCCTGACGCGGTGGGGCGAGGGGAGATCGCTGGTCTCCCTGGGCATTCAGCGCCTGACGTGGCGCGTGGCGGCCCTGGCCGTGGGGCTTGGGGTGCTCCTGTCGGTGAGCGTCCCTCTGCTGACCGTTCTCATCAGCCAGATCCTCCCTGCTCCGGAGTCGGGGGGCATCGTGGACACGGCAAGCGGCTCCACGCCGGGTCTCCTGCTCCTCAGCGCATTGACCGCGGGCGTCACAGAGGAGATCCTGTTCCGAGGCTACGCCATCGAACGGCTGATCGAGCTGACCCGCCGCCCGTGGATCAGTGCGCTTACCAGTCTGGCCGTCTTCGTGCTCACACACCTCGCCGGCTGGAGCCTGGCCCACGTCGTGGGGGTCGTCTTGCCCTTGGGAGCGATCCTCACCGCGCTCTATGTGTGGCGGCGGAACCTGGTCTTCGTAATCATCGCGCGCATCCTGGTGGATCTGCCGCTGGTCCTCATCGCCCTGGGAACGTAACGCCCGTCAGTTTTTCTCACGCCATGCTTTCCAACTCCCAATCCAACTTCTGGAGGATGACGCTCCAACCCTTCGCGTGGTACACTCATACCGTGCGTACGATGATACTATACGAAGGGAGAATAGGATGCTGATCTTCACCGTGTTGACCCTGGCCATCTCGTGGACTATGTGGGGTCTGATCGCCGCCACCGGCCTGGACATCGAGCAGAATCTGACCATCAGCGTGGCCTACCTGGTGGGTGGGTTCGGGCCGTCGTTGGCCGCC
>CAZEQC010000172.1:0-6377 GCA_964514285.1 uncultured Anaerolineales bacterium | reverse complement strand
TCGCTCGCGGCGCAGCCGACCCGCGCCAGGGATCGAGCTAGGCCCCATCCCGCTCGAAGGCGAAGGCTTGGACGGGCTCCCAAGGGCCACCGAGGTAGCGCCAAAGGTGCAGCCCTTCGCCCCTCCCGGCAAACGGCTGCCACGACGGCCTCAGATGCTCGAACAAGGCCCGCGCCTCGGTGGGGCTGACCTTGTTCTGGACGGTGATATGAGGCCGGAAGGGCTGCCGGTCCTGGGCGCTGAGCCAGGGCTGCCACACCGACGCCAGCCGCCGGCGCACGGCCAGCAGGCCCGCCCCCTCCACCTCGATCGCCACCCCGTGGCCGAAGAAGCGCACGCCCGGAAAGGAGATGGTGAGGGGTCGCGTCTCCTGGCAGACCCTGCGCAAGGTGGCACTGACGGCTGGTTCCTCTTCGCCAGGTAGGGCGTGAAAGAGGGTGACGTGCGCCGGCACCACGTTCCGCTCCGGCGGGAAGTGCTGCTGCCGGAGCTTATCGAAGATCTGAAAGGTGTCCTGATCCATCTGGAGCGTGACGATCAAGGGCCTTGATTCCGTGGCGTTCATAACGATAGGAGACCTCCTGAGGCTCTTCGATAGATGCGGCCGTCAGTCGCAGCCGCTTAGCCGAATGCGCCAGGACGCCGGGCATCTCTGGCGCTCTTGGTTGTCGACACCGTGGATTATACCATGAGGGGTCTCGGGGTCAGGTGCCTGGCACTTAGATGATCGGTCGTCGGGCGGAGATGGCCTTCCAACCGCGCACGTTGAGAGCAAATGAAGCCAACATGGCAAGTGCCAGGCACCTCGAGAGCGTCACTCGTAGCGGAAGCGCCAGACGCCGATGGTGAAGAAGAGGGCGGCGAAGGCGAGCAGCACCCCCGCCTCTAGCATCACGCCGCTCAGCCCCTGGCCGCGCACGATCACGTCCTGAAAGCCGAGCATGGCCCAGGTGGAGGGGAGGACCTTGACCGCGGCCTGGTAGCCGGGCGGCGTGATCTCCAGCGGCCACCAGGCGCCGCCCAGGGCGCCCAGCAGCATGGAGAAGAGGATGGTCAGGCCGGAGGCCTGCTGCCGCGTGCGCACGAAGGTGCCCAGCGTGATGCCCAGGGCCACGGCCGCCAGGGCGAAGGCCAGGGCGACGGCCGCCAGGGCGGCAAAGGAGCGACCCCAGTTGACGTTGAAGACCAGAGCGCCAAAGCCGATCAGCAGCGCCATCTGGAGGATGCCCAACCCCAGCTGGCCGACGACCTTGCCGGCCAGGATCTGCGACTTGGTGGCCGGCGTGACGAAGATCCGCCGCAGCGTCCCTTTCAGCCGCTCGTCCACCAGCAGTTCGGAGGCCCCCAACAGGGTAATGAGGACCCAGGTCACCAGCTCCCCGGGCGATGACTGCTCGAAGCCGGTGGCGATCTCGCTGTTCACCTCGGGCGCCCGCGTCAGCTCGACACGCATCTCACCATCCTGGGAGGCAGCCTGCGCCATAGTCAGCCCCTGCTCCAGGTAGGCGCTCCGCTCCTCCGCCGTCTCGAAAGGGCGGAGCTCCTCCGCCTCGGCCAGGCTGGCGCGGGCCACCGTCACGTCCTGCTCCACCCGGCCGGCGGCGGCCGCCAGGGCTTGCTCCACAGCCAAGCCGCGGTTGTCGTTGGGCGCCTTGCGGAGCTCCAGCTCGACGGGCTCCCCCGCTGCCAGGCGCTTGCCCAGCCCCTGGGGGATGGTCAGGAAGGCCGGGGCTTCCTCCTCCTCGAAGGCCCGCCGCGCCTCCTCGGCGCTCGCCAGGATCGGCTCCACGACGTCGGAGCCCTCCAGCGCGGTCAGCAAGGCCTGCGAAAGGTCACTGGCGTCCTCGTCCACCACCAGCAGCGGGATGAGGTCCTCGCCGCCGGCGCCGCCCCCCGCCACTGCCGCACCCAGCACGGCGGTGAAGACCAGGGGCAGGACGAGAAAGAAGATCAGGTATGAAGGATACGAGAACTGTATGCGCACGTCGTTCCAAGCTATGTTTAGGATCTTACTCATGTCGACTACCTCCCGTAAGCGCTCACCTCGTGGTCCCCGCCGCCGGATCCGTGATCCGGCGGGAGCAAGAGGTGGGCAGCTACCATCTCCCTATTGACTGAGCTGGCGGCGGAAGAGCACCACCGCCGCCCCAAAGGCCACACCGGCCATCGCCAGCAGCGCGGCAGCCGTCACGGCGATCTCCCCCAGCCCGCCGCCGCTGCCCAGCGCCATGAAGGCCTCCAAGCCCCAGGCGTTGGGCGAGACGAAGCTCAGCGTCTGCAGCCAGGTGGGGAGCGCCTCGCGGGGGAAGAAATGGCCGGCGCCGATGCCGAAGACCAAGGTCACGGCCGTGCCGATGACGTTCGCCTGCCCGGCGGTGCGGGCGAAGGCAGCGATGGCGATGCCCCAGCCGGTGGCCGCGGCCACCAAAGCGAGGAGAAGCACCACCACGGCCAGCGGCGCGCCCCAGGTCACCCCGAAGAGAAGGCTGCTGGCAACGATCAGGATTCCCATCTGCGCCAGGCCGACCAGGTAGACCCCGAAGACCTTCCCGCCCAGGACCTGTGCACCAGAGCTCGGCGTGGTGAGCATGCGCGAGAGGGTGCCCTCGTCTCGCTCCACCAGGATCGTCCGCCCGCCGGACGTCACGGTGAACATCAGGAAGAGGATGGCCATGCTCGGCGCCATGTAGGCCATCCAGTTGAAGCCGCTCTCCTCGACTGCCGCGGTCTCGCGGCCGGCGATGCCGATCAGGTCGACGTCCGCCAGCTCTTTCGCGGTGCGCTCGGCCAGGTTGGGCGCGATGCCGGCCGCCTGCTGTGGCGCGACCCGGCCGGTCTGGACGAGCTGCCCGATGGCGATCTCCACGCCGGAGACCGTGGCGTTGGCCTGGCTCGCGAACCTCGCGACCACGCTCCGCACCACACCGACGCTGACGGGGCGGGTGGGATTGGCGTACACCTCGACAGCGGCGCTCGAGGCGTCGCTGCGCCGGATCGCGGATCCGGCTAGAGCAGGAGGGGCATCAGACGGTATCACCTCGGCGCTCAGATGCGCGGGGATGATGACCGCGGCCGCGGCCTCGTCGGCGTCGACCGCCGCCCGCGCCGCCTCGGCGTCGTCCTCGCGGACCGGGGCGAGCAGATCGCCAAGCTCCCCGGATTCGAGCAGCGCCACCAGCCCGGCGCCCAGCTCCCCGTCATCCTGGTTGACCACCGCGACGGGGATGTCCGACAGCCCGGTCCCGGCCGTCCCACCGTCGCCGAAGCCCCCGAAGGCGAAGGCCATGGCCAGGGTCAGGGCCAGGGGCGTGACCAGCATCAGCACCAGGGCCGAGGGGTCGCGGAAGGTGGTGATCAAGTCTTTCCAGGCAATGCTCGCTATCTTCTTCATCTTCTTCATCACAGCCCCCTAGTCCCGCAGCGCGCGGCCGGTGAGGTGGAGGAAGACGGCCTCCAGGTTTGGCTCCTCGATGTCGACGGAGCGGATGCGAACCCCCAGCCGGGTGGCGGCGCCGATGACGCCCGGGAGCGCCTCCTCCGCGGCCGGGACGATGACCACGACCTGGCCGTTGAGGGCCGACGCCTCAATGACGTGAGGGGCGCCGGTCAGCGCCTCGGCCAGGGGGGCGCCCGACTGCCCCGCGCCGAGATGGAGCCGCAGGGTCTCGTTCTCCCCTACCAGCTCCGTCAGCTCCCGCTGGGTGCCCAGGGCGATGACCTGGCCGCGGTCCATGATGGCGACCCGGTCGGAGAGCTCCTGGGCCTCCTCCATGTAGTGGGTGGTGTAGAGGACGGTCATACCCTCGCCATTCAGGTCCTGGATGGTGTCCAGGATCCTGCGGCGGCTCTGAGGGTCGATGCCCACGGTGGGCTCGTCCATGTAGATCAGGCGCGGCCGATGAAGCAAGCCCACGCCGATGTTGAGCCGGCGCTTCATGCCGCCGGAGTAGGACTCGACGCGGTCTTCGGCGCGCTCCGTCAGGCCGGTGATCTCCAGGATCTCGTCGATGCGCTGGCGGAGCTCCTTCCCGCTCAGATCATACATCCGCCCCCAGAAAGCCAGGTTCTGGCGGCCGCTCAACCGGTCGTAAAGGGCGATCTCCTGGGGCACCACGCCGATGGCCTCCTTCACCGCCATCGGCTCTCGGGTGACCGAGTGGCCTGCCACCAGGGCGTCGCCGTCGTTGGGCCGCATCAGGCAGCTCAGCATCGAGATGGTCGTCGTCTTGCCGGCGCCGTTAGGCCCCAGGAGGCTGAAGATTTCCCCCTCCTGGATGCGAAAGGCGATGCCGTCCACGGCGGGTGCGTCGTGTGCGTTGTACGTCTTGGATAACTGTCGAACCTCAACCATCGCTCCCATTGTTTACCTCCTTGTTTGACTTGACTGAGGCCTAGTCTACCACGGGAGCGGCCCCCCGTCGTGTACCAGCCGTCACATCCCGGGTCACAGCTTGGAGTGTGACGTCATAGGCGGGATGTGACCCGGAGGGCGACAACCAGCGGTCGTGCTCTCGCCGGCAGCCTACAACCGCAAAGTTGGCTTGGCCCTCTTCTGCCCTGTTACGGGACAGGTGAAAGGCTACCCCTTTGAGGTGCTCATACCAAGTGGCCTGGACGTCGGAGGCGTGATCCTGACCGATCAGGTGAAGAGTCTGGATTGGCAAGCTCGAAGAGCCGAGCTGGCATGTCACCTACCGGCCGGAACGATGGCGGAGGTCCTGCGGAAGGTCAATGTGTTGCTGGCGGACTAGCGACGTCCTTGCCCAAGCAGCCGATCGGATGAATCTCTCAGCAGAATGAGATCAGCGCTACCACCTGTTCGAGTTGTCAGAGTCCGACAGCCATCGGCTTCCTCTCAAACCAAGCCGAGCTCGCGCCCTTTGAGCGCCGCCTGGGTCCGGTCGCTCACGCCCAGCTTGCCGTAGACGCTGGTGAGGTGGTTCTTGACGGTGCCCTCGGCGATGACGAGGGACTGGGCGATCTCCTTGTTCGTCGCTCCGGTGGCCACCAGCTCCAGCACCTCCAGCTCCCGGTCCGTGAGAGGCTCCACCAGCGCCTCGGAGTGGGCCGCCGTACGGCGGGAGAGGCGGCTGAACTCGGAGACGACCTTGGCGGCCACCGAGGGCGAGAGGAACGACTCGCCTCGGGCCGCCGCGCGGACCGCCTCGAAGAGCTTCTCCGAGGAGGCGTCCTTGAGAAGATACCCCACGGCGCCGGCCCGCAGCCCCTCGAAGACAGCCTCGTCGTCGTCGAAGGTGGTGAGGACGATGACGCGACACCGGGGATGGTTCTCCGAGATGCGGCGGGTGGCCGCTGCGCCGCCGAGGACGGGCATGCGCAGGTCCATGAGCACCACGTCGGGCTTGAGGCGCGCCGTGAGCTCGACGGCCTCCTCGCCGTTGGCCGCCTCGCCGACCACCTTCAGGTCCGGCTGGACGGAGAAGAGGGTGCGCAGCCCCTCGCGGAACATGGCCTGATCGTCGACCAGCAGCACGCGCACCGGGCTCACCCGGGCACCTCCACGGTCAACGTGAAACCTTCGCGCGGCGCCGTCTCCGTCCGCACCTGGCCGTCCAGCAGCCGGATGCGCTCCTCCACGCCGAGCAGGCCGAACCCGCCCTCGACGGACCCGCTCCCCACCCCGTTGTCCTCCACCGTTAGGCGCAGGCGCGCCGGGTCCCGGTAGTCGAGCTGAACCCGGGCCCAGGACGCCCGCGCGTGGCGGCGCACGTTGGTCAGCCCCTCCTGCGCCGCGCGGTAGAGCGCCAGCTTCGCCTCCGGCGCCAGCTCCCGCGGCTCGCCGGTCACGGCGAACTCGGCGACGACGCCCGAGGCGTCGAGCTCGTCGACCAGGTCGCTGATCGCCTCCGGCAGGGGCCTTCGCTCCACCGGCGAGGCCCGCAGCGCGGCGACGGAGCTGCGCACCTCGGCCAGCCCCTGCTTGGTCATGGCCTGGGCATTCTCCACCGCCTGCCGGGCCCGCTCCGGATCGGCATCCAGCACCGCCCGCGCCGCCTCCAGCTGGACGTTGACGGCGGTGAGGTGGTGGCCCAGGGTGTCGTGGATCTCGCGGGCCAGCCGGTTCCGCTCCTTGATCGTCGCCAGCTCCTCGGCCTGGGCCGCGTACTCTCGCAAGCGTTGGTTCGCCTCGCGCAGTTCAGCAGCCAGACGCTCCACCTCTTGGCGGGCTCGGGCCTCGCTGACGGCGATGTCGGTAAAGGTGACGGTGAAAACGATGCCCACCAGGATGCTGGCACCGGCCCCCAAGGCCGACACCAAGTCGGCGATGAGCCAGACAGGGACGGCCAGGGCGGCCAGGGCAAGGGCGCAGACGACCACGGTCCAGCGTCGCGGCAGGTCGCCAGCCGCTTGGGATA
>CAZEQC010000171.1:1429-6403 GCA_964514285.1 uncultured Anaerolineales bacterium | reverse complement strand
CTCCTTTGGTTCTCCTGCTTGGATTCTTCCGAGATATACGGCGCAAATATCGAATACTGATCTCATATTACACCACCTTCTGGGGGGTTGTTTTTGTCTGGGTGTTGGTCATGTGGCGGGTGCCCTCTTGATGATCGGACGCGACGCAGTCGTGTGTAGCCATCGGTCGCTCGCTAAGCCTGCTCCGTGTCCAGGGCGTTGGGGAAGTAGACGGTGACTCGACCGGTCAATCCGTACGTGGCTGGCATGTCCGTGCGAGGGGAGAAGTTCTTTGACCGCAAGGACATTTTGCGCTGGGTTGAGCACGAGCTGAATAACCCGGACACGAGCACGCTGCTCCTCTTCGGTCAACGCCGTATCGGCAAGACCAGCATCCTTCTCCACTTGGAGCGCGCTCTCCAGGCTGATGCCTTCCTGCCCGTCTACTTCGACCTGCAGGATCAAGCTACCCGCCCGCTGGGTCAGGTGTTGGCCGACCTGGCCGACGAGATCGCCCTGCGGGCTGACCTGGAGCTTCCCGAGGCAGAGGCCTTCGACGATCGCGGGCGCTTCTTCCGCCGGGTCTTCCTGCCCCGCCTTCACGAAGCGTTGGACGCCGACTGTCGCCCCGTCTTCCTCTTCGACGAGTTTGACGTGCTGGATCAGAAGGCCAGAGAGGAGCTGCCGCAGACCGCGGCGACGAAGGCGCTTCTTCCCCTGTTGCGCCGGGTGATGGCCCAGGATCAGCACCCGGCCCTCGTCTTCGCCACCGGACGGCGGGCGGAGGATCTCTCTCAGGGCTCCCTCGCCATGTTCAAGACCTCGCTGGTGCGCAAGGTGGGCATGATGGATCGAAGGCCTGCGGAGCGCTTGGTGCGCCAGGCGGAGGAAAACAACACGCTCTTTTTCAGCAGCCAGGCGGTGGAGCGCATCCTGGACCTCACCGGCCGCCATCCTTACTTCACTCAGTTGCTCTGCCAGCGGGTTTGGGAATATGCCTATACCGAGAATCCCAAGCCAGATGCGCCGCTGTGGATACGGGATCCGGGACAGGTGGAGGCGGCCGTCCCCGACGCGCTGGAGAAGGGCGGCCAGGCGCTGGCCTGGCTTTGGGATGGGCTGCCACCGGCCGAACGCGTGGTGACCTCCGCGCTGGCCGTGGCCGGTCCAGGTCCCATCAGCCAAGGGGAGCTGGAACGGGTGCTGAAGGAGGCCGGTGTGCGCGTCATCATCCCGGAGCTACAGGAGGCCCCGGGACTTCTGCAGAAATGGGATCTGATCGAGCCCGCTGGCGGCGGCTACTGCTTCCGCGTCGAGCTGCTGCGTCGATGGATCGCCAGGCGCAAACCGCTGCGCAGTGTGCAGAAAGAGGAGCTTGCTCACATTGAGCCGGTGTCGGAGAAGCTCTATCAAGCGGCTGCTTTCAGATTCCGTCAAGGTAATCAACTGGATCTGGCTGCTGACCTGGCGCGCCAAGCTGTCGGGTTGAACCCCAATCATATCAAGGCTAATCAACTTCTGGCCGACGTCTTGCTTGCCCAGGGAGAGATAGACGAGGCCCGGGCGCTGCTGGAGCGGCTCTACCAAGACCAGCCCGACGCCGCTCGCTCGCGACTGGTGCGGGCCCTGCTGGCCAATGCCCGAGCTGTTGACAGCGAGGACAGGCAATTGGCCCTCTACGAGCGCGTGCTGCAGCTCAATCCTGAACGGACCGAGGCCATTGTTGGGCGACAGCGTATCTGGGAGGAACAGGGCGATGCGGCTTTGCATGCCGGTGATCTGCCGGCCGCGTTGGAGGCCTTCGAGAGGGCCGGTCTACCCGACAGGGTAGCCGAGGTCAGACGAATCATGCGACGTCGCTGGGCTCGGAAGTACCGCCATGCGGAGAAGGCTGCTCAGCGTGGCGATCGCGAGGAAGCTCGAACCCTGCTGGTCGAGCTAGGCCCTCACCTGGCGCCGATCTCCTTGGAGAACGGCAGCCGGGTCAAGCCCTTCCCCCTCTATTGGCGCAGGAGGGGCGTGGGTGAGATAGCCTGCGCTCCCGACGGCACGTGGCTGGCAGCGACCTCGCTCGGCGGGATCTACCTCTACGATATGCAGGCGCTGGCCGAGATGTCTCTCATTGAGGTCAGACGCGCTGTGCACAGCCTGGCCTTCTCCCCCGATGGGGGGACGCTGGCAGCGGGGTTGGGCAATGGCGCGGTGCAGCTGTGGCGGGTGGCCGACCTCTCCGGCGATCCGAGCACCCTCAAGGGGCACAAGTCGGCGGTGTATAGCGTCGCCTTCTCGCCCAATGGTGAGATCCTGGCGTCGGGCTCGTGGGACGGCACGGTGCTGCTGCGGCAGGTAGCCAGTGGTAGCACACGTCACACGCTAGAGCACGAGTCGAGCGTCTACAGTGTGGCCTTCTCGCCCGATGGTGGCCTTCTGGTCTCAGGGTCGGGGGAGGGCGAGGCGCACATGTGGCAGGTGAGCGATGGCAAGCGTCTGGAAACGATGCAAACGAGCCGGTCGAATGTGCTCAGTGTCGCCTTCTCGGCAGATGGAGGGGCCTTGGCCCTGGGATCGGCGGACGGCACGGTCTTGTTGTGGCGGATGAGGGGGGACGCCGTTCGCCCACGCATCCCGTCAGGCGTGAACAGCCTGGCCTTCTCACCCGATGGGTCGCTGCTGGCTGCGGGGTCGCAGGATGGAAGGGTGTGGATGTGGCGAGTGGGCACCGGGAGGCGCCTAAACGTGCTGGAGGAGCGCACAGGCAGCGTGGAGAGCGTGGCCTTCTCGCCTGACGGTAGGTTCCTCGTCTCGGCGTCGTCGGATGGCACCGTGCGTCTGTGGGGCGTGCCCCCGGACTGACCGACTCAGGCGCTGAGATGCGCCCATCCCTCATTGACATCCACCCCCACCCGCGGTATACTACCTCGGCACTGAAACCCTGAACCCAGGAAACCAACAAGCTCGATCCAGGGACGTCAACGCACCTCCTTGACCAAACTCAGGATACTTACGTGACGCGCGTGTGGGACAGAGAACCTGAATGAATTCCTCCAGAGCCGGGTCGTTGAAGGCGCTCCTGGCGGGCCTGCTGGGGATCGGCCTTGCCCTGCTGCTCCTCTCGCTCCCCACCCAGGCCCAGGACCAACCCGTCAATCTCGACATCATCCTCCTCATCGACAACTCGTGGAGCATGTCCAACGAGGATCCGGTGACCGGCGCGTCGCCCAGCGACCCGGAGGAGCTGCGCATCCGCGCCGCCAAGTTCCTGGTCGACTACCTGCGGGCCAACGGGGACAGCCTGGACGCCAACTTCCGCGTGGGCGTGGTCAGCTTCGGCGGCCAGGTGAGCGACGTCCAGCCCCTCCGCCTGCTCCGCGACGAGTCAGTGCGGGACGGCATCCGCGCGGAGGCGATCTACTACACCGACTTCCGCGGTCCTCTGCAGTTCGCCCGCCGTGAGTTCAAGGCCAGCAGCTTCGGCAGCAGCAACAGGAAGGCCGTGATCCTCCTCACCGACGGCCGCCCTCAGCTGACCGAGAATCCTATGACCGAGGCGGAGCTGGACGCCTACTTCGACGATCTGGTGCCGCTGGTGGGCGATCTTCAGGCGGGCGACGCTCCGCTCTTCGTCCTGGGCGTCGGGGATGCGCAGAAGGACCGGGACAACTGGACGGAGCTGATCCCCCACGATCACTACGTCCCCATCAGCAGCACCACGGAGCTGGCCGACGTCTACCTGCACGTCGTGGCCGAGCTCCTGGGCACGGCGACCTCCGAGCCGCAGACCCTGCCGGCCGGCGAGCCGGCCTCCGTCCAGGTGCCGCCCTATCTGGAGCACCTGACGCTCTCGTTCATGCGGGACGATCCCGTCAGCCGCATCACGGTGACCTCGCCCGTGGGCATGGTCATGACCCCTACGGTGGGGGGGACCGAGGATGTCCACCACGCCATCTACGGCATCCCGCGGCCGGACCCCGGCGAATGGACGCTCTGGGGGGAGGAGGAGGCCCGCTACTGGGTCGAGGAACGGCCGCCGCTCATGCGCATCGAGCCGGCCAGGTCGACCTTTCTGGTCGGCCAGCTGATCACGGTCACGGCCAGGCTGGTGCGCGGCGGTGAGACCGTGGTCGACCCCGGCCTCCGCTTGGCCGCGGTCGTGGTCCGGCCCGGGGGCGCCGGCGATCTGGAGGGCTCGGCCGTCGTCACCACCGCTCTCTCACACGTGGGCGACGGTCGGTACGTGGGCAGCTACGGCACGGTGGCGGCGGCCGGGACCTACACCATGACGGGTAGAGCCTCCCTCGGCGATCAGCCGCTCGACGTGCGCTCCTCCCCGGTGATGGTGAGCGTCTTCCCCCTCCCGGACGTGATCCCGTCCACCACGGAGCTCCGCGCGGCCCCGTCCGCGTCGCAGGATCCCGCGCCCGCCCCGGCGTCCCGGCAGGACGCCGGGGGACGCTCGATGCTGGCCCGGCTGAGGCCGCTCCTCTGGTTCATGGCTGCCCTGGCGCTGGTGGGCCTGCTGTGGGTGGCGTGGGGCCGTTTGCCGCGCCTGGTCGGGGGGGAGGGCCGCGTCAGGAGTGGGGATGGCCTGGAGCGGTTCATGGACGCCATCCGCTCCCGCGACTACGCCGACGCGCGGGCGACGTTCGACGAGCAGGATCAGGCCACGCAGGCGCGTTGGCTCTATCGGGCGGAGGCGTACGTATGCACCGAGGAGCTGGGTGCGACGACCTCGGAGGGGCAGGCGAGGGGCGACGGCTCCCGCGGTCTGCGTGAGCTGATCGCCGAGCGCCTGCGGCGGGCGACGGAGAAGTATGCCGTCGGGGACATCGATGCCCTGCGCGATCAATGCGCCTCCCTCCTGCAGTACATCCGGCACGATGGCGCTCCGTCCCGGCTGGGCGACCAGGTGCGGAGGCCGTTCGTCAGGTGGTTTGGAGACGCCCTGGATATCCGCCTCGACGATCCCGTCCGGCTGGCGGAGCTCCTCCCCCACAT
>CAZEQC010000171.1:0-1329 GCA_964514285.1 uncultured Anaerolineales bacterium | reverse complement strand
CTGCGCCTGGTGAATGCCAGGCAGCGCCTGGTGAATGCCAGGCAGTTCGCCGACGCCGCGCTGCGCAGTGGTTTCTACGAGGCGGTCTCGGACGTGCTCCGAATTGCGTCGGAGATGGCGCGCCGTGAGGACCAGGCCCTCGCCTATCACCTCTGTGACCGGTTCGGGCGGCTGGCCTGGGCGGTGGGCAACGGAAACGCGGGCGGCGCGTCCGCGGCTCTGGGCCGCATCCTGGACACGTTGGACGACTACGACCAGGGTCGGGATCTGCGCCACGGCGAGGATGTGTTCGGGTTCTGCTATCTGCTGATCAGCCTGGACGCCGGAAGGGCGCTTTCCGGCGATGGGAGGATCTACATCTTCGAGGAGGCGAAGGACTACCTGATGCACCGGGCTCGGTACGCCGGCCTGCTCGATGTGGAGGGACCGCTGGCGCTGCAGGGCCGGTCGCCGGTCGGGGACGCCGGGCAGGTCGAGCGCTTCTTGGACGTTCTGCAGGGTGTGGAGCGAACCCTGGTCGACGACCGGTCCCTTCCCCCGTTCGAGAGCGCCACAGTCGGCGTCCTGCTGCAGGGCTTGAGGGAGGTCGCCGAGGAGCGCGCCGGAGAGGCTTTGGGGGAAGGCGTGGAAGCGAGGGTCGCCCGTGGTGGATGAGGGGCGCTCGCGGCACGTGACGCTCAGCGTCGCGGATGGCGACGAGTCCGCGGCGGTCTCGGCCCCCGCCGACGGGGTGCCTCGCCTGTGGATACGTCCGGGCGTGCGCGATCCCCTCGTCGTCCTCTCCAACTTCCTCAGCCTCTCACCGCCGTCGCCGGACGATCAAGCGCTCGTCGGGCGATGGCTGGACACCTTCTTGGGGCTGGTGGACGCCTGTCGAGGCCGCTGTGACGCGGCCTGCCCCACGGACGGGGAGGCCGTGGATGTCGTGTGCCGCGTGCCGTGGGACGATCGGGACGCCGTCGACTGGGTGGCGCTGGCGGTCGACCAGGCTTGCGGCTGCGTCGTGTCAGAGGGGGACGAGGGGCCGTTGACGCTTGTGCGCGCCGTCGACAAGCGGCTGATGCGCGACGGGGAGATGGCCGCTCTCCCCCCCAGCGGGGGGGATAAGAGGGGGGGAGAAGATCCCAGCGGGGAGGATCAGAGGGGGGGGAGGTCGCCGGTGGAGACGTTGAGCCCGGATGCGGACAAGGTGGTGATCATCTCCTACGCCGATCCCGACCACGAGCGGGAGGCGCTGGAGGAGGTGCTGGCCATCCTGCGCGGGCTGCCGGAGGGGTTCCTGGAGACGGGGCAGCAGGTGGTGTGCAACAAGGGCGGCCAGTTTATGGA
>CAZEQC010000170.1:3892-6453 GCA_964514285.1 uncultured Anaerolineales bacterium | reverse complement strand
ACGCCGCCGGCGACTGGTCCACCCCCGACCCCGACGCCCATCCCACCGTCGTCGATGCCCAGGGGTGGGGGCACGCCGTCAGCCTCTCCACCTACATAGGCCCCGCCAGCGTCGCCAGCCCTTCGAGCCAGAGGCAGGCTGGCACCACCACGTCGATCACCGTGACCGTCTCTGGGCTCCACATGACGGGCGCCAGCGACTTCGGCTGCGGCGGGGTCTGGATCTACGGCGCGAACGCCACGCTGACCGACAACCGCATCTACGGCAATAGCGGGGACGTCGGAGCAGGGGTATGCATTGAGAGCGACAGCACGGCCCTCCTCAGCCACAACGTGATCAGCGGCAACGTCGCCGACGCCAACGGCGGCGGCATCTACGCCGATTCGAGCCAGGTCTCCCTGGTCAACAACGTCATCGTCGACAACCAGGCCGGCGGCGCGGGGGCCGGGGCCTATCTCGCATCCACCGCCGCGTCCCTCGCCCACACCACCATCGCGCGCAATGGCTCGACCACAGGCGCGGCGGCGCGCGCCGACGGCGATGCAGCGCCCTCCGCCACAGACAACGGCCCCGCCACCGGGATCCACGTCGGGTCCGGCAGCACCGCGACGCTGACCAACACCATCCTGGCCGACCAGGCCGTGGGCATCGAGGTCGAAGGCGACAGTTCCGCCGACCTGGCGGGGGTCTTGTGGTCCGGGAACGGCGCGAACACCGCCGGAGCGGGCGCCATCACAGCCTCCCACGAGGTCACCGGCACGCCGGATTTCGCCGCCGACGGCTACCACATCGGGCCGGGATCGGCCGCCATCGACCAAGGCGTCGACGCCGGAGTGACGGACGATGTCGACGGCGAGGGCCGCCCTCAGGGCTCCGCCCCGGACCTCGGCGCCGATGAGTATTCGGCCTCGGCGACGGGCGCCATCGTCGTCCAGAAGATCACCGACCCGCCCGGCGGCGCAGGCTTCACCTTCACCGGCGACCTGGGCGCCTTCAGCCTCGATCACGGGGAGGGCCAGACGTTCGCCGACCTCGCCCCCGGCACCTACGCCGTCGCCGAGGACGACCCCGGCCCGGCCTTCGACCTCACGGGCCTCGCCTGCGTCGAGACCGTCGCCGCCAACTCCGCCACCGACCTGGGCGCCCGCCAGGCCACCGTCCAGCTCGACCCCGGCGAGACCGTCACCTGCACCTTCAGCAACCTGGTGTCCGCCCCGCCGACGGGCCAGTCGACCGACGCGGCCGGGCTCGCCCAGGATGCGTACACGCCCGGGGAGACGGTCTACGCAGCCGGCAGCGGCTTCGTGCCCCAGACGCAGGTGAACGTGCACGTCGTCGAGGATCTGGCCTGGGCCGATGGCACCCCCATCCCCGCCGACGTCTCGAACGACGGGCCGGACACCCTCCCCACGGACGGCGCAGGCGATCTCGGCCCGGCGCCCGTCTGGTCGACAGGCCTCATCGTCGGGGACTACGACCTGGTCTTCGACGCCGACCGAAACGGCCAGTATGACGCCGCCACCGACGTGGTGCACCATCCGGGCCACCCCGGGTTCGTGGTCGAGCCGATCTCGGTTCTGGTCACCCCCGGGGCGGGCGCCACCCTCGCCTACACCGACGCGCAGGGCCTGCCCACCATCGTCCAGGTCCCCCCCCTGGCCGTGGGCACGCCGCTCACCCTCTCCTTCTCCCCGCTCCTCGCGCCGACGCCCGCGCTCCCGGTCGACTTCGCCCACCACGCCTTCGAGCTGGCGGCCACCTTCCCCGAGCGCCCGGCCGCCATCTCCATCACGAAGAGCGCCGCCCCGGCGCAGGTGGCGGAGCCGGGCGGCGAGGTCGCCTTCACCGTGTTGATCACCAACACGAGCTGGATCACCAGCGCCACCATCACCGCCCTGACGGACAGCCCCTACGGGGACGTGACCGACCCCACGAACCCCCGGCTGTCGGGCACCACCTGCGACCTGACCACCCTCCCCGCCGCCCACTGTTACCGCTGCACCTTCACCGCCACCGTCTCCGGCGCCCCCGGCGATCTCGTCACCGACACCATCACGGCGGAGGGCGTGGGGGGCGACGGCACGCCCCTCAGCGCCCAGGACGGCGCCGTCGTCGCCGTCACCGACGTCGCCTCTTCTATCCTGGTGACCAAGACGGCGAGGGTGGACGAGCTCATGGAGCCGGGCGGGCCGGTCAGCTTCACGCTGGAGGTGGCGAACCGCAGCCCCGTGGACGCGGTCACCCTGCACAGCCTGCAGGACGATCCCTACGGCGACCTGACCGACCCGCAGAACCCGGACCTGCTCGGCACGAACTGCCAGACCACCACCCTGGCCCCCGGCGACGTCTACCGGTGCGCCTTCACCGCCACCGTCACCGGCAGCGCGGGCGAGCTGATGGTCGACACAGCCACAGTCTCCGGCACCGACGATGACGGACAGCCTGTCCAGGACAGCGACGACGCTCTGGTGACCATCTTGGACCTCCCCTCCGACCTCACCGTCATCAAGACCGCCGCCCCCACCCAGCTCACCGAGCCCGGCGGCCCCGTCACCTTCTCG
>CAZEQC010000170.1:0-3792 GCA_964514285.1 uncultured Anaerolineales bacterium | reverse complement strand
CGCCATCGTCACCCTCACCGACGCCGAATCCGCCATCCGGGTCACCAAGACCGCCAGCCCCACCCAGCTCACCGAGCCCGGCGGCCCCGTCACCTTCTCGGTCACCGTCGACAACCTGAGCGCCGTCGACGCCGTCACCCTCACCGCCCTGACGGACGACCCCTATGGCGACCTGACGGATCACCAGAATCCGAACCTGCTCGGCACGACCTGCCACACGGCCACCGTGGCCCCCCACGACACCTACCGGTGCTCGTTCACGGCCCTGGTGACCGGCGACGATGGCGATCTGGTGACCGACACCGTCACCGTCTCCGGCAGCGATGACGACGGCCAGCCTGTCCAGGATAGCGACGTCGCCGCTGTGAGTGTCACGGCGTACCGCCTCTATCTGCCGCTGGTGATGCGGGATGGCGCGGGCGGCCGCTTCACGCTCGACGCCAGGGACGCGCACAGCCAGGGGCCGATTGCCCCACCCCGGCGCCTCCCGCGCGAGGAGGCCGTCTGCTCACTGGATGCCGACGCCCCCTATCCCTGCCTGTCCAAGCTCCAGAAACCTATCACCATCACCATCCACTACAGCGACAGCGACGTTCAGGGGCTGGACGAGGACGACCTGCGCCTCTACCGCTGGAGCGGCTCTCAGTGGGAGGACGCGACCAACACCTGCTCCCCGCCCTCAGCCTACACGCGCGACCTGGACGCCAACGTGCTCCAGATCCCGGTCTGCCGCCTGGGCCAGTTCGCCCTTGGGGAGTAGTCGATGAGGTGACCGGTACCGGACTCTCAAGTGCCGGTCACCTTGTTTGACATCGAAGGACATCCTATGCTACAATGGCCCCATGTGCGCGGGGCCGCCCCCCAATCTACTCCGCGCCGCGCTTAAGTCCGTCCATCATAGGAGGAGCCAGCCATGAGAATCCGACGCACACTCATGCCCCTCGCCCTGGCGCTCGGCCTGACCCTGGCCCTGTTCTGGGGCCTCAGTAGCTGGGTCGCGCCGGCCGAGGCGATGCCCCGCGCCGTGGAATCCGCGACTCGCACCGACCAGGCCCCCGCCCTCCCCCAATACGAACTCCACGTCTGCCCCAGCGGCTGCGACTACGCCTCCATCCAGGACGCCATCGACGACGCCTCCCCCGGGGCGGTGATCAAGGTCGCCGAGGGCACCTACAGCCAGCTGGGCTACCAGGGCAGCTACGCTCAGGTGGTCCACGTCGACAAGAGCCTCACCATCCAGGGCGGCTACGCCGCCGGGAACTGGTCGACGCCCGACCCCGATGCCCATCCCACCGTCGTGGACGCCCTGGGGGACGGGCACGCCGTCATCATCGGCACCTTCACGAGCCGGCGGCAGGCCGGCCCGGCCAGCCTGATCAACGCGACGCTCTCCGGCCTCCACCTGACCGGCGGTGCTGGATCGAGCTGCGGCGGGGTGCTGATCCAGGGCGCAGACGCCACCCTGATCGACAACCACATCTACGGCAACAACACGTATGTGGGCGCGGGCCTCTGCGTTGAGCTTGACAGCACAGCCCACCTCATTCGCAACGTCATCCGCGACAACGTGGCACAGTACGATGGCGGCGGTATCTACGCTTACTCCAGCGAGCTCTGGCTGGTCAACAACGTCATCGTCGACAACCAGGCCGGCGGTGCGGGGGCAGGGGCGTATCTCAGAGATTCCTCGGCGTCGCTTGTCCACACCACCATCGCGCGCAACGGCTCAATTGTCCAGGCAGCAGCGCGCTCCGCTGGCGCCCCGCTGGCGCCCGCCACGAGCAACGGCAGCGGCGTCTATCTGGCCTCCAACACGTCCGCGGAGCTTGTCAACACCATCCTGGCCGACCACGGGGTGGGCATCCAGGCCGAGAGCAACAGCTTCGCCAACCTGAACGGCGTGTTGTGGTCCGGGAACGGGATGGACACCGCCGGCTCGGGCTCGATCATGACGTCCCACGAGGTCAGCGGATCGCCCAACTTCGCCGGCGACGGCTATCACATCGGGTCGGGCTCCGCCGCCATCGATCAGGGCGTCAGCAGCAGCGCGGGCGACGACATCGACGGCGACCCTCGCCCAATGGGCTCGAGGCCGGATCTCGGCGCCGACGAGACCGCATCCAGCGCACCCGTCGACCCCGACACGGGCGATACCCTGACGTACACCGATACGCAGGGCCTCACCACCACCGTCGAGATACCCCCCGGTGCCGTCGCCCACACGGCCACCTTCACCCTCAAGCCGATCCTGACGCCCACGCACCCCTTCACGGACGGCATCCAGTTCGCCAATCACGCCTTCGAGCTGGACGTCATCTTCGTCGATATGCCCGCCGCGATCTCCGTCACCAAGAGCGCCACCCCCACGCAGGTGCCGGAGCCAGAGGGCGAGGTCGCCTTCAGCGTGGTGATCACCAACACCAGCATGACCACCGACGCCACCATCACCCGCATGGAGGACACCCCCTACGGCGACGTCACCGACCCGGAGAACCCTGAGCTCTCGGGCACCGACTGCCAGACCGTCACCATCCCACCCGCCCACTGCTACCGCTGCACGTTCACCGCTACCGTCTCCGGCTCCCCCGGCGACCTGGTCAGCGACACCATCACGGTGGAGGGCACGGGGGGCGACGGCACCTCCGTGAGCGCCCATAGCGCCGTCACAGTCACGGTGGTCGACCTCGCCTCCTCCATCCAGGTGACCAACACCGCGACCGTGACCGAGCTGATGGCCCCGGGCGGGCCGGTCACCTTCACGCTCCATGTGGCGAACGCCAGCGCCGTCGACACAGTGACCCTCACCGCCCTAGAGGGCGATCTCCATGGCGATCTGACGGACCCGCAGAACCCAGGCCTTCTCAACACGACCTGCCACACGACCACCCTGGCGCCTGACGACGTCTACCAGTGCGCGTTCGCAGCCATGGTGACCGGCCAGGCTGGCGAGGAGGTGACGGACACCGTCACCGTCCACGGCATCGACGACGATGGTCAGCCCGTCGAGGCCAGCACCAGCGCCGTGGTGCGCCTGACAGGATACCGAATCTACCTGCCACTGGTGGTGCGGGACGGCGCAGGGGGGAGCGTCGCGCTCAACGTCACGGACGCGCCCGGCTGGTCGTGGACCGTCCCGAGCCAAGCCGTCAAGCGAGGAGACGCCGGATGCTCAATGGGCGCCGAAAATCCCTATCCCTGCGTGCCCAAGCTCCAGAAGCCGCTCACAGTCACAATCCGCTACAGTTGCGCCGACGTTGAGGGGATCGACGAAAACAACCTCCGCCTCTACTACTGGACCGGGACGCAGTGGAGGGACGTGATCGACGCCTGCCCCAAGCCGCTGACCTACACCCGGGACGTGGACGCCAACATCCTCCAGGTCCCAGTCTGCCACCTGAGCCGTTTCGCGCTGGGAGGTTAGAGACCGTCTGGCTGACAAGGAGAAGAAGAGGATGAAAAGAAGACGTCTGGCAATCTCGCTGATCGCAGGTCTGATCCTGGCGCTGGCACTGACGTGGGCGTTGGCGTATCGCTTCGACGCCGTTGAGGCAGCGCGCTCCGCGGACCTCTGTGTCTGTCCCAGCGGCTCGCCTGGCTGCCCGGTCAACTGCTACTCATCGATCCAGGCCGCGGTGGACGACGCGGGTGACGGCGCCACAATCAAGGTCGCAGGCCCCTATACGTACACCGACATGCATTGGCGACACGGCATGCTCCAGGTGCTTTACGTCAGCAAGACCGTGACCATCCGCGGCGGCTACACCACCGCCTTCACCGAGCCACCCGACCCCG
>CAZEQC010000169.1:0-6607 GCA_964514285.1 uncultured Anaerolineales bacterium | reverse complement strand
ATAGAGGCGACCGTCGGCCCCGCGTTGGAGGTCATCGTCGAGACGGCACCGGGAACCGTTCGCCGTCGACACGACGCCGAGTCCGGGCTCGCCCCCTGGGATCTGGCGACCAGGGAGACGCTGACCGTCTAGCCTCCAACAGCCACCATGCAGCCCCGACTGAGCGTCATCATCACGGCCTTCCGCGAGGCGGACACCGTCGGGCAGGCCATCGAGGCCTTCCTCGGCCAGCTGCCTGACCGGTCCGAGCTCATCGTCGTCTGCCCGGATCCGGAGACCATCGCTGTGGTGGACAGTTACGCCGACCATCCCCGCGAGGCACACGCGCCCGTGCGCCACGTCGCCGATCCCCAGCGAGGGAAGCCGACGGCCGTGAACGCCGGGCTGGAGGCGGCAGAGGGTGAGATCGTCGTCCTCAGTGACGGCGACGTGCTCGTCGATGAAGGAGCCTTGGCGCCGCTGCTGGCGCCCTTCGCGGATCCCCAGGTTGGCGCCGTGACCGGGCACCCCATCAGCGTGAACCCGCGAGAGACCCAGATGGGCTACTGGTCCCACCTGCTCACCGATGCTATCCATCGTATGCGGCTGGCGCGCGACCGCCGCGGACGGTTTCTTCTCTGCTCCGGCTACCTCTTCGCCTTTCGCGCTTCACTCCTGGAACGGGTGCCGGAGGACGCCCTGGCCGAGGACGCTGTGATCTCACACCGCATCGCTCAGCAAGGCTACCGCATCCGCTACGCGCCCGAGGCCTGGGTCTACGTTCAGTATCCGACCACCTACGGCGACTGGCTGCGCCAAAAGGTGCGCTCAGCCGGCGGCTACGCGCAGAAGTACGTGCGCGAGTCGCCAGTCCGCATGCGCTCCGCCTGGCTGGAGCTCAAGACCGGCGCGCGGATGGCGCTCGCCTATCCTCAGAGCCCACGTGAGTTCCTGTGGACCCTACTGCTCTTCGCCGCGCGTCTCCATCTGTGGATCCTCGTTCTGATCAAGGTCCGGCTCTTACAGCGACCTCTGGACACCTTGTGGAAGCGCGTCGAGTCGACGAAGTAACGACAGACTCAGCAGATCCAGCTTGCTCAGCCTGGATTGTAGTTGAATCGGTCACCCGTGATCCAGGGCGAACACGGGGATTTGACAACCCCCTGGGAGCACTTGGATCTGCCGATACTCAAAGGAGAGCATGATGGTCATCACCCATGAGCTGCATCTGAAAACGGAGGGGCACTGCGACATCCTCGACATCACGTCGCGCGTCGACGGCGCCGTGAAGGAAAGCGGCTTGCGGGACGGAACGGTCACCATCTTCTGTCCCGGATCGACCGGGGGGCTGTCGACCATCGAGTATGAGGGCGGCGCCCTCCACGATCTGGAGCGAGTCCTCGACGAGATCACGCCTCCGGACCGCGACTACCATCATCACCTTCGCTGGGGCGATGACAACGGCCACTCTCACGTCCGAAGCGCTATGATCGGTCCGTCCCTCACCGTCCCCTTCGTCGCCGGAGACCTGACGCTGGGGACCTGGCAGCAGATCGTCTTCCTCGACTTCGACACCCGCCCGCGCTCCCGCCGGCTGGTACTCCAGATCATAGGCGAATGAGACGACCGGCACCTAGGCGTATGGGGTCATAGCCCAAAACGTCATCAGAAAGCATCAAGTTCAGTTTTTCAACGATCCGGTCAAAGTGCCGGTCTCCTGAAGCATCAGAACGACAAGGCCTCACCGTCCGAGGCATTCAAGTGGCCGGTGAGAGACGGGCCATCAGCTCGTCCTGTTCCTCAGCGCCCGGGGGTACCACAACGCGAACGACGCCCGGGGCGACGCTGACCTCGACGGGGGGCGTGCCGATGAAATCGCCATCACCTTGCACCGGCAGATCCGATCCCGCGTCAATGGTGACCTGATGCTCCACGATGTAGTGACGTATGCCCGACGCCTCCTTATGCCGCCGGAGGACCACCGCCGCGGCCAGACCAAGATAATCCACCATCGACCGGGCCCGCATCACGCAGACGTCGAGCCGCCCGTCGTCCAGCTCCACCTGCGGATTCCAGCGCAGCGCTGGATCACCGAGCGCGCCGCTGTTGACGATGGCGATGTCCGAGGCCCGCACCCGGCGGGTCATCCCATCGATCATCAGCGTGAATCGATGGGGTTGATAACCGAACAGCTTCCACAGCCCGGTCCAGACGTAGGCCACCCGTCCGAAGCGGCGTTTGTCCGCCCGTTCGGTGTCGCGCATCATCAACCCACTGATGCCAATGCTCACATTCAGCACGAAGAATCGATCGCCAACCCGCATAGCGTCGATCGCCATCACCTCGTGTTGGCCGGTGAGCACCTCCAGAGCCGGCTCCAGCCCCATGGGCACGCCCAGCTCTCGCGCAAAGGTGTTGCCTGTGCCCAGGGGGATGATGCCCATCGGCACCTCAGCGCGCGCAACCCCTCCAGCCACGCCAGACACGGTCCCATCACCGCCGGCTGCGACGAGGAGATCCACCCGACGACCATTGATCCGGTCCAGCGCCGCCCGGACGACGGCCGCAACCTGCTCGTCACCGGTGGTGGTGTAGACCTCCGACGTCCAGCCCTGAGCGGCGAAATGACGCTGCAGCAGGCGCTCCGTTTGCCCCCTGCTGTTCACTGCCACAGGGTTCAGGACGACGAAGGTATGCCCTTTTGAATCCCCAACACCGGACACGCCCGATCAACCCTCGCCTGTCACCAGCGGAACACGGCGGTCAGAGCGCCCTCGCCCGGCACCTCATCAGCGTCGACGACGAACACCCACCCCTCGTGGAGCATCGTCTGCACCGCGGCGGCGTCGAGAAGATCACGGTCGCCAGGCCGCTGCTCATCGTGCAGGTCGACGGCACCGCTCTCCTCGTCGAACGTGCCCCACTGCTGCTCCCCGCGAGCGACGAAGAGCCCCTCGACGCGTCCAAAGGTAGCGGCCTGAAGGACTTCCTCAACGTCGTTGGAGACGCGATCGTCATCGGTGCCCGCTAGATGCTGATACGCAGCCTCGGCTTCCTCCTGCGCTTGAGAGAAGAGAGGACGAACAATCGGCCAGACGCGTTGGTGCAGCTCGGCGGGGTCCAACTGGCTTGGTTGCTCGGGTATCCCCTCATCCACCAGTTGGGGGTAGCTGTTCGTCTCTCGGTAGAGGGGCAGCAGGACCTCATCCCCCACCAGGACGAGGGGGGCATCATCGTCGGCCAGTAGATCGCTAATGCCCGCGTCGAGCCGATGGAAGAAGCGCAGGATCCTCTCTTTGGGATCGTCCTGACTGGCCACCCCATGGCCGTGGAAGACGGCCTGCACGCCGTGGTGGAGCGTGGACTCGGTGGCAGTGTGGTGCTCCAACCGCATCTCCGGGTCCTCCCACTTCAGGACCTCGACCGTCGTCTCGGGCACTTGGGCTCGGTCTTCCAGGCTGATCTCGCCGATCCGGTGGCGCGTCCCCTGGAGCAGCCGGGTCTCGTGCTGGCTCAGGGCCAGCACGTAGAAGCGCCCGTTGTTACTCAGCACCGACAGCAGCGGCTTGACGTGAAAGCGAGCGCCGGTCACCACCAGCTCATCGAAGTCCAGGGGCAGCCGGACCTTCCGCGCCAACCCCTCCGCCAGAAAGACCGCCAGCCCATCGCTCTGACGCTGCCAGAACAACTCGTCCTCCACCAGCGGCCGAGCCGGGCTCAAAAACGCCTCCGCCTCCGGCCGCCGCATCCCCCCCTCCACGAGCTGTTCCTCCGCCCGGTTGAGAAGGTTCTTGAAGCGCACCGAGTTCTCCAACACGTCGTCCCCCGCCTTGCGGGTCGGCATGTAGATCGAAACGTGCCACGCATTGTACGTCTGCGTCAACTCTCTAAGCTCGGATTGGGATAATAGCAACGTATCTCGCCTCCTCTCTATCTCTCAGTCTCCAGAGACCCAGCCTGCTCGGTCTGCACCTGGCGATCCAGACCGGTTGACCGCCGTAAGCGAAGCGGCGGCAGAGCAACACCCACAATCCAGGCCAAGCAACATAGGGTCCACTAGATCTCAATGAATCATCCTCTTACGTCGTTATCTGCATCCCGTCGACCGCCTTGATGATCAACCCTGCGAACCAGGGGGCCAGACTCATCCCCAGAATCAAGACCCACCCCTCGAGGCCCGGGTTCTCCACCTTCAGCAAATTGGCGAAGCCCGGCACGTAGACCGCCAGCAGCAACAGAACGGTGCACAGGCCCAGAGCGCCCCAGACCCAGGGGTTCTCGACGACGTCGTTGTTGATGAAACCGGTGTCGTGGTCGCGCATGTTGAACACGTGCCACAACTGCGCGAAAGCCAGGGTCAAGAACGAGATCGTCACCGCGCGAGCCTCGCTCATATCCAACCAGAGCACCGCGATCGCCAGCGCGCCCAGCACCGCCACGCTGATCACGGAGCTGTAACCGATGATACCCATCCAATGCTGGCGCATCAGGACGCGCTCATCGGGATCGCGCGGGGGGCGCTCCATAACGTGGGGATCGCCCCGGCCGACGCCCAATGCCAAGGCCGGAAAGACGTCGGTGACCAGGTTGAGGAACAGGATCTGCAGCGGCAGAATGGGCAGCGGGGCGTTCACCAGCGAGGCCAAACCCACCACGATGATCTCGGCGACGTTGCACGAGAGCAAGTAGAGAACGAACTTGCGGATGTTGTTGAAGATGGTCCGTCCCTGCTGAATGGCAGCGACGATGGTCGAGAAGCGATCATCCTTCAGCACCATGTCAGCCGCCTCTTTCGCCACCTGGGTGCCCCGCTCTCCCATCGCCACCCCGATGTCCGCCTTCTTCAAGGCCGGCGCGTCGTTCACGCCGTCCCCAGTCATAGCCACGATGGCGCCGCTATCCTGGTGGAGGGCGATCAGATCCAGCTTCTGCTCCGGACTGACCCGCGCGAAGATCGGCGCCTGAAGGGCGTGGTCCCGCTCCTCGTCACTCAAAGCCTTAAGATCGTCGACGTCACCGCCGTGGATCACCGCGGCGTCGCTCTCCTTCACCAGACCCACGGCTTGCGCCACGTTGCGAGCGGTGGCCGGCTGATCGCCGGTGACCATGATCACCCTCACCCCCGCTTGCTGCGACTGCTCGATGGAATCCCGCACATCACTGCGCGGGGGATCCAACAACGCCTCGAGCCCGAGGAACGTCAATCCCTGATACGGTTCCTCGTCGGAGGAGTCACTGATCTTGCTGGCCGTCGCGATGATCCGCAAGCCCCGCTCGGCCATCTCCTGATTCCTCTCGACCCACCGCTGGCGCTCCTCGTCCGTCAGCTCTCGCCGCCCCTCCTCGCTGAACACGTGGGTGGAGGCGTCGATGACCGGCTCCAAAGCGCCCTTGACGGCCACGAAAACGCCCTCATCACCGTCCGAGCGCTGGTGGAACGTGGCCATCATCTTGACCTCGGGGTCGAAGGCCACCTCCCGCACCTCGGGCATCTCCTCCGTGAGCTGGTCCCGCTCCATGCCGGCCTTGGCACCGGCCACCAGGAGCGCCACCTCCGTCGGCTCGCCCACCGACGAGACCACGCCCTCTTCCGAATCCTGCTGCAGAGCCGCGTTGTTGCAGAGCACGCCGACCTTCAGCGACTGTCGCAGGAGGTCATGCTCATCGGGGTCGACGGCGCTCCCGTCAAGACTGAATGTTCCCTCTATCTCCAGCCCTTCCCCGCTCACCTCAACCTCCGACGACGTATCCGCCGCCGAGGGCAACACCAACTGTGTGACCGTCATCCGGTTCTCCGTCAGCGTGCCCGTCTTGTCGGTGAGGATCACGTTCGTAGAGCCCAGCGTCTCCACCGCCGAGAGGCGGTTGACGATGGCATTGCGGCGCGCCATGCGCCACATACCTCGCGCCAGCGCGACGGTGGCCACGATGGGCAAGCCCTCGGGGACGCTTGCCACCGCCAGGGCGATGCCCGAACGGATCATGAGGAACAGGTCGCGTCCCCTCAACACCCCCGAGATCGTCACCAGGGCCGCGACACCGAGCGTGACGTAGATCAGGCGGTGGCCCAGTTGGCTGAGCCGCCTCTCCAGAGGCGTGATCTCCTCCTCGGCCTCCTCCACGAGGGAGGAGATGTGACCCAGCTCGGTGTCCATGCCGGTGGCGACGACGACGCCTTGTCCTGATCCTCGGGTCACAGCGGTGCCCTTGAAGAGCATGCTAGCCCGCTCGGCCAGCGGGGTCTCCTCGTCTACCGGCTCGGTCTGCTTGCCCACCGGCACGGACTCCCCCGTCAGCGCCGACTCGTTCGCCTGCAGCTTGGACGCCTCAAAGAGGCGCAGGTCGGCCGTCACCACGGCGCCACCGTCCACCAGCACCACATCGCCCGGGACGATCTCCTCGGCGGGGACCTCCTGGGCCTGTCCGTCGCGGCGGACCTTGGCGTTGACCTGGCTCAGTTCCTGCAGCGCCTCCATCGACCGTACGGCGCGAAGCTCGGTGAAGAAGCCAATCGCCGCGTTGATCAGAATCACCACACCGATGGCCACACCCTCCACGAGCTCACCAAAGGCGAAGGAGACGATCGCCGCCGCCCCGAGCAGCGCTACGATGACGCTCTTGAACTGCT
>CAZEQC010000168.1:0-6626 GCA_964514285.1 uncultured Anaerolineales bacterium | reverse complement strand
TAACGATGAGGATGACACAAAATACGCGGGCTCGGCCGGGGTCTGGGTCGACTCCTCCGCCTCCGGCATCACGCTGCGAAACAATACCATCGACGGAGACCTTGACGCTGAACAAGTCGCACCTCACCATTCGCTCCACCGGCGCCGTGAGCAAGACCGTCATCGACGGAGCTGGGACGAACGGCGTGATGGTGACAAACACCGGGGGCCACAATGCCATCGTCGGGCTCACCATCCAGAACGTCGACACGGCCTTCCGCGTCTCGGGGGGCTCCCTGACGGCCTACGCCAACAACGTCATCGGCTTCGCCAGCGGCGTGGACCTCACCGGCGGCACCATCGACGCCAGGCACAACTGGTGGGGCGCGCACGACCCGACCGGCGTGGGCGACGCCGACGCCTACGACTTCCGCCTGGGCGCCCCCATCGGCAGCTACGTCCACGGGACCACCAGCGTCGGCCTCTACGATGCCACGACCGACGGCTACGCCGTCTTCCGGGGCGCCGGCACCCTGGTCCTGGTCAATCACGGCGATAGCCTGCTCCACGCGCCCTTCGGCAAGGCCATCGATCCCAACGCCACCGAAGGCTGCGCCGACGCCTACGACGCCTTCGCCATCAACGGCAGCGGCAGCTACCACGTCAGCATGCCGATCAGTGCCGCCTGCCAGTCGGACCCGGGCATCACCACGGACGCACCCAGCCTGCTCCAGTTCGTGCTCAACGATGCCCATGCCCCCGACACCACCTGCTCTCCCGACGAGGACTGCTGGACCGAACGCGCAGCGACGTACGACGGCGGCGCCCTGACGGCCAGCGGCATCGGCGCCAACAGCCTCCTCGGCACGCCCTTCTCCGCGCCGGTGCTCAAGGGGAACGGGTCGACGGCGATCACGCTGACCACCTTCAACGCGAGCTCGGGCAACGCGGTGCTACCCGCCCTGGGGCTGGTGCTCAGCGTCTTGGCAGGGGCCGTGCTGTGGACTCGACGGCACTCCGGCTGACGCCTCCGTGCCGCACTACGAACTCGTGCTCGTTTGTCGTGCGCCACGGGGAATTTGACATTTCGGCCCATTTCAGTATAATACCCAACAGGTCAGCGGGTGTAGTTCAGCGGTAGAACGTCAGCTTCCCAAGCTGAATGTCACGGGTTCGATTCCCGTCACCCGCTCTCAACAACAGAAAGCCGCCGCAATCAAGGAAGAGACCCATGAACCGTCGGTGAAGGCGCCGACGGTTTCGCTTTGCACTACAGTCGGGAGACTTATGGATCAGAAGCAGATTCGCGATTTCTGCATCGTGGCCCACATCGACCACGGCAAATCGACGCTGGCCGATCGCCTGCTGGAGCTGACGGAGACCGTCGCCGACCGGGAGATGATGGACCAGGTGCTCGACTCCATGGACCTGGAGCGCGAGCGCGGGGTGACCATCAAGGCCTCGGCGGTCCGCATGCGCTACACCCCGGGGGAGGCGGACAGCTCGGAGGGCGACGATGAGCAAGCGTACGAGCTGAACTTGATCGACACGCCCGGTCACGTCGACTTCTCCTACGAGGTGAGCCGCGCGCTGGCCGCCTGCGAGGGCGCGGTGCTGGTCGTCGACGCCGCCCAGGGCATCGAGGCCCAGACGCTGGCCAACCTCTACCTGGCCATGGAAGCGGACCTGGAGATCCTCCCGGTGGTCAACAAGATCGACCTGAAGATGGCCCGCACCGTCGACGTGACGCTGGAGCTGGCCGCCTTGCTGGGCGTCGACCCCGACGAGGTGCTCCACGTCTCGGCCAAGGAGGGCTGGGAGGTGGAGGAGGTGCTGGACGCGGTGGTGGAGCGGTTTCCGCCGCCCGATGGGGACAAGGAGGCGCCTCTGCGGGCCTTGATCTTCGACTCCCACTACGACACCTACAAGGGCGTGGTGGCCTACGTCCGTGTGATCGACGGCACCCTGGAGATGGACTCCCACCTGCGGCTGATGGCCACCGACGCCACCACGGAGCCCATGGAGATCGGCGCCTTCGCCCCACAGATGATCGAGACCGGGAAACTGGAGACGGGCCAGGTGGGCTACGTGGCCACCGGGCTGAAGACGGTGCGCGAGTGCCAGGTCGGCGACACGCTGACCAGCGCCACGGAGCCGGCGGCGAAGCCGCTGCCCGGCTACCGCCCCGTCAAGCCCATGGTCTTCGCCGGTCTCTACCCCGTCGACGCCGACGACTTCCACACCCTGCGCAACGCGCTGGAGAAGCTCCAGCTCAACGACGCCGCGCTGACTTTCGAGCCGGAGTCCTCCCAGGCGCTCCAGTACGGCTTCCGCTGCGGTTTCCTGGGCCTCTTCCACATGGAGATCGTGCAGGAGCGGCTGGAGCGGGAGTACGACATGAACCTGATCGCCACCGCGCCCAGTGTCGGCTTCCGCGCCGTGACCCATCAAGGCGAGGTGGTGGAGGTCACCACCCCGGCCGACCTGCCGGAGCCGCACCGCATCGACGAGATCCGCGAGCCGTGGGTCAAGATCCAGATCTTCACCCCGTCGGAGCACATCGGGCCGGTGATGGAGCTGATCATGCAGCGGCGCGGGGAGTACGTCACCACCGAGTACCCCGACAGCGAGCGGGTGATCCTCACCTTCGAGATGCCGCTGGCGGAGATGATCGTCGACCTTCACGACCGGCTCAAGTCGGCCACGCGGGGGTACGCCTCGATGGACTACCACTTCATCGGCTACCGCACCGAGGATCTGGTCCGTATGGACATCCTGGTGAACAAGGAGCCGGTCGACGCCCTCTCGCTGATCGTCCATCGAGACAAGGCCTACGAGAAGGGGTCGGCCCTGGTGACCAAGCTGAAGGACGTGATGCCGCAGCAGCTCTTCCCCGTGCCCATCCAGGCCGCGTTGGGCGGCCGCATCATCGCCCGCGAGACGGTCAAGGCGCGGCGGAAGGACGTGCTCTCCAAGTGCTACGGGGGCGACGTGACGCGGAAGCGGAAGCTGCTGGAGCGGCAGAAGGAGGGGCGGAAGCGGCTCAAGCAGCTGGGCGACGTATCGATCCCCCAAGAGGCCTTCCTGGCGGTGCTGCGCCTGGAGGACGACTAGGATCCTCTTATAACTGCCGGAGGCGGCACCGACGCTAAGCTCAGCCGCTCTCTCCCCGTCGTCCCAGACGGGTCGGATCAGGGGTTCGACGGGAGTGTGGGGGCGAAGGACCCTTCTTCGTGTGATACCTGCTGGCGGCGCCAGAGCGGCGCCGTGTGCATGGTGACCGTCGGCGTGACGACCCAGTCCATGCGCTGGTCGTGGTCGTGGACGGGCAACTTCTCCGCGAGACAGCAATCGTGGCAGATGCCGATGCGCACGGCCGAGGTGCGCATTAGGAAGCGATCGTAGAACCCCCCGCCGAAACCGAGCCGTCCACCGCGCCGGTCGAAGGAGACCCCCGGCACCAGCACCACGTCCAACGCCTCGGGATCGACTACCGGCGCGTCCGCCCGGGGCTCAAGCATACCGAAGGGGTGGCGAACGAGCCTGCCCGGCTCGTAGGGGTGGAGGACCATCTGTCTCCCCTCGATCCGCGGCACCACCCAGCTGACGTCGGGCAGCATGTCGAAGAGGAGGCTCAGGTCCAGCTCATTCTTGAACGCGACGTAGGCCATGACGGTCTCCGCGTGACGCAGCACCGCCATGCGGCCCAGACGCCGAGATATGGCGGTCGATTGCTCGGCGACGCTATCAGCGGGCAGCGCCTCGCGCACGCCGCAGTAGGTATCTCGCAGCCTTGACTTGTCCATAGTCTCCATTCAGCCGGGTTGCTCCGCTCCTTTTTCTTGATCAATCCCAGTTTCGGTTGCGACCGCACACCCACGGCAACGACTGAAGTCGTTACTACAGGCTGTGCCCCTTCGTCATTGTAGTAACCGCTTCAGCGGTTCAGCGAATGGGCAGGGCACGGCCGGTGGCGCTGCGATGGACGCTGCCGAAATCACGCAGCCCGTCCAGCTCCTCCGCCGTGAAGACCGGCCCATCCTGACAGACCAGCAGGTCGTCCAGCGCGCACTGCCCGCAGATGCCGAAGCCACACTTCATGTACCGCTCCAGGCTGAACTGCCCCGGGACCTCGTGCTCCAGGCAGAGTCGGTGGAGCGCCACCAGCATCTGCTCCGGTCCGCAGGCGTAGATCGTCAGATTCCGTCCCGCGGCCATTAGCCGCGCGACGATGTCGGTCACGTAGCCCCGTTCCCCCATCGATCCATCGTCCGTGGAGATGAGAACCTCCACGTCCAACGCCTCGAAGCGCTCCACGTAGAGCAGATCGAGCGCCTTCCGGGCGCCGATGGCGACGGAGGTGGGGATACCCTGGACCACAGCCGTCTCCGCCGCGAAGTAGAGAGGCGCCGCGCCGTACCCGCCGGCCACCAGCAGCGCCTCGCGCTCCCCGTCCAGGGTATAGCCGTTGCCGTACGGGCCCCGCCATCCCACCTGGTCGCCGACCTGACGGCGGTGGAGGGTCGTGCTGAAGGGCCCCACCTGGGAGACGGTCACTGTCAGCGGCGCCGGCCTGGCGATGGCGATGGGCTTCTCGTCCACCCCTGGCAGCCAGAGCATGACAAACTGCCCGGGCTTCGCCCCCTCGACCTCGGCGTCGAGCACGAAGGTACGGATAGTCCGGGTCTCATCCCGGATCTCCTCGATCCTAACAATCTCCGGTAGACTCACCTTTGAACTCCTTCCACGAACACCGCGCAGGAGTTTAACACATAAGGCGAGTTCTGAAAAGCGGACGGTATGGGCGCTTCCACACTCGCGGGTTGTGCTCGGTCGGGAAACGAAGCACAACCTGAGGCAGCGGTTGCTACCCGACTCGGGGATGGTATAATGCCGATTCGGGAGATTATGTATGAGCACGGGACGTCTGTACCGCACCGAAGCTATCGTCATCGGCCGCCGCGACCAGGGGGAGGCCGATCGCGTGCTGCGGCTGTGCACGCCGGCCGGCAAGACCGACGTGCTGGCCAAAGGCGCGCGTAAGCTCCGCAGCCGCAAGGCTGGCCACATCGAGCTCTTCAGCCGCTCCACCTTCGTCCTTTCCCGGGTCCCCAACTACTGGGACATCATCAGCCAGGCCGAGACGCTGGACCCCCACACAGTGCTGCGCGAGGATCTGTTGCGTGGCACGTACGCCCGCTACGCGGCGGAGCTCCTGGACCGTTTCTTCACCGAGGGGCAGGGAGGGACGGCCGTCTTCGACCTGCTGGATCACACCCTCACCTGGCTCTGCGAGCAGGGCGATCTGGACGTGGTGACACGCTTTTACGAGCAACACCTGCTGGGCCTGGCCGGCTTCCGGCCGGAGTTGTTTCGTTGCGTGGGGAAGCATGAGGGACAAGTCTCGCTGTGCGCCGAGGGGCCCGGGGGCAGCCGGCGCCCCTTCGGTTTCGCCCCGGAGCTGGGCGGGGCCCTCTGCCCAGACTGCTACGAGGAGAGGAAGCGGGAGCGGGACGTGATGCCTCTCTCGCCCAATGGACTGCGGCTGCTCCAGGCCTGCCAGCGCAGCTCGTTGACGGACTTGGCCTCGCGGGCGATCCCGACGACGCTGCACGAGGAGGTGGAGCGCCTGATGCACTATTACGTCACCTACCACCTGGAGCAGGACGTGAGAGCCGGTATCTTTCTGCAACAGGTCAAGCGGGCGGACCTACAGTACTGAGAATCGGCTTGACCATCAGCTGATGAAACTTGTAGGGTCTTTACGCCAAGACGCTGGACCAAGAAGAGGAGGAGAATCTTAAGCGTGAGTGAGAAGCCCTTGACATTCCAACAAGTCATTCTGCGCCTCCAAGACTACTGGGAGGACTATGGGTGCGTCATCTGGCAGCCCTACAGCGAGAAGGTCGGCGCAGGGACCATGAACCCGGCCACCGTGCTCCGCGTGGTGGGCCCGGAGCCGTGGAACGTGGCCTACGTCGAGCCGTCCTACCGGCCCGACGACGGCCGCTTCGGCGACAACCCCAACCGCATGCAGATGCACACCCAGTTCCAAGTGATCCTCAAGCCCGAGCCCGGCAATCCCCAGGACGTCTACCTGGAGAGCCTCTATGCCTTGGGCATCCGCCGGGAGGAGCACGACATCCGCTTTGTCGAGGACAACTGGAAGCACCCGGCGCTGGGGGCCTGGGGCCTGGGTTGGGAGGTCTGGCTGGATGGGCTGGAGATCACCCAGTACACTTACTTCCAGCAGGCCGGCGGCTTCTCCCTCGATCCGGTCTCGGTGGAGCTGACGTATGGGCTGGAGCGGATCGTCATGTTCCTCCAGAACGTGCGTTCGGTCTGGGACATCGACTGGGACGGCGTGCACACCTACGGCGAGATCTATCTGCCCCAGGAGGTGGAGCACTGCGACTACGCCTTCAACCTGGCCGACGTCGACCGGTTGACGCAGATGTACGACCTCTACGAGGCCGAGGCGCAGCGCTGCCTGGACGAGGGGCTGGTCATCCCGGCTCACGACTACGTGTTGCGCTGCTCGCACACCTTCAACCTGCTGGATACCCGCGGCGCCGTGGGCGTCACGGAGCGGGCCACCTACTTCCGCCGCATGCGGGCGCTCTTCCTCCGTGTCGCCGAGGCCTACG
>CAZEQC010000167.1:0-6658 GCA_964514285.1 uncultured Anaerolineales bacterium | reverse complement strand
GCCGAGCTGGCGCACGCCCAGGCTCTTGTAGTCGATGAAGCCCAGGTCGCCGCGCTTGGGGTCGACGTCGCGGGCCAGGCGGTCGAGCCCCAGGGCCAGGTAGCGGTCGGGCAGTTTCGTCTCGTTGAGGAAGCGGGCGGCCGCCGCCTCGGAGCTGCCGGGCACCCGAGCGTCGGGGTCGGTGATGAACAGGCCGCCGTTGTAGACCGGCACGTTGCGGGCGGCGCTGCCGTCGTCGATGACGGCGAAGAGCTCCAGCAGCCGGTCATAGAGGGCGGTGCCGTCAGCCTCGTACGCTCTCTCCAGGCGTCCCTCGACCTGATCCTCCAGCGGGCCGGCCTGCTCCGCGATCTCCTCGCTCAGCCGCCGCAGGCTGATGCGGTAGTAGCCCCGCACCTCCCGCACCGGCAGCAGGTCCCGGCTCTCGGCGTAGAGGAGGAAGAGGAGCCGGTAGAGGAACGTCAGCGTCCCCTGGTAGACGAGATCGAGCTGGGCCTCCCGCTCCTCCTCGGGGAGCGCCAGCAGCTCCTCGGGACCGCTCATGTCGGCCCTGGTTCCCAGGGCTTCGATGAACCCCGCGGCGAAGTGGGGGAAGATCTGCCCGAAGACCCGCTCCTTCAGCCGCTCCCCCAGCTCGCGGGCGTAGGCCTGGCTCTCCTCCATCAGCCAGTCGAGGAAGGTGGTATGGCCCGTAGACCCTAAAGGTTTTTTGAAACCTTTAGGGTCTGGTGCAAAGGCCTCGGCGCGGAAGAAGAGGTAGAAGTAGCGGAACGGCTCCCCGGGGTCGGGGGAGGCCAGCGTCTCCTCCAGGTTGATCTCGTAGGTGTTGGTGGCGCGGGAGTGGGCGTGGGCGCTGTAGAGGCGCCACAGCTTCCCGTTGGTGACGATGCCCCAGTCGGCCGCGCCGGCCTCCAGCAGGCTCACCACCTGGGCGCCCGGGTTCTCCTCGGGCCGCTCGTCGTCGCGGTAGGCGTCCTTGCCGTCCAGGTAGCGGTTCCAGGGATAGGCCAGGACGAAGGCCGCCGCGCCGTCCTCGTCCTGAGCGTCGGTGTAGAGGAGGAAGTCGGCCTCCTGGCCGCCCGGGCCGTCCTCGACCCGGAAACCGAGCGTCTCCAGCAGCGGACGGATCAGCGCGGCGCGGATGGCGGGGGCGTCCTCCCCGGCGAAGCGGCGGCGGGCCTGGGCGAAGGTCCCGCGCACGGCACGGAAGGCGCGGTTGCGGTCCTCGGCGTCCCAGACCGGGAGCTGGGGCAGCCGTTCCTTGAGGTAGTAGTCGGAGAAGAGGGCCCGGTTGTTGAAGAGCGGCTCGGACCACTCGGCGATGGTGTAGGCACTCCTCAGCTTGTCCCACTGAGCGTAAGGATCACGGCGTCCGTCGGCGTCGACCTCGGTGAAGGTGAAGCGGCGCAGCACTCGCAGCGCCACGCGGCTGGGGTCCCGGCGTTCCACGGAGAGCACGCGGGGCCGAACGGTGACGCCGCGCCGGGAGGGCCCCTCGTCCCTCAAGCCCGGCGCCTCGCGCTCCAGGAGCACGAAGTCGATGCGCCGGTAGTCGTCGGTGAGCACAAGGAGGAAGTTGCCGGCGCGGTTGCGGAAGGCCCGGGCCAGCGCCCGGGTGTGGGCCACGGTGACGGACGTCAACTCCACCAGATAGATCTGGAGCGCGCCGCCGTCGACGCTGGTCAACCGTTCGATGCGGTTGGTGACGTCCTTGAGCCGCTTGGGCAGCTGAAGGGCATCGGCCGTCATCGCCAGGCGCGCATCGCCCGGGTAACGGAGGTGGACGAAGAAGTCGGCCAGCCGGTCGGCGCTGGAGAGGGATTGGACGTCCTCGCGGTCCAGACGCCTATCGTGACGATCGTGGCGAGAAGATGGCGGCATCCTCAGCTCCTCCTCTATGACGGGGCACGCTGTATCTACGGGTCGTAGCGCTCCCAGACGGCCTCGAGGATCTCCAACACCTGGGGTTTCACGCCGGGGTCGAGGCCGATCTCGTATTCCGTCCCGTCCTCCAGGACGATGAGGAGATCGTCGCTGCTGCCCAGCCAGCCACGGGGGCTCCCCAGCTTCGCCCGCCTCAGCTGGCCCATGGGGATGGTGAAGGAATGGGCCTCGTCGTCGAAATCGTCGAAGATGAGCTGCTCCTTGGTGATCCTCAGCCGACAGTTTGTGTGGGCCCAGAGCGGCCAGCGCTTCGCCGCGCTCGACTCGAACAGGATCCCGCGGCGCCCCAAGACGTCCTCGTAGGCGTCTCCCCCAGCGTCGAAGGCGTCATCGTAGGGACGTCCGCAGTAGGGACAGACCCGGTCGAGGACCTCTCTCGATGCGCCGCAGTGTTTGCAGATCGTTCGGCTCATGGCGTGGCAATAATCAGTGATCAGTCGTCAGTGATCGGTCGTCAGTGAACAGCGGGACGTGCTGGACTGAGCCCGGCGAACGCCTTGGTCGGCGGTTGGGTCTGACAGACGAGCTATCCATCCCCCTGCAATGAAAGGGCCCTCGTCGTAGGGGCTCACAGCCTCGTCGTGGCGGCCTCCCCACCCTATTGTAGTCCGCTCGGCAACTAGGTCAAGCGCACCCTACGCCGACGGTTGAAACCGTCGGTTGACACCACGACGTGCGTTGAAACGCACTGGAGCCCTCGGTTCGGACCGCCGAACCTGTTGGAACAGGGTTGCCGTGACAGACGTCGAATTCATTCGATCGGCTTCCGCCGGGGAGGACGCTACCCATCCCCCAGGCCGCACAGCGCCTTCAGGTTCTCCCCTAGGATCAGCGCTCTCTGCGGGTTGGGGAGGGATCGGTCTCGGTCCAAGGCCGCGGGTCACAGACCCGCTGGGAGCACGGGGGCTGACCTCGCCCCAACGGCCGCACTCGGGCTCGGTCAGGAGACGAAGCACAACGCCGGTCCGAGCCTGGTGTCTTCATCGCTCCTGGCGGATTCGCAATCTGCCGGCCGGCGCGCTCTGTGCCCAGCATCGCTGGATTGCGAATCCAGCTAGAGCATCGTTCCTCGCTCCCTCCGGATCCGTATGCTCCCTCCCGGCGGAGCGGGGTCTGACCAGGACAGCCACGCTCTGGGAGCGCTGCCGGGCAGCGGGCCTATTCCCCGGAGCCGAAGACGATCTCCTCCCGCCCCGCCAGCCGGGCGCGGATGCGGTCGACGACGATGTCCAGGTGCTCCGGGCGGTGGACGAAGTCCAGGTCGTCGGTGCGCAGGGTCAGCACCGGGCTCAGCTGGTAGACCTCCAGCCACTCCTCGTAGAAGCGATCCAGCAGCCGCAGGTACTCGGGCGTGATGCCGCGCTCCATCTCCCGCCCGCGCCGCCGGATGCGCTCCATCAGCACCTCGACCGGCGCCCGCAGGTAGAGGAGCAGGTCCGGCTCCGGCAGCCCCCGCACCACCAGCTGGAAGACGGCGCGGTACGACTTGTAGTCGCGCTCGTTGAGGTTCCCCAGGTGGTGGAGCGCCCGGGCGAAGATGTGGGCATCCTCGTAGATGCTCCGGTCGGCGATGGCCGACTGGGGCGCCTGCGCCAGCGCCAGGTGCTGCCGCGCGCGGTGGCCGAGGAAGAAGACCTGCAGGTGGAAGGCCCACTCGCGCATGTCGGCGTAGAACTCGCTCAGGTAAGGGTTATCGCCCACGGACTCGAAGGCCGTCCGCCAGCCCAGCCGGTTCCCCACCCGCTCGGTGAGGGAGGTCTTGCCCGCGCTGATATTGCCCGCGACGAGAACGAGGTGTTTCATAGGTTGAGTCTCCTTGGTCCCATGGGCGTTCGATCGCCGGGATGGTCGTGAAGACGTATGCTAGCACGCATCCCATCGTATACGATGTGCCGCACGCTGTCAAGCCACCCACATTTGACTTTAGGCCCTCAACCAGTATAATTAGCAGACGGAATGCCAGTCTGCCAATTGTTTGCTTTGAGACGTTGGATCGGACCAGAGCTGGACCCCGGTCCAGCCAGTGGCGCGTCGTCAACGGGTGAACAGAGGGGAAGCATGGACGGTCTCATGCTTCCTTCTTATGTGTATCACCCGACACATGGGCGGCCCAGCGGGGGACACAGGATAACGCCGCAACGGCCAATTTATCGTTCTGATTAACCTATTTTAGCAACGTAACCGTTCACTAAGCGCGCACGTCGCCCGCCGGTGGCCAGCGGAGGGTCAGGGCCAGCGTGAGGATGACGGCGCACACGAGGTGTAGGGTTACCCGAGACCTATAGGAGTAGGAGGAAAGCACAGTGAGTAAAAAGTGGGTCTATCTGTCGCGAAACGCGAAGGAAGAACTGACCAAGACATTGGGCCACGAGCCCGAAATGTTGGAGATGAAGGAGATTCTCGGTGGCAAGGGCGCCGGTCTGGCGACCATGACGGCGGCCGACATCCCCGTCCCGCCGGCCTTTACCATCACCACCGAGGCCTGCATCGAGTATATGGAAGAGGGCGACTTCCCGCCCGGGATGTGGGAGCAGACGTTGGAGGCCCTGGAGGACATCGAGGAGCAGACGGGCAAGGCGTTCGGAAACCCGGAGAATCCCCTTCTCCTCTCCGTGCGCTCCGGCGCCCGCGTCTCCATGCCCGGTATGATGGACACCGTCCTCAACCTGGGCCTCAACGAGGAGACCCTGGCCGGCCTGGCCGAGCTGACCGAGGACGAGTGGTTCGCCTACGACGCCTACCGCCGCTTCATCACCATGTTCGCCGACGTGGTCATCGGCCTCGACCGCCAGGACTTCGAGGAGCTGCTGACCGAGGTCAAGGAGGAGGAGGGCGTCAAGCGCGACTTCGAGGTCACCCTCGACGGCCTCAAGGCGTTGGTGGAGAAATACCACGAGCTCTACGAGGAGAAGACCGGCGAGGCGTTCCCCACCGATCCCTACGAACAGCTGAAGATGTCGATCAAGGCCGTCTTCGACTCCTGGAACATCCCGCGCGCCATCGCCTACCGCGAATACAACGATATTCCCCACGATTGGGGCACCGGCGTCAACGTCCAGACGATGGTCTTCGGCAATATGGGCGAGACGAGCGGCACCGGCGTGGCCTTCACCCGCGATCCAGCCACCGGCGAGAAGAAGCTCTACGGTGACTTCCTCGATAACGCCCAGGGCGAGGACGTGGTGGCCGGCATCCGCACGCCGATGGACATCCAGGAGCTGAAGGAGTTCTCCGAAGAGGTGTACGACGAGTTCATCGGCGTCACCCAGCACCTGGAGCAGTTCTACGAGGACATGCAGGACGTCGAGTTCACCGTCGAGCAGGGCAAGCTCTGGATGCTACAGACCCGCACCGGCAAGCGCACGGCTAAGGCGGCCGTCAAGATCGCCGTCGACATGGTCCACGAGGGGCAGATCGACAAGGAGACCGCCATCATGCGCGTGGAGCCCGACGACGTCGATCAACTGATGCACCCCTTCTTCGACCCCGACGCCAAGACGAGCGCTCGCGACGAGGGACAGCTGATTGCCGAGGGGCTGGATGCCTCCCCGGGGGCCGGCACCGGTATGGCCGTCTTCGACGCCGACCGCGCGCAAGCGTGGGCGGCCGAGGGGAAGGACGTGATCCTGGTGCGGCCGGAGACCGCGCCCGATGACGTGCCCGGCATGCTGGCGTCCCAGGGTGTGCTCACCCAGCACGGCGGCGCCACCTCCCACGCCGCGGTCGTCGCCCGCGGCAGCAACCTGCCCTGTGTGGCCGGCTGCGAGGACATCCGCGTCGACGTCGACCGGGCTCAGTTCACCGTGCCCGAGACCGGCCGAGTGGTCAAGGAGGGCGACGTCATCTCCATCGACGGCGGCTCCGGCGAGGTCTTCTGGGGCGAGATTCAGACCCTGGAGGTCGAGTACGAGGAGCAGGAGAACCTGGTTGAGCTTCTCTCCTGGGCCGACGAGATTCGCGAGCTGGGCGTGCGCACCAACGCCGACCTGGGCGAGGACGCCGCGCAGGCCCGCCAGTTCGGCGCCGAGGGCATCGGCCTGGCCCGCACCGAGCATATGTTCTTCGACGAGCGCGCTCGCGACGCCGTGGTCCGCATGATCATGGCGGAGAGCGATGAGGAGCGCCAGAAAGCGCTGGAGGAGATGCTCCCCATCCAGGAGAAGGACTTCGAGGGGGTCTTCGAGGCGATGGACGGCCTGCCCGTCATCATGCGCCTCATCGACCCGCCGATGCACGAGTTCCTGCCGGCCCGCGAGGATCTGATCGCGAAGGTCGAGCGCCTGCGCATCAAGGCGCCCGACTCCGACGAGCTGGCCGAGGCGGAGGAGATGCTCCAGGTCGTCAACGCCCTCTGGGAGACGAACCCGATGATGGGTCTGCGCGGCTGCCGCGCCGGCCTGATGTACGAGGGTCTGACCGAGATGCAGACCCGGGCCTACTTCCAGGCCGCCTGCCGCTGCGCCAAGCGCGGCATCGAGGTGATCCCCGAGGTGATGATCCCCCTCGTCGGCCACGTCAACGAGCTGAAGATGGAGCGCGAGAAGCTCGAGCAGGTGGCCGAAGAGGTCATGCAGGAGGAGGGCATTGAGGTCGAGCACATCTTCGGCACCATGATCGAGGTGCCGCGCGCCGCCCTCACCGCCAAGGAGATCGCTGAGTACGCCGACTTCTTCTCCTTCGGCACCAACGACCTGACGCAGATGACCTACGGCTA
>CAZEQC010000166.1:0-6766 GCA_964514285.1 uncultured Anaerolineales bacterium | reverse complement strand
GATCCGCGACCAGGTCAAAGTCATGGTCGGCGGGGCGCCGGTGACTCAAGAGTGGGCTGATACCATCGGAGCCGACGGTTATGCCGAGGACGTCGTGGGAGCCGTTGAGCTCGGCACCCGACTGTTGAGCTGACCCAGTCTGGGCGGGGGTGGGCAAGCGACTCAACGGTGCTCGCCCTTCCGAGGACTCATCGGATGGCGTAATGGTGGCAAACCCACTCCTGCAACAGCCCTCATCTGACCATCGTTCAGCCTACGGAGGACGATGAACGTGCGTGCCGATGCTCGAAGCGGCGGCGGCCCTTTGGAGAAGAAATCGCTGCGGAGCGAGGTCTTCGAGCTGCTGCGAAGGAGGATCATCAGCGGGCGATACGCCCTGGGAGAGTGGCTTCGGCAAGAGGAGATCGCCGATGAGCTCGACGTCAGTCCGACGCCCGTGCGCGAGGCTCTCGATCAGCTGGTAGCCGAGGGCCTCGCCGAGCGCATTCCCTATCGAGGCGTTCGGGTGCTCCAGCTGACGTCGGAGGAGATCGTCGACGCCTATGTCTTCCGGCTGCTCCTCGAGGTGACGGCCGCAAGGCTGTCCGCCCATAACATCTCTCAGGAGCAGACAGATGCCCTCCATAGGATTCTCCGGGAGACCGAGCGACTCCTCAGGCTGGACGACGTATCTGGATACCAGCATCTGAACCGGGAGCTTCATCAGGAGATTGCCGCCGCAACGGGCAATCAGCTGCTGGCCCGCCTCTACAAGCTGGTGGTCAATAGGTTTCCAGACTGGATGATGTACGGAGACTTAGTCGAGCAACCAGAGGTGCGCCGCAGCGCTTTGCAGCGGGACCTTGAGGAGCATCGGGTCTTGGTGGAGCTGATTACGTCACACGATGCTGATGCGGCGGCGCGCCAGGCGATGAAGCACATGCAGCACGTTGGTGAGGAGTTGGTCGCCTGGGCCGGGGTCCCAGAGGCTATGCTAAAGGAGGAGGAACGACAGATTCACCCTCTGCTGCCAGGTCTCGCCGAATCGAGCCCCCCTTGATGCGTTAGCCGCCACGACCGGGTTCTCTATCGGCAGATCAGAACCGGCTGTCGGCTCTTGCGCAGTACGTTGTCCACTTTGCTGCCTAAAACGATCTCTCGCACCGGGTTGAACCCGTATCCTCCCATGATAATCAGGTCACATTGCCTGACGTTGACCGTTCTTATGATCTCCTCGGCGGCTGGACCGTATCCTTTCACGAAAGTCGCCTCTCCGCCCCGTCTCTTCAGATATCGCTGGGCTTGGTCGAGTGTATCCGATGTCGTGCGCCCTGCCTCCAATACCGTGATCACCACCAGGGGGATGCTCCACCGAGTCGCCAGGTACGTGGCGACGTAGAGCGCTTCTTCCGCCTTGGGGCTGCCGTCATAGGCCAGCAAGGCCCGCCGCAGCTGCGGCGAGGACCCCGGAACCGTCAGTACCGGCCGTGGACAGCGTCTTATGATGGAGCTTAGGCCCGAGCTCAGCCTGGCGATGGGCCTCGGTGCCGGGGGATGCGTCAGGCTCAGCACGACCAGGTCCGTCCATCGTGCGCGCATGCAGACCTCGCGGGGCACCTGGCCAGCGTCGAGGATCAACTTTCCCTCGACGCCGGTTTCTGCACAGCGCCGATCGAAGTCGATCTGAATCGACTGGACGTCCGCCCTCTCCAGATCATCTTCCGTAGGCACGACGTGGAGGCCATGGACCCTGGCTCCTTCGTGTCGAGCCACGAATAGGGCGTGCTCCACGGCGCACCAGCCTGTCTCCTGACCATCGACGGCGACCAGGATGTCGGCAAACAAACGCTTGGCCTCGCGAGCTGCCACGCGTTCTCGCCGCCATTGGCCGGGCGGCGGGCCGGCCTCGACCTCTTCAGGCCTGACCGCGTCCAGGATCCTCTCGCCCATCCGGGCGACGACCTGCGAGGGTCTGGGGCTGAAGCGGGTGGTCAGGTCTGTGGTCGCTGCCTCCGGCTCAATGTCCCATCCCAGTTCTTCCCTCAGTCTTGCGCGATGCTCCGAGACCCATACGTAGAGGTCCGTCTCCGTCCGTCCTGGAAAATAGCGGAGGATGTTCCGCCGTCGGATCACGCGCACGACCGGCGTGTAGACCCGATCATACCAATCGGTAACCGCTTCATGATACGGAGTGTCTGTCGTCTGTTCGAGGTCCATGCGGAGTTGATGGTTCCGGATCTCTTCTTCCAGAACCTCATACTGCCCCGGCACGGTCACGCTCATCCTGGCCTTCGGTCGGCGTTCGTCCAGGTGAGTCTGTTCCAGGAAGTCCGTGTACTCCGCCTTCAGTATCAAGGCTTCTGGATCGATGTCGGGGGTGAGAGACACCTTGGTCTCAACGTCGGTGACGTAGGCCCAGATGTGGGTGTCGCCAAGCTGCCGTGCCACGGACACGCGGTGGTTGCCGTCTACGACGAAGTAGACTTGGTCAATCCGGTAGACAGCGATTGGGCGGACGGGCCCTGATCCGGTTAGAGCTTCTCTGGCCTCGATCCATCGCGCCTCGTCGCTGTCCTGCCGGGGTAGGAAGCTCCGGGTGAAGTCGTAGTACCGCCCCACACTTCCGACGATCGCCTCCAGCGGGATCTGCTCCAGTTTTCGTTCCCCGTGCTCCTCGCCCTTGAGACGCTCGCGTACCTCGTGATAAGCAAGAAGATTCGTCGGACGACCCGTCAGGCTGGCCGCGATTTCCTGCAGCATCGCTCGGCTGCGGGCGCGCCGGAAATCCTGAGCGGCCGGTGATGGTTCGCGCTTCACCCCACATCCTCCTGAGACAGGTTGCCTACAGGATGTGCGAAAGGAACTGACGGGTGCGCTCCTCCTCGGGGTCGGTGAATAGTTTGTCGGGGGGAGCGATCTCGGCCCAGCCACCGTCCGCCATGAGGATCACGCGATCGGAGACGTCGCGGGCGAAGTGGATCTCGTGGGTCACCACGACCATCGTCATACCCTCGCTGGCCAGCCGTTCCATCACCTCGACCACCTCGGCGATCAACTCAGGATCCAGGGCGGAGGTTGGCTCGTCGAACAACATGATCTTCGGCTCCATGCAGAGCGCCCGAGCGATGGCAACCCGCTGCTGCTGCCCCCCCGAGAGCCGGGAGGGGTACTCATCTCGTTTATCGGATAGGCCCACCCACTCCAGGAGTTCCTCCGCCTTCTTGGTTGCCTCCTCCTTGGACAGCCCCTTGACCGTCATAGGCGCCTCGATGATGTTCTCCAGGGCCGTCATGTGGGGAAAGAGGTTGAACTGCTGGAATACCATACCGGCCTTCTGACGGAGCTCACGGATGTGCCGGCGCTGCCGGCGGAGAGGTTCCTGGGCGTCGATCTTCAGCTCATCGACCTCAATCGTCCCCGCTGAGGGCTCCTCCAGGAAGTTGAGGCAGCGCAGGAACGTGCTCTTGCCCGCGCCCGATGGTCCGATGATGACGACCACTTCTCCGGGGGTCACGTCCAGGTCGACGCCCTGGATGACGTGCAAGGGACCGAAGTATTTATGCAGATCGCGCACCCTGATGATCGGTTCGGTCATCGGTCTATCTCCTTTCGCTGCGGGCCATGTGCTCCTCAAGCTGACCCTGGAGGAATTGGAAGACAACGGTCAGCAGCCAATAGAAGGCCGCAGCGATCATAAACGTCTCAAGCGACCGGAAGTTCTGGCGCCCGATCTTCTGTGCCCGGTAGGACAGCTCCCAGATGCTCATGACGGATACCAACGATGAGTCCTTCATCATCGCGATGAACTGGTTGCCTATCGGGGGGATGACGACGCGGAACGCCTGGGGCAGAACGATCCGACGGTAAAGCTGCGGTCGCGACATCCCCAACGCCTCGGCCGCTTCGTACTGTCCTTTGCCGATCGCTTGGATGCCGGCCCGGAAGATCTCGGTCATGTAGGCGCCGTAGTTGACCCCGAGCGCCAGCGTGCCCGCTACCTGCGCGGGCAGCACGACGTTCACGCGGGGCAGACCCAGGTACCAGATGTAGATCTGTACCAGCAGCGGCGTGCCCCGGATCAGCGAGATGTAGAAGCCAGAGACGCCGTTGGCGATGGGATTCTTAGACAGCCGACCCAGTGCCCCAAGCAGCGCCAGCACCACGGCCAGAGCGATGGACAGCGCTGAGATGCGCAGGGTCATCCACGCTCCCCCCATGATGAAGGAGAAGAAATGACGCATGAAAGCGACGTCGAGGTTGAAGCGGCGCAGAACGGAGTAGAGGACGACCATGATGAGGAGCCAGACCGCGATGATGAAGATGGCGTTTCGCAGCTTCCGCGTTCGCTGGCTGGCCATGAGCTGTTCAGACAAGGTCGATGATTCCGGCGCCTCGTAGGACACAGCCACCGATTGACGCATCAGAGCGTAGACGATCACCCCGTACCAACCCAGGAGCAAGAGCAGCGGCCAGCCGATGCTCAGCTGCTCCCCCAATGAGAGCGGATAGATGAAGACTTCCAGCAGGGGGAGGCCCAGCACGACGATCGGCCCCACGACGTAGAGGAAGAGCGCCAGTAGATGACCCCACGGCCGCGCTCTCCGTAGCCCCAGCAGGCTGACGAAGCCCACGATGCTGCTCGCGAGCATCCACGTCCGCAGCAAGCTGCCCCACACGGGCTGAAGACCCTTCTTGGTCCACGCGATGAACGTGACCTTCTGGTTGGCCGTCTCCCAGACCCTTACGGTGCCGTCGGCCCCACCGGAGAGAATCATGTCTGGCCCCCAGCCAAAGGCCACCGCGTTGACGGCACTGAGGTGCCCCTCGAAGATGGCTGTGCTCTTGCCGCCAGGCACCCGCCAAGTGCGAATCTTGTTGTCCGCGCCTCCAGATAGCATAGATCGGCTGTCGGGATGGAAGACCATCGTCTCAACCGCCGACCAATGGCCGATTGAGGGCCATTCGACCTTCCCAGTCTCTAGCTCCCAGAAGATGATGGTCGTGTCCGCGCTGCCAGAGGCCAGGACGGTCCCGTCAGGGCTGAAGGCCAGGGCGGTGACGTCTTTCTCGTGGCCCAGCCAGTCCTCGTCAGCCTGTTCGCAGGCCGCTTGGGTCTCTGTGGTCTCGTCCTCGCAGTAGTTGGTCAGGGTCTGTACAGGGTCACCGGTTCGAGCGTCCCAAATCTGGACACTCGCGCCATCGCCGGCTGCCACCAGCGACCCTTTAGCATTCAGCGCTACGGCCAGTGCGTCGTTTGACGTTGGGCCGATGGATTGGATCAGCTCTCCCGACGCCACCTCGAACACGTAGACCTTATCGTCCTCGGTGACCACGCTGAGGACGGAGCCGTCACCTGCCAATGACAGGTCCTTCAGCTGCGTGCCTGTCTCTAGGGCTTTTTTCACTCCACCCGTTTCTGCGTCCCAAAACCGGATGTCTCCATCTCGGCTGGCGGAGATCAACGTGGCGCTGTCCGGCGTGAAGGCTACCCCGATAATGGATCGCTTGTGCTTCGATAGGATGCTCCGTTCCCATCCCTGCTGAGTATCCCACAGGTAGACGTTCCCGTCGTTGGCGCCAGCAGCCAGCGTGGCGTTGTCGGGGCTGAGAGCCAGGTCCTGGACCCTGCTGACGACGGCCAGCCGTATAGGGCCGCCGGCGTAGTGCTGAACGGCGTAGAGCAGGCTGAGGACCACCGTGACGGCGATAAGGACAAAAGTCAGCTTGATGGCTCGTTCATCAGATCGAGCCATAGAATCATTGGACAACACGATGCTAGGCCTCCTTTCTCAGGACGCGCTATGACCTCTTTCAGGTGACTCTTCTGTCTTCGTGCAAAGCATGATGCACTGCGAAAGCAGGGACACGTCCTAGCCGTGCCCCTGCTTACTGGATGCAGCACCCGTCTTACGAGTCAGATATCTCCATCGCGCTAGCTTACTCCGGCGTGACCAGCGTCGTCAGGTCGATGCCGTACCACTCCATCGAGAGCTCGGTCAGCGTCCCGTCGGCGTGCATCTCGTCCAGGATCTCGTTCAGCCTCTCCATCATCCGGTCTGACGGCCCGCGAGCCTTGTCCAGAGCGAAGACCAGGGGCTCGTAGAAGGCGGGGGTGCCGACGTACTTGAGGTCGACGCCGCTGTCGATGGCGGTCTGGATGGTGGGCTGGGCGGACATTACAGCGTCCAGGCGGACGCCATCGCCCAGGGCCAGGTCCTGGATTGCCTCGGCGTCGGTGGGGTAGGGCTTGATGTCGATGCCGGAGGGAGGCTCGTACATGATCTGCCCCCCCATGATGGCCAGCGAGTCGTTGAGGTAGTCCTCGTAGGTGGTGGCGGTGCCGAGACCGAGGGTCTTGCCGGACAGGTCGTCGACGGAGGTGATGTCGGTGTTGTCCTTGTGGACGGCGAAGGAGGCGGGGGTGTAGTAGTAGGGATCGGTGAACCAGAGGACCTCGGAGCGGGGCTCGGTGGGGGTCATCGAGCCGATGCTGACGTCCCAGCGGGCGCTCCAGTTGCCGCCGACGATCATATCCCAGTCGGGGGTGACGAACTCGACCTCGACGCCCAGCCGCTCGGCGACCTCCTTGGCGACATCGACGTCGAAACCATCGAGCTCGCCCTCGTCGTTGAGGAAGCTCTGGGGGGCGTAGTTGGGATCGGTGGAGACTCGCATCGTGCCGGCCTCCAGCACCTCGTCCAGCATGTCCTCGCCCTCGGGTTCGGTGGCCTCCTCCGGCGTGACCAGCGTCGTCAGGTCGATGCCGTACCACTCCATCGAGAGCTCG
>CAZEQC010000165.1:0-6784 GCA_964514285.1 uncultured Anaerolineales bacterium | reverse complement strand
ATCAATAGTCGAGTCAACCGAGGATTACAGGAGGAACAACCGATGAAGACGACACACAAATGCAGAATACCGCTGGTGATGGCCGTCGTTGAGCCGCGCTGCCCCAACTGTGAGGGTTCAGCCATCAACCTACACGGGCTGCAGCTCGCAGAGGTCGAGGAGTCGCTGCTAGATGGCGACACCAACTACGCCGAAACCACACTCACCGGAGAATGGGTGGGGCAGGTGGAGGCAAGTTGCGAGGACTGCGGCCACACGTGGACGACGTCACCGACCAGGCCACTCTACCTGGATGGAGCACCCGAGTCGACAGGATTCAAGCCAGAGGACCGACTGACCGTTGCCAGGTTCCACGGACTCCTCACCGAACTCCGGCGCTGGGCTCAATACATGGGCGGCTTCGAGGCGCCCGTGTGGGATGAGGTCGAGGAGCTGTTCGATCTTGTCCAAGACCACAGGCTCGACCGGCGCGAGATCGTCGTCGAGGTGTCTGGTGGGATGGTAACGGCGGTCGAAGGACTTCCACCAGGCTGGCGTTGTCTCGTCTACGACCACGACGCCGAAGCGGTGGGAGAGGAACCCAAGAGCTTCTGGATAACCGAGGACTAAAGGAGGAACAAGATGTTCAAGGGATTTGTCTGTCCCGTCACCGAGGAGAAAACCGAGGCCGAACGGTGTATGGAATGTGCTCTTACGGGCTCGCTCGAATGCCCATACCCCTATCCGGTGCTGAAAGGTATCGCGGAGTCGAACGCCCCGCGAGGATACGTGGGGTGGTCGGCCACCACGATCCTGGGCTGCGCCCGCGCGGCGCGGCTCAAGGAGGTGGTCGACTACTACCTCGACCCCGGAGAGGCCTTCTGGGCCTTCCGTGGCCACCTGGCGCACCTGGTGGTCGAGCAGTTCGCCCGCTCCGACGAGAGCGCCATCGTCGAGACGCGCTTCGCGAGCGCCGTCCCCGTCGACGGCCGGCCCGTGCTGGTCTCGGGCAAGCCGGACGTGGTCTATCCCGATCGGGGTCACCTGGTCGACTTCAAGACCACCAAGAAGGTGCCCGACGGATACTACGTCTACACCTGCCCGGACTGCGGCCAGACGATGCAGGAGGGGAAGTGGAGACTGCGCAAGGGGTGTAGGAAGACCTGTCCCCACTGCGGAGTAGTCCACGATCCCTCCGCGGTTCGTCAGGCGCTGACGGTGGAGCCGCCGCGCCCCTACGACACCCACATCGGCCAGCTGAGCATCTACCGCTGGCTGTTGGCCCAGCACGCCATCGAGGTGGACACCGCCGAGGTGATCTACTTCAATATGGACGAGTTGCGCCGGGTGGCGGTCGACTTGTGGAGCCTGGAGTATACCGCGGGCGTCATGCGCAAGAAGCTGGTCGCCCTGGAGGCCGAGGGCCTACCGGAGCCGCTGGTGGCGAACAGCTGGCGCTGCCGCTACTGCGACGTCAAGCACGCGTGCGACGCCCTGCAGACCGGGGCCAGCCTGCTCGATCTGACGCAGCAGGAAAGCGAGGAAGAGGAGTCGTTGGTCCTCGACCTCGACCGGGTCGAAGCGGAGGCCGAGCCGGAGGAGCCGTTCGTCGTGCTGTAACCGAGGACCCATGCCGGGACCGGGGGAGAGCGATCTCCCCCGCCCCGGCTCATCCGGCGACGGCGACACGTCATTGCCGGGGTTGGAGAACCCCGGCAGCGACCTGCAGCTGTCCTCCCGATTGGGGCCATTGCCGGCGCCGCGGCCGGCAGGCCCAGGCCCCAATCCCCTCCTTGAGATTCCCTTTGGGGCTCGCCGGTGGCCAGGACCTGGCCCCACGAGGCCCCAAACCCACCTTCGTGGTTTTCGCTTCGGCGGCTGTTGCCTCACGAAGCGTTCACCTTCGCCACCCGGCTGTTGCCTGTGTGGCCCGGCCTGTCTCACTCTGGTTGGGAGAGCGAGCTGGCCCTGAGCAACCACCCCAACACACCCGAGGAAAACCCGAGGAACAACCGAGTCAAAGAGGAGGAACACCCATGAAGGACAAGAGGAATGCGGCGTTGATCTACCAGGACTCCAAGGTGGAGGGGCAACTCCGGGCCTTGGAAACAGCCCTGGGGCTCTATCCCCAGCTGGTGACCGATCCCTACAGTGGAATCCCTGGAATCCCCAGCTTCCCGAACGGGAATGGACACGGTCCCACACGGTATCAAAGCGTGTGGTCGGAAGATCGAAGAGAGTACCTGTCCGACACCCCGTTTGGACTGGCCAGGAAGCTGTGGGGGGGCGACGTGGGCTACGCCCTCAGTCGCTATGCCCCCTTCTACCACATCGTCACCCCCAAGGAAGGCGTCGAATTGCCCGAGGCGCAGCTGCCAAGGATAGGAGACGTCTTCCTGGACGGCGTGACTGGCATGGCCACCGTCACCGTCGAAGGGGACGCCGGGCCTGTGCCCGCCCACAACGTCCGGCTGGGACTGGAACACCTCAAAAGAGGGTACGAGGTCTTGAAGCAGGTCCGAAAGAGCCTGCTGCAGGCCAATGTGCCGGTCCTGCCGGCCCGCGTCTGGCGGCGCGACAGCCTGGCCTATCCCTTCGAGGAGGGAGAGAGCGAGTTCTCCACCGTCAACGCCAGCAACGGCGAAACGGTGGTGCCCGTCGTCGGCTACGCCATGGACAAGCGCGTGCGCGAAGTGATCTACCTCCATCTGGCGGGGTGGAAGACCTCGTGCCGCTCGATCTGGGCATCGCTCAACTCGTCCAGCGGCAAGCTGGTCCACGTCCACGGACCCGGCAGCAGCGACGCTGCCTTCGGCACCCACAACTACCACACCTACTCCGACGTCATCGACGCCGACATGGGCATCTACCGGCTGATGGCCGTGGATCGACGAGTCGTGGCCACCGAGGTCGACGAGCGAGCGTACCTGCTGATCCACCGCGGCCAGGATGAGGCGGACGTCGATCGCCTCTTCGCCGGCCGGCTCAATGCCGTACTGCCGATCCCCATCCGACCCGAATGGGGGCGCGTCCTGCGCCGGGAGGGGGTGAAGGCCGAGCTGGTGCGGGCGATCAAGGCCAGTGGTGACGTGGCGCACGCCTACGCTCTGGAGCCGAACGAGGCCTGGTACGACCTGGTGGAGGAGCTCCTGAGAAGCGGAGCGCTCTCCATCTAGCCTGGCAACCGAGTTCTACGAGAGGAATAACCCCGGACGGGGGGACTTCGCACTTCCCCCTCTGGGGAGCGCGTCGTGTCCCTCCGTCGCACACACAGGAGGAGTACACGATGCGGTTAGCAGCAATAGAGAAGATGGGGTACTACCCCACTCCAGCGTCTGTCATCGACGCCATCGCCCACTGGGTCTCACGACCCGAGGGCCGCTGGCGTCTCCTCGACCCCTGCTGCGGCAAGGGCGAGGCGGCTCGGAAGCTCTTCGACCACCTATGTGGTGAGTCGTCAGACGGTGAGGTCTGGGGCGTCGAGCTGAGCCCCGATCGGGCTCGGCAAGCGGCCCAGGTCCTGAACCGGGTGCACAACGCCAGCTGGCGGAGTGTCCGGGTCACCAACGACGCGATCTCCATCCTGTTTCTCAACCCCCCGTACGACTACGACTACGACGGCGACGAACAACGTCTGGAGATCGAGTTCCTGCGGACGAGCGTGAAGGCGCTGGCCCTGGGTGGCGTCCTGATCTACGTCGTGCCCCAGCGGCTGTTGAAGTACACAGACGCCGCCCGCCTGCTGGCCGGCCACTTCGACGACCTGGCCATCCGCCGCTTCCCGGACGGGGAGTTCGAGCGGTTCAACCAGGTAGTCGTGTTCGGCCGGAGGAGGGAATGGGCGACGCCGACGAAAGAGCAGATGGACGCGATCAGGGAGGCCGACCTCATCCGTCCCCTGTCCCCCACCCCCGATGCCCCCTCCTGGCCCGTGGAGGCCCCGATCGTGCAGAAGCGGGCTCGCTTCCGCCGGATCGACATGGGCAAGAGGGAGCATGTGGCCCTGGCTCACGGCCGGGGCTGGCCCGCCGAGCTGGTGGACGCCATGCAGCCTCGCGAGCGAGCTGCCTTCAGGCCCGCCTGGCCCCTCAAGAAGGGCCACGTGGCCATGCTGATGGCCAGCGGTCTGATGGGCAACATGCAGATCGAGAAGCATGGGCGCCCCCTGCTGGTGAAGGGACGTGTGGTCAAGACGCAGAAGGAGACCACCCTCGAGGACGAGAGGGGCGGCAAGGTCACGGTGAAGAAGGATCAGTTCACCACCACGGTGGGGGTGATCGACGCCGACGGCGTCCGAGTCCTCACCGGCGTGGACGAACTGGAGGCGTTCATGGAGGACTGCGGTGACGAAGTCGCCGCCGAGATCCTCCGCAACCGCCCGCTGTACGGCCTGAAGCCGTCGGCCGCGGAGTGGGACCGGCTGTCCGCGCTGGGCAAGGAGCGGAAGCCCCTGCCCGGCCAGCGGGAGGCCGGCCTGCTGGATCAGCAGAAGCACGCCGTGCTGGCGCTGGCGCGAGCCTGCGGGCGACACGGCCACGCCCTGCTGCAAGGCGAGATGGGGCTGGGGAAGACGACTATAGCACTGGCCACCATCGACCTGAAGGACGCCTACCCGGCCCTGGTCATCTGCCCGCCGCACATGGTTGGCAAGTGGCGCCGGGAGGCGCGGGAGGTGATCCCCGGTGTGCGGACGCGAGAGCTGAGCCGTATCGGCAAGACGGCCTCGATGGACCACGGCGTCAACGACGTCCGGGCGTTCGTCGAGGACTGGGAAGCGGGCCGGTTGGGCGACAAGGCGATCGCCGTGGTCGCCTCGACCAGCGCCAAGCTGGGCAGTGGATGGGACGGCGCGACGATGAAGCGCTACACCCTGCCCAAGGGCGAGGCCGCCCGCGAGCCGTTCCGGGAGGCACTCCGAGCCTACAAGCAGGCCCGCACGGCCCTTCTCGAGGCAGACGAGGAGACACGCGAGGAACGACGACGAGTTGCAGCCAGCGCCCGAAAGCAGGCGCTCGAAGCCGCCAGGGCGTACCCGGTCTGCCCCGGCTGTGGGCAGATCCAGGTCGACGTGAAGGCGGGAGAGGAGGAGCCCATCCTCGACTTCAAGACCTTCGAGCGAGCGCCCCGGCGTTGTGATCGCCCCACCTCCGGGTGGGCCCACGACGACCGCGGACGGGTCATGCGCGACGAGGAGACCGACGAGCCGAACTGGGTCTGGGGCGCCGGGAGCGACTACGCCCCCCGGTGCGGGAGCGCGTTGTACGGCTTCGGCGGGCCGGACCAGATCCGGCGCTGGCCCATCGCGGACTACATCTTCACCAAGGCTAAGGGCTTCTTCCGCATGCTGGTGGCCGACGAGCTCCACCACTACAAGGGCAAGTCCTCCGACCGGGGGATCGCCTTCCACCGCCTCGTCGAGTCGACCAGGTACCAGCTGGGCCTCACCGGGACCGTATACGGTGGCAAGGCCAGCTCCGTCTTCTGGTTGATGCACCGCCTCAACATGGGCGGCACCCAGCAGGGCTTCGCCTTCAGTGACGAGCGCCGCTGGGTCCAGCGGTATGGAGTCCTGGAGACCCGCATCTACGGCGGTAGCAAGAGTGGAAGCCCCGACGCGTTCGGCGCCTTCAACGCCACGAAACGGCGGAAGGTGCGGACGAAGGAGCTGCCGGGCGTCAGCCCGGCCATCCTGGGGCGCATGATCGGCAACAGCATCTTCCTCAGCCTGCAGGATCTGGGCGTGGCCCTTCCGCCCTACGCGGAGGAGGTGGCCATGGTCCAGATGGGCGGAGAGCAAGCCGCCCAGTACTTCGCCATGGAGAGCAAGCTGAGAAAGAAGGCCCGTAAGCACTCGGCCTACCTGTCGACGTGGCTCCAGTGGGCCCTGGGGCGGCCGAACTCCGGCTTCCGGGACGAGGAGGTCACCAAGAACTGGTACGACGACGATGGTGAGGTGGAGGAAGTGGAGCACATCTGCTCCCTGCCCGCCGTCGTCCACGGTGACGGGCTTCTGCCCAAGGAAGAGTGGCTGATCGACTTCGTCCGGTCTGAAGCCAAGGCCGGGCGGAAGGTCATCGTCTACGCCCGCCAGACGGGCACGCGAGACGTCCAGCCGCGGCTGAAGCGGGTGCTGGAGGACGCCGACCTGCGGGTCGAGGTTCTCACGTCCGGCATCTCCACGCGCAAGCGTGAGAAGTGGGTCGAGAAGCACGCGCCCGCGATGGACGTGCTGATCTGCAACCCGCGCCTGGTGGAGACGGGCCTGGATCTGGTGCAGTTCGCCACCGTCGTCTTCTACGAGATCAACTACTCCCTCTACACCATGTGGCAGGCGATGCGCCGGGTCTGGCGCCTGGGCCAGCAGAAGCCGGTCAAGGTCGTGTTCGCGGCCTATGCGGGCACGCTGGAGGCCGATGCGCTGGCGCTGATGGGCAAGAAGATGAAGGCCGCCCAGTTGCTCTACGGAGACGACGTGGGGGGCGCCATCGTGCCCGAGGAGGACGGCAACTTCCTGACCCAGCTGGCGCGCAGCGTGCTGGAAGGGCGAGAACTGCCCGACCTGAAGACGCTGTTCGCCGACGGGAAGCAGGAGACCACGTCTCCTATGGGCAGCCCTACGGCTGCCAGTCCGCAGCTCCCGGCCTACTCCGAGGAGTTCCTGCGGCACATGTACTTGGAGGCGCTGCAGAACGGGGATCTGTCCCGCCGGCGGCGTCGAACGGTGCCGGAGCCGCAGATGGCGCTGCTGTAACCGAGGAACAGCACCGGGGTGTGGGGGAGAGCGATCTCCCCCGCCCCGGTGGCA
>CAZEQC010000164.1:0-6818 GCA_964514285.1 uncultured Anaerolineales bacterium | reverse complement strand
GTGTACACTGGTCATTGGCACGACGCTTGGAGCATCTCGCCCTTGCGGGCCGGGGTAGGCCGTGGAAGAATAACATAAAAGGAGGCGGAAAATGGATACAATGATCAACCGTGTCATCCGCGCAGCGAGTCTGGACGTCGAGTTCTTCAACGAGGTGGAGACGGACACCAGTCTGACCCAGGAAGCGCTGATGGTCGTCATTCTGGTATCTATTGCGGGGAGTATCGGCAGTTTCATCGGTAGCCTAATCAACCGCAGCTTTGGAGGCGCTCTGTTGGCCCTGATCGGGGCCTTGATCATAGGCATCGTGAACTATTACATCTGGGCTTACATCACCTATTTTGTTGGTACGCAGCTCTTTGATGCCACAGCCGACCCCGGGGAGATGCTGCGCGTTCTGGGCTACGCGAGCGGGCCGCGGGTACTGAGTATTCTACGTTTCATCCCCTGCGTCGGCTGGCTCATCGCGCTTGTTGGCGACGTCTGGGCTTTGATTGCAGGCTTTATTGGGGCCCGGGAGGCTCTGGATCTCGATACCACTAAGACGCTCATCACTGTTGCTATCGGGTGGGTCATCATCACGATTGTCTCCATCGTCGTCGGCTTGGTATTTGGTGTCGGAGCTGCAGGCTTGGGTGCAGTGGGGTCTTTGCTAGGGGGGCGCTAAGGACGTTATCCTGCACTGTGCCAAGGGTCTGACGATGAGCCGGGGTCGTGCCACGATGCTCACGCATATCCACCTTGAGAATCCCCCTTGATGATCCCCGCGGTTGGGGGCGATACCTTTCATAATCGCCCTCGCAGAAGGCCATAGCTCGAGCGACGGCCCGAATGCAGCCGTGTCTTTCTCGTCTCACGTGTTTCACGTGATCGTTGTGCCTAGGGCAGCTGGGTTGTGCCGAGGGTAGATGGGGGATCTCTCGAAGGCCGTGTGTCCTGGCCGACCGGCGTTTGTCGGAGACGCGGCGTTGATCCAACGACAGTGAAAGGAGGATCGCATGGAGACTAATCTGAAGAGTATAGAGACAACGGTTGTCATCGGCCCTGACCGCCCCACTGTGCTCATTGGAGAGAAGATCAGCGCCGCTGCTCGAGATAGCTTGGCACGGGCGCTGCGAGAGGGTGACCTGGGTCCTTTGCTTGAGGAAGCCAGAGAGCAGGTGGAGGCCGGAGCAGACGTTTTGGAGGTTAACGTCGGAGCACCAGGCGTCGACGAGGTGGTCTGGCTTCCTAAGGCTGTGCGTTCGATCTTGGAGGCGGTTGACGTCCCGGTGTCGATCGACACCGCTGATTTCGAGGCCCTGGAAGCGGCGCTGAGCACTCACAGGGACCTGGCGCCGGATGGGAAACCCCTCATCAACTCGGTCAACGGTGAGGAGCGGTATCTGGAGGGTATCCTTCCCCTGGCAGTTGAGTATGGAGCGGCCGTAATCGGTATGACCCTGGACGACGAAGGCATCCCACAGACGCCAGAGGCCCGGCTGGCGGTGGCACAGAAAATCGTGGAACGAGCCGAAGCGGCAGGTCTGGCTCGCGAGGACGTGGTCATCGACTGCATGGCGCTCTCGGTGAGCACCGATCCACAAGCTGGAAGGGTCACGTTGGAGGCGATCCAGAAAGTGCGTGAGGTGTTGGGCGTCAATATGACCCTCGGTCCTAGTAATGTCTCCTTCGGCCTGCCGGAGCGTGAGAAGCTCGACCGGGCCTTCTTGGCAATGGCTCTTCAGAATGGTGTGGACTGTCCGATCGTGAACGTTGGCCAGGATCGCCGGTTTATCATGGGGATCGACGTGGTTCTGGGGAGGGACGAGCAGGGTTTGCGCTTCATCGAGACGTTTCGCGAGCAAAGCCAAGAAGGCGAATAGCTCGGGCTGGCCCACAGGGAAGAGAGATGCCAAAACGGCAAGTTGTTGTCGTTGGATCCGGCGCAGCCGGCTTGATGGCTGCCGGCAGGAGCGCTCTTGAAGGTACCGAGACAGTTCTTCTGGAAAAGATGGATCGACCGGGCGTCAAGCTCCGCATCACGGGGCAAGGGCGCTGCAATATGACCAACGTCGACCCGACACGTGAGGCGATTAAGCGCTTTCCAGCTGGCGGCTACTTCGTCCGTCCAGCCCTTTACAGCTTCTCTAATAATGACCTGCGGACTTTCTTTGCGGAGCGTGGAGTTCCGACCGAGGTGCAGCGTGGTGGTCGGGTCTTCCCGGTCAGCGAGGATGCTCGCGATGTGGTCAATGCATTGATCGGCTGGATTCGCGAATGGGGGGTGACGTTGCGCACGCAATCGGCTGTGGATGGGCTGATCGTCGAGGGGGGACGTGTGACCGGCGTGCAAGTCGTTGATGGGCGCGCATATCGCGCCGATGCGGTGATCATCGCTACTGGCGGGGCCTCTTATCCTGCTACTGGTTCGTCAGGAGATGGCTATCGACTGGCTGAATCTGTGGGGCATACCATCGTGCCCATCCGCCCGGCGCTGGTACCGCTGGAGACGGCGGGGGACATCGCGCCACGGCTTGAGGGGTTGAGCCTGCGCAACGTCAAGGTCTCGGTATGGACCGCTGGGAGCAAGGAGAACGAAGCCTTCGGCGAGATGCTTTTCACAGGCTTTGGCGTCTCTGGCCCTATCATCCTGACCCTGAGTCGGGGGATTGTTGACGCCCTTCGAGCGGGGCGCCGAGTGGACCTCTCCATCGACCTCAAGCCCGCGCTCGATCACCCTACGCTGGACGCACGCATTCTGCGCGACATCGAGGCGAGCCCGAAACGCCACGTGCGTAACATGCTCAAGGAACTGCTGCCCAGCAGCCTCATCCCGGTATGCATTGATTTAACGCGCATTCCTGCCCACGAACCGGCGCATCGGATCAACGCGGAAGAGAGGAAGCGACTTCGCGTCTGGCTGAAGGATTTCCGCCTGGGGGTGACCGACCATCGACCTCTGAGGGAGGCGATCGTCACAGCCGGGGGCGTAGATACGGCAGAGGTCGATCCGCATTCGATGGCCTCACGCTTAGTCAACGGTCTCTATTTCGCTGGAGAGGTGCTGGATGTCGATGCCGAGACCGGAGGGTATAACTTGCAGGCAGCTTTCTCCACGGGTTGGGTCGCCGGTCAGGCTGCGGGGAAGGGATGAGCACTCCGACGCCACGTCTCACTCGCCCGTACCTACACCTCTTCCTCCTTCTTCTGGCTCCCCCTCTCATCCTCTGCGTGTGTGCGCTGGCGACTTTGTGGATCCCCCTTCCGACTCCCTTTCCTCCCGCGATGAGTGGGGCGCGCAATCGAGTATCTGCCGTGCTGACCGGTGTGCTGGGGCTGGGCTATCTCGTTGGGCTGACCGCTTACTTGGTCTTCTGGGTTCGGCGGGCGGCTTCCGTTCTTGACCCCGTTCTCACGCCGGAAGGGCTTGCGTCGAAGCCTCACCTGCTAGTTGGCAGACACTATCGTGGTATGATAGAAGGACGAGCCATCGAGGTCACGTTCTTGCCAGCTCATGGGATCACCCCGGCCCTGCTCAACGTCACCATCGGTGCGAACCTGGGGGTGAGAATGGCAGTTGGGCGGCAGAGGCCACGGCTGGACTGCATGGATTGTGCCCGCGTGGATGTGGTCAATCCAAAGCTGAAGGATCTACACGTAGTCGCGAAGGATGAGGCGAGCGCTCACCGCTTGCTAACTAGCTTGGAGATATGCGCGGCGTTGACGTGTCTCTTGACCGGGACAGGGACCCGAGAGGTCTACGTGCAGCCAGCGAGGATCTGGCTGCGAGCGCGTCCACGCCGTATGACAGCGGAGGACTTCGCCCGTTGGCTCGACTGCCTGCAGGAACTGGCGCGGGCGGGAGAACGTGTACTAGCTTCGTCAAGTCGATGAGTGTCCATTGTTGAGCATGATCTACTGCTAAGACGAATATGAGCTACCATCTTGCGATCTTCGATTTCGATGGCACCCTGGCCGACACAGTGACCTGGTTTGCCGGTGTCGTCAATCACGTTGCTGATCGATATGGCTTCAAGCGGGTGGAGGAACGAGACCACGAGAGGTTGAGGAGCTACGCACCCAGAAAGCTACTCAACGTCCTGGGTGTGCCACCGTGGAAGGTCCCGTTGATTGCATACTATCTGCGATCCCTACTAGCCCGAGACATCGACCAGGTTTCTCTGTTTGCGGGCGTTGATACGTTGCTGCGGACGTTGTCGCGGACCGACGTGAAACTGGCTGTGGTCAGCTCGAACTCTTATGAGAACGTCCGTCAAGTCCTCGGTCCGAATAACGTTGAGCTGATAGAGACCTTCGCCTGCGGGGTCTCGGTCTTTGGGAAGGCGGCTAAGCTGCGAGGTGTTCTCAAGACTTGTGTCGTTCCCCGCAGCCAGACAATCTACATTGGCGATGAGGTGAGAGATATAGAGGCAGCTCGAGAGGCGAACGTGGCGTCCGGCGCTGTCGCCTGGGGCTACAACACGGTGGGGGCCCTCCAGGCGTATGGACCGGACGAGGTCTTCACCACGGTCAACGACATCATCGAGGCCCTTGTCCCAGGTCAGGAGCTTGCTGGTGTCTGATGTGGGCCTTCTCTCGCGAAGTACGTGCGGTTGGACCGGGCAGGTCGGTAGGAGAGCAGGAGGCAGGGTGTGATGAGCCGCGCAGCCCCTGTTGCTGTCTTGCCGGCCAGCTATGAGTCCGCAGAGTCTCAAATCCGAAAGGCTCTGCGACTGCTGGACTATCATCCTCGGCGAAGAAATGTTCTGCTGAAGCCCAATGTTGTAACGACACCGCACTGGCTCCCGCTGGGTGGAACGCCGAGGGCCGCCATCACTGACGTCCGCTTCATAGAGGCCTTGCTCCGGATCTTCTCGGACTATGATATCACCGTGGCCGAGGGCGCTCTTGCCTCTTGTGATACTGAGCAGGTTCTGGAGGAGACGGGCGTTGCCGCGCTGGCCCGTCGATACGGTGCGCAGGTGGTGAACCTGGAAGAGGCTGAGCGGTTTGAGGTTGATTGGCCCTTTGGGACCTTGCGCCTTCCAGCTCTGCTGCGGACCCATGAGTACATCAACGTTCCCAAATTGAAGACTCACATCCTCACTGGGGTTACGCTGGCGTGCAAGAACCAGAAAGGACTGCTCAGCAGTGCCGACAAGATCCTTTTCCATCGCGAACTGGGCCTGCACAGGGCCATTCGTACGCTGGCTGACACAGTGCAGCCTGGTTTGACCGTTGTGGACGGTGTCGTCGGCCTGGAGGGCGCCGGCCCTACGCTGGGCCGACCACGGCGTGCAGGCTTGATCGTCGCCGGGCGTGATATGGCGGCCGTCGACGTCGCTTGTTGCGACCTGATCTCTATGGATCTCGAGAGGGTTGAGCATCTAGATCGCGTGCCTTACCGTCCTTTGGGCCGTAGGGTTGACGAGATGCGGGTATCCTTCGCCGCCCCCACGACAGCCCGTGTCGCCAATCTTCACATCCACGCTGCACCGAACGCCTGTTCTCGCTGTCTACAGAGTATGCATGACGGCGCAGCCGCCTTTTGGCGCTCCCCGAGGCACATTGTGCGCGGTACCTGGAGCTGCATCCTTCGTCGCACCGACGTGATTATGGGCGACCTCACCGGGGTTCCGGCGGAGGCGCAAGGACGGGTGATTTGCTACGGCAACTGCGCACGACGTCTGGCGGAGGCCTACGATCTGCCGTTGATTCCCGGATGTCCCCCTTCTGAGGATGCTCATCTAGCCTTGTACTAGACGAGAAGATCTACGATGCCTGAATGGGCTACTGACTTCTGCGTCGCCGGTCGCGTCAACTCCGTCACTGTGACTGTTGCACCTCACTTGAGATGTGCTATCATGATCAGCGCGGGGCCAGAGGTGGCCTCGCATTGTTTGCCTTAGAATTCCAAGAGAGGTCCGCTTGAGCACGGCTATTCGCTTCGATGGCGTCTCCAAGAGATTCACCCTCCATCAACAACGTCCCCGCTCTTTCCAGGAGCTGGTCATTCAGCTCTTCAAGCGAAACGACAGAGCGTCTGAGCAGCCGTGCGAGGTGGTTATTGCCGCGAATGGGCAGCGACAAGAGGCGTTCTGGGCGCTTCGGGATGTGAGCTTCGCCGTAGAGCACGGTGAGACGGTGGGAATCATCGGGCCCAACGGTGCCGGCAAGAGCACGGTTCTGAAGCTGATCTCACGCATTATTGAGCCGACATCGGGGGAGATCGAGGTCAATGGGCGCATTGGGGCTCTGCTGGAACTGGGAGCGGGCTTCCATCCCGATCTATCTGGGCGTGAGAACATTTACCTGAATGGGTCGATCCTCGGGCTCAACCGTCATGAGATCGATTGCAGACTGGATGAGATCATCAGCTTTGCTGAGCTAGAGCGCTTCATCGACATGCCCGTGAGACACTACTCGTCGGGGATGCAGATGCGACTCGGTTTCTCTATTGCGTCGCACACTGATCCGGGAATCCTGCTTGTGGATGAAGGACTTGCAGTAGGAGACCAGGTCTTTCGGAAGAAGTGTCTGTATCAGGTTCGTGAATTGAAGCAGAAGGGGGTCACGATTCTGATGGCGTCTCATGATTTAGAGAGTGTAGGAGGCTTCTGTGAGAGAGTGATTTGGTTGGACAGAGGTGTAATTCGTACTCAGGGGAGCGTGGGTGATGTAGTTGATGAGTATGCGGTGGCTTGTGATCAAGTATACTATCAGCAGAGGGAGGAACGGCAGCAAGAAACCGATCACCCTGGCGAGGAGGACAGTCAGGATACATCGGACGCACAAAGCTTTGAGCGCTGGGGCACGTTCGAAGCAGAGATCACAGA
>CAZEQC010000163.1:0-6836 GCA_964514285.1 uncultured Anaerolineales bacterium | reverse complement strand
CCCCGGCCCGCAAGGGCGAGATGCTCCAAGCGTCGTGCCAATGACCAGTGTACACTAAGTCCCTCTTTCACGCAACCTCCACAGAACAAGGGCAGCCGATCAACAGCTTGAGCGCCGTAGAGAACCCAACCCCAAACACTCGCTTCACAGCCCTGTGTCGAGGGTCAGATCGCAAGGACGGACCGGACCAGCCCCCTAGCTCTGTCGAGAGAAAACCATGATTGCGTTTATGATGACAATCAGGTACAATCCGATACGGTAGTTTGATTGGTAAGCAAGGGGGACGACCGTGACGCAAGCCGATTCTTGGGCCGAGGCGCAGGCCCTTCGCGAGCAACTCGTCTCTTGGCGAAGGGATTTCCACAGACATCCCGAACTGGCCCTCCAGGAGACCCGCTCAGCTGGCATCATCGCCGAGACCCTGAATGATATAGGCTATGAGGTAGAAGCTGGCGTGGCGGAGACAGGCGTCGTGGCAGTGCTAAAGGGCGAAGAGACGGGCCCCGTGGTTATGGCCCGCTTCGACATGGATGCGCTCCCTATCCTCGAAGCAAACGAAACAGATTACGCCTCGCAGAATCTAGGCGTCATGCACGCCTGCGGCCATGACGGTCATATGGCGATTGGGCTGGGCGTCGCAACGCTTCTGGCCCGACATCGAGACGCCCTAAGTGGCACGCTCAAGCTCGTCTTCCAGCCAGGAGAGGAGGGCGGCGACGGGGCCAGGATGATGGTAGAGAAAGGCGTGCTGGAGAATCCTCGCCCTGGCGTCACGTTGATCTCGCACCTTTGGAACGAAATACCGGTGGGCACTGTAGACATTACGCCAGGTCCAGTTATGGCCGCAGCCGAGAAATGGACCTGTTCAATTCAGGGCAAGGGGGGCCACGGCGCGCTACCTCACAAGACGGTGGATCCAATCGTCACCGCCTCCCACATCGTCACCGCGCTTCAGACCGTGGTCAGCCGCAATGTGAGCCCGCTGGAGACAGCGGTGGTGACAGTAGGTTCGTTCCAAGGCGGCGATGCCTTCAACGTCATTCCGGATCGTGTCGACCTGAGCGGTACCATCCGTACGTACGATCCTCGTGTGCGAGAGGGGGTGTTACGTCGAGTTCGCCAGATTGTGGAGGCCGTTGCCAAGGCCTATGACGCATCGGCCGACCTCCAGATCACACACCTCACACCAGCAGTGGTCAATGACCCACAGGTCGTGGAGATAGTGCAAGAGGCTGCTGAGGCAGTAATCGGACCCCAGAACGTCACGTCGGGTGAGCGGACTATGGGGAGTGAGGACGCCGCCTTCTTCACCGAAGAGGTGCCTGGATGCTACTTCTTCATCGGCTCTGCCAACTCAGAGCGAGGTATAGACGCATCTCATCACAATCCCCATTTTGACTTCGATGAGGACGCGCTCCCCATCGGCGTTGCCTTAATGACAGAAGCGATCCTGAGTTATCTATGACCCGAGACAATGGCGGGACGTCTCTAACGCAGGCAGGTCCTCTTCAGTGGCGCGCCGGTGCTGGCTGGTTGGTCCTCGCTGGTGGAGGTTCGCGGCGGGAGACCGAGACCGGCGAGGTAGATGCCACCGCCTTGGGTTGGGCGGATCTTAACCGCCCGATGGCCATCGTGCCAACAGCCGGTAGCACAGTCGCCGAAGCCGAAGCACTGTTGGACTATTACGTCGAGCTGGGAGGGCCCAACGGCTACGTCGTGCCCATCTTTGACGCTGCTGACGCTCAGCAAGCCGAAAACTGTCGACTTCTCAGGGAGGCGGGCTTCGTCCATATCAGCGACGGGCCCAAGACAGTCAGCCTAGTTCGCGCGTTGCGCGAGAGTCCCGCTATGGAAGCTCTTGTTGGCGCTTTTGAGCATGGTGCCGTCGTTATGGGTGTTGGGGCCGGTGCCGCTGCCCTGGGCACCTGGGTTGTCGATCCGCAGTCCAGCACCGGCCCGGTAGGACGCGTCGAGCCCGGCCTCAAGTGGTTGAATAACATCATCGTGGCCCCGCACTTCGAAGGAACCGGAGCCGCCCATCGACTCCGTCATCTCCTGAACCAGAAGCCCAACTGTCTTGGTATTGGTATACCAGATCACGTGGGATTGAACCTCGGTCCTACCGGTGAGGTCCAAAACGTCGGACCAGGACAAGCCACCGTCGTGGTCAGCGGCTTGGAGGTAGAGATCTGAGCTATGCAGGAGCAAACAACGCCCTCACTACTCGACCTACTCAAGAACAAGATTGACATCACCCAGGTCCCTTTCAGCGACCGTGGATCTCGGCTCCTGGTCTATCAGGTCCCTGGTCAGAGCCGTTTGTTGGTCAAGTTGGCAGAGCGGCTGACTGAACTCCAGCCAGGCTTAGACACATACCGCCATCGCCCTCCCTTCATCCATAGCTTCTCCCTGGTGGACGAAACTGGAGAGCAGCTTGACTTCGAGGAGGTCATTACCTACCCCCATGCCTTGTGCTTCCGAACACGGCTCGGAGATTTCCGCTTGGTGTTCCAAGAGGAGCGTGTGCTTGCCTTGGGACTCCCACCCAACGTAACCGCTGGCCTTCGCTTCCACGTCTCGCCTCAGTTCTGGGAGGAGACAGAGAGCGGCGGGGTCTTCAAAGCGGTGCGCAACCTGGCTTACGCCAGCAACGACAACTGCATCCGCAACAAGATCACCCCCAAGGGGGGTGGCTACGTCGTTGACTTCGTCGTCGAGTCTGGCGATGACTGTGCTATCACGATTACCATCCGTGGCAGTCTGGACTTGCAGCAGACGGTGTTACCTTTCTCCACCTCGTATTCGAACGCTGAGGAGCGGTGGCGTCGTTGGTTTTCTCAGGTCCCAGAGGTCTCCAAGCGGTACCGCCCGATGTACGCGTACGCGTGGTGGGTGATGGCGAGCAATCTCATCAGTCCTCAGGGCAGTGTCACCTATGAAGCGATGACGCCCTCCAAGATGAACTACATTGGCCTATGGTTGTGGGATAGTGCTCTCCATGCCCTGGCCTATCGGCATATCGATCCTGAGTTAGCTCGGGATCAGATACGCGCCATGATTGCCCACCAACTCTCCGATGGGATGATGCCCGACGCAGTGTACGACGAAGGCGTCGTCGCCGAGATCGATCATCCGATCCGAGCCGAGGTCACCAAGCCGCCAATCCTTGCCTGGGCAGTCCTTAAGCTACACGAGAGCGATCCCGACTTGGAGTTCCTCAGGGAGATCTACGTGCCACTGGTGCGTTGGAATGCCTGGTGGTTCAGTATGAACGACGACGACGTCGATGGCCTGGCTCAGTATAATCACCCCTATTCTTCGGGGCTGGACGACAGCCCGCTGTGGGACTATGGTATGCCCGTGGAGCCCCCCGATCTGAACACTTATCTCTGCGTGCAGATGGGCTCGCTGGCGATGATCGCGGAGGCACTGGGGATGGACGCCGAGGCAGCCATGTGGCGTCGCCGTGCAGAAGCGATTGTCAAGCGCATGCTGGAGGATTTCTGGGAAGAAGAAGCGGGGCTTTTCTGGGCGCTGTATCAAGAAGAACCGATCCGAGTGGTTACCCCTTTCAATCTATTTCCACTCTGGACTGGGCAATTGCCAGCGGAGATTTGTGATCGGTTGATAGACCACCTGACGAATCCCGATGAATTCTGGGATGACCCCATCCTTCCCACAGTGTCACGCAACGATCCACATTATGACCCTGGGACGATGTGGCGCGGTCCTGTGTGGGTCAACATCAACTATTTCTTCATCGAGGCCTTGTATCAGGTTGGCAGAGACAACCTGGCTCGTACCCTTCGCACCAAGACGCTGCAGCTTGTGATGAGCCACCCGAGTATCTACGAGTACTACAACGCGGAGACCGGTGACCGTCCTAAGGAGGCTGCGGATATCTTCGGTTGGACGGCGGCGGTCTTTATCGACCTGGCAATCCAGGCCCATTGTGAGGAGGGAAGCGAGGAATGATTGATGATAACAGGTCTGCAACGGATTGGAATGCCGATGAGATGCGAAGACGTTGTGCAAAACTGCAATCGGACTTCTTTGCCAATCGGACGTTGGTCATCGCAGCGAACCGTGGTCCGGTGACCTTTGAGCGGAATGATGACGGCACGCTGAGCTACGAGCGGGGGGAGGGCGGGCTAGTCACTGCTCTGCTCGGTATGTGTCGCAAGACAAACGCGACCTGGATATCCTGCGCCCAGACCGAGGCTGATGCCGAGTGGCAGTCTGGCGATGTCCGGCTAGGAGAGAACGACAGCCCCATCCACGTCCATTTTCTCACGCCAGAGTCATCGGCCTACGATGATTACTACAGCGTCATCGCCAATCCCCTCCTCTGGTTTCTCCAGCACTCGATGTGGGATGTCGTGACGTCACCCATCATCGATCGTGCCACGTGGCGGGCATGGGAGGACGGATATGTAGCTGTCAACAAGCAGTTCGCCGATGCCATTGCCCAACAGGCAGCGACGAGAGAGCTTCCCACGCTCGTCATGCTCCAGGATTATCACCTCTATCTGACAGCCCATTTCCTGCGCGATCAGTTTGGCCCCTCGCAATGTCCGACGCTGCTGCATTTCGTACACATCCCCTGGCCTGGTCCTGAATACTGGTCAATTCTTCCGCCGGAGATGCGGAAGGGTATTCTAGGGAGCCTTTGTGCAGTCGACGTGCTTGGCTTTCAGACCGAGCTCGATGCGTTGAACTTCATCCGTACCTGTGAGTCCTTTCTCCCTCGCGCACAGGTGAAGTACAAGCGTGGGCGAATCTGGTATGAAAATCATACCACCCACATCCGTGACTTCCCGATTTCAATCGATGTGAAGTCGCTCAAGGAGTTAGCGCAATCTCCGGAAGTAGCGGAATACCGAGCGGAGATTCAGGAATTCGTCGGAGATCGCCGGCTGATCCTGCGGGTTGATCGCATCGAGCCCAGTAAGAACATCGTTCGCGGCTTCTGGGCGTTCAATGAGATGCTGGAGCTTCATCCTGAGCATCATAATAAAGTGAAGCTGGTAGCCCTCCTGGTACCCTCCCGCCTTGGCGTGGGACAATACCAAGATTACCTGGACGACCTGATGGCTGCTGCGGGGCAGGTCAATGCCAAGCACGGGGACAGCGATTGGGAACCTATCCGGGTCTTGGTCGGCGACAACTACCCCCGAGCAGTCGCGGCGATGCAGCTATACGACGTTCTGTTGGTCAACTCCATAGCTGACGGGATGAACTTGGTTGCCAAGGAGGGCCCCACAGTGAACGAGCGAGACGGCGTCCTTGTCCTCTCCGAGCGCATCGGAGCGCGCCAACAGTTGGAGCCGGGCGCCATGGTCATCTCGCCGTGCGACATCTACGCTACGGCCAAGGCACTCCATCAGGCCCTCCAGATGGAGCCAGAGAGGAGACAGGAACGAGCCGAACGTCTCCGCTGGCTGATCGAGCGAGAGGACATCACCGCCTGGCTGTGCCATCAGCTGGAGACGATCCAAAACCTCAGCTTGTGCCAGATGGAGGAAGAGTGAACGAATCTGCGGGCGTCAGCGCATCCAGTTCAAGCAGCGCACAGAGGACAGCCATTATGCACTACGCCGCTCCACCCGTCGTCGGCGGTGTGGAGGCGGTAATCGAGGCCCACGTGCAAACCCTCGTCCAGGCCGGTTTTCCCGTGACGGTGATCGCCGGTCGTGGCAACAGGGATGCGCTGCCGTCAGAGGCCGAGTTTCTCCGCATCCCGAGGATTGACTCTCAACATCCCGAGATCGCTCAGGTCAGCCGGCAACTGAGAGAAGGCGAGGTGCCTTCCGCCTTGGACGCCCTGGCCAACCAGCTTGTCGAGAGGCTAGCACCGGTGCTAGGCCGCTTCGACAACCTAATCGTGCACAACATCCTCACCAAACGCTTCAACCTGCCCCTAACGGTAGCGCTTTTCAGACTTCTAGACGACGAGAGCGTCCAAAACTGCATCGCTTGGTGTCACGATATCGGATGGACCAGTGATCATTCCCTGCCAAACCTGCACCCAGGATATCCATGGGATCTATTGCGCACGCGATGTGACGACGTAACCTACGTGACGGTCTCGGAGCATAGACAGCAGGCGTTGGCCGACTTGTTCGATTGTCCTCCCAAGGAGATCAAGGTGATCTACAACGGGGTGGACCCCACCCTCCTGTTGGGCCTGACCGAGGAAGGACGCGACCTTGTCGATAGGATGGATCTTATGACCAGCGATCTAGTTCTATTGATGCCGGTGCGGGTCACCGAGGCGAAAAACATCGAACTGGCACTGCGTGTGTTGGCAGCGTTGAACACTGGAACCAGAGATGCAAGATTGGTGCTCACCGGCCCTCCCGATCCTCACGATGAGGAAAGGATGGCCTACTTCCGAAGCCTGCAGACTCTGCGTAGCAACCTTGGGGTGAAAGACGAAATGCGCTTCGTGTTCGAATGTGGGCCTGAAGGAGGAGAGGGCTTCACCATCGACATGGATGTTGTCGCGGACCTTTTCCGTGTAAGCGATGCCGTCTTCATGCCCAGCCATCGGGAAGGCTTTGGCATGCCAGTTATGGAAGCTGGCCTGGTGGGCAAACCCGTGATCTGCACGGAGATGCCAGCGGCTCAGGAGATTGGGCAGGAGGACGTGATGATCATCAGTCCCGAGGGCGACCCAGAACAGATCGCAGATCGGATCCTCTCCTTCGTCGGGGGGACACCGGTCCATCGTCTGCGCCGTCGTGTTCGGCAATCTTATACCTGGAAGGCAATCTTCGAACGCGACATCAAGCCGCTGCTCAAGATAGCGGAGTAAGTATGACGTTGCGCGCCCC
>CAZEQC010000162.1:0-6871 GCA_964514285.1 uncultured Anaerolineales bacterium | reverse complement strand
CCTCCCTCAGCGGATACCGCCACGCCCACCGGTCTGCCCTCATCCGCGCCGCGACCCCCAACCCCTCCCCTTTCTTCCTCGCAAAGTCCCACACCAACCCGTGCACCCGATACCGCCCCTCTCCCTCCCGCTTCACCAACTGCCACTGCGCCATCCTCGCCCACGCCGCTCCCGCCTCGGCCTGCGTCACCCCCCACACCGCCTGCCCCACCCCATCGTCGTACCACGCCAGCAGCGGCAGCCGCCCCATCCCCCTCACCTGCTCCCTCATCTCCTCCGTCATCCACTCCCACGCCGCTTCCAACGAGGCCCAGGCGTTCAGCCTCTCCTCCCCATACCCCAATAACCTGGTCCGCCCCCGCCTCTCCTCGACCACTCGCTCCACCTCTACCCATCCCACCTCCGACGCCCAGGCCGCCGCGATCTCTATCGCCAGCGGATGTCCCTCCAAGACTCTCACCAAGTCTCCCAGCGCCGTCGCCTCCTCCCCCTCCCATTCTCCCTCCCCGCCTCCCACCGGCCCCGCCATCTCCACCGCCAGTTCCAGCGCCTCCTCTTCCTCCATTCCCCCCAGTCGCACCTGTCTCCCTCCCATCACCCCCGCTTCGAACGTGACCTCGCCCGTCTTCGCCGCGACCACCACCACGACCCGCGACCCCAATCCCCACAATCCCTTCAAGTCTTCCCCATCACGGACGTCGTCCATCACCAGCAGCGCTCTCTCTTCTCCCAATCGCTCCCTGATCAACTGGGCCGCCTCCCCCGCGCTCCCCAGCCCCAGGGGTAAGCGTTCGCCCAACCCAACTGCCGCCCGGTAGACGATGCTCAACTCTTCGCTCCCCTCTCCCGCTTCCACGACCGCTATCCGCCTTCCAAACACTCCCCTCACCCACTCGTCTCTCACTAATGCCCCCAGTAGCACGCTCTTCCCCACTCCCGCCAGCCCCACCAGCCCTACCCAACCCCCTTCACGCACCGCTTCCTTCACCTTTTCCTTCAACCTGCTCAGCGGCCCCCGGCGCTCCACGTAGTGGGTGGGCAGCGCCAACGCCGCCTCTCGTCCCTGCCTGCGGGAACCGAGCGCTCGCAGTATTCCCCGCCTCAGCCATTCTATCCCTTCCCACAGCCAGTTGCTGTACGTCCGTTTCGTCCCCAATCCGGCCGCCAGATTCCCCACCTCCGCCACCCGTTCCTCGCCCTCCATCCAACCCCGCACCCAGTCCTCATCCTGCAAGTACGCCAACACCTTGGACCGTCCAATCTGTCCCCGTTCCTCGAATCCGTCCAGGTACCCCGCTGTCGTAAAGCCTTCCAGGTATTGGGCCACAACAAGCAGCGCCACCATCCACTCTCGCGCCTCCTCTCCCTTCAGCAGTTCCCTCACCTCCAACCGCCACACGTGGATCAGCGCCTCTGCGACCAATCTGCGCAGCGATCTACCCGAATCCTCTCCCTCCCTTTCTATCCTCTGCACGTACCGCTCCACCACTGCTCGAACTGGCGGTGGATAGTCGCCCAGCTCTCTCTTGTCGTCCAACTCGCGCAGGCATTCTCCCAATCTCTGTAATGAAAGCTCCACCTTCTTTTCCTCTCTTCACGATTTGGGCGGGTTCTCTTCCCTTTTCCCTCACCTTTTCCCTCGTTTCTTCCATCCAACTATTGAAACCACGCCCCCCTTCCCCTAGAATGTACCACACACAGGATACCACGATTGGACGCCAAGGCAATCCTGTTCCGCCTTAGCCTCCACGGCAGAAGCTTCTGGTATCCCCTTTCTATGCCTGCCGGCAGGCAAATCTCAAATGGAGGTTTGCTATGTGTAACAATGATCAAGTCAAGTCCAAGAAACGACGAAAATCCCGGCGCGAAACGCAACACGAGGACCGGCGACGCAGCGAGGAATTCCTGCACAAGCTCCGCGAGATTCTACACGGGCGGAAAAAGCGGCCGCCGAAATCCTGACTCTGAACCCTCGCACCGGTCGGGGTGGGCGCCCACTCCGACCGGCACTCGCCTTCTCCCTCCTGCCTTTGCCTCTCACGCCAGTGTGGGTATAATACCACCGTTCCCTTCGTCTATTGCAGATCTCTTGTAGGAGGTTTCTTCATGGCTCTCATCAAGACCATTCTCGTTGGTATCTACTCCCGCGTCTCCAGCGGCATACAGGCCAACGAGGGCAAGTCCCTCGCTGCCCAGAAAGCTGAAATGCTCGAATTCGCCCAGGCCCGGGGCTGGAAGGTCGTGGCCGAATTCATCGATGCCGGAGAAACCGGCACCAATATGGACCGGCCCGGCCTCCAGGCCGCCCTCACCGCCATGGAGGAAGGCGCTTTCGACGTCCTCCTCGTCCACGATCTCTCCCGCCTCTCCCGCCGCCTCTACGATACCCTCAACCTCTTCGAGCGTTTCGGCCGGATGGACGTCGGTTTCGCCTCGGTCAAGGAACCCAATTTTGACTTTTCCACACCCACCGGCCGCCTGGTCCTGACGGTCCTCGCCGCCCTCAACCAATACTACGTCGACCTGCTCAAGATGCACACCGCCAAGTCAAAGCGCGAGCGCGCCCGTCGCGGTCTCTACAACGCCTCCATCACCCCCTACGGCTACCGCCACGTCGGCGACGAGGACACTCCCCCCGAAATCCTGCCCGAAGAAGCCACCGTCGTCGAGTCTCTCTTCGATCGGTACGCCACCGGCCTGCACTCCTACCGCGAGGTCGCCGAGTGGCTCAACGAAACCGGATACCGCACCCGGGATGGTAACCGCTTCTCCAAAGACACCATCGCCGATATGCTGCGCAACCCCTTCTACATGGGCAAGATTGTCTACAAGCAGGGCCAGCGCCGACAGGGCGTTGGCGAGATCTTCGAAGGCCAACACCAACCCATCGTGAGCGAGGAGCTGTGGAACCGATGCGCCCAGGTGCGTGACCAGCGCTCCTCCGCCCCCCGCGCCTACCAGTCTCGGTATCGCGTCTACTTGCTGAACCGCATCGCCACCTGCGACATCTGTAGCCGGAAACTCCGCGCCCAGACCACCCACGCCGGTCAGTACTACCGAGACGTATCGAAGCAGCGTGGCTTCCTCGATTGTCCCAGCGCTGGCCGTGGCGTCCGGGCCAACCGGGTCGACCCCCAGGTGGGCACCATCGTCAGGCAACTGAAGCTGCCCGATGATTGGCAGGTCAGACTGCAAAAACTGATCGAGGATGAAGACGATATGGAGATATTGGCCAGCCGACGCGCCCGCCTGGTGGCCGAACGGCGTCGCTTGAAGCAAGCCTGGGTCCGGGGCGACTTTGAGGATGAGGAGGACGAGGACATCTACAATAGAGAACTGAATCGCATCCGGCGCGCTTTGGCCGATCTCCCCGGCCCGGAGGAACTCGCCGCCATCCAACACGCCGCCGACCTGATCGAGGAACTCTGGGAGGTGTGGGACGTGGCCGAAAAAGAGGACCGCCGCGACCTCCTGCGGCTGGCGCTGCGCGACGTCAAGATCGACGTCTTGCAGAGCCGGGTCGTTTCGATTGAGCCTTACCCCGTCTTTGTCCCTCTCTTCCGAGAACTGGAATGGATGCGCGAGGTCGGATTTGGCGTCTTCCATCCCATCTGGTCCATTGAACAGGTCGAGCAACAGGACGTGTTGGACGTGCTCCCTCCCCTCACCGAGCTCCCCATCCCCGACCACGTGCCCGATTGGCCCCTGGTGGTCGACCTTCCCACCGATCTGGTCGGCAATCGCATCACCCCTATGGTGAGCGATTGGCTGAAGGAACGGAGATACGCCGAGAAGCCCCTCGGCCCCATCGTGGAATTCAGAGACCGAGACGTTTTCCCGCTCAGGGTAGACCCCCATCATTGGGGAGACGCCCAGATCGCACCTCCCGTGGAGGCCCTAGATCGACTGCCGGACGAATCGGTCGGCTTCCTGTGGTCCCCCTTCACATTGCAGCGCCGGGAGTCGAAAATCAGCTTGTTAGACGAGGTGTGGCGGGTGTTGGAACCGGGTGGGATGTGGGGGCTGGTCGACCTGATACCCGCCTCGATGGTGCCCCACTGGTTGTACCGCTACTTCCCGGAAGCGTTGAAGAACGACCAAGGCTCGACCTGGAACACCTACGAGTTGTACAACAAGCTGCGGGAGGTGGGCTTCGACGTCGAACTGAAGCGGAGCAACCTGAGTCAAGCCGTCGCATTGGGCGTGGCCCAAAAGTTGACGGCAGAGCGGGAACGGTGTCCCCAGTTAGCCACTATGCCGGACGTGGTTTACGAGGCCGGGATGAGCCGCTTGCAAGCAGCGGTCGAGGAACAGGGAGCTGAGCATCTGGAGCCATCGGAGGTCTGCCTGGTGGAGGTCCGGGCCACGAAAACGTGAGGAAAAACGCGCTCGATACGCACTTGACAAGATACTTACTTTGTACTACCATGTAGACCAAGAAGATTGTGGAACATTGACAAGTAAATGCGATACGAGTATCGCGTTTCAGTGTGGAGTGGAAACAACAAGAGCCACCCCCTATGGCCGCCAAGCTGATGGGATGGCTCTAAAGTCAAGCTCTGCACGGGCTATATGTTTATCTCTGCCGAGCAGAATTACTTGAGGCGGGAGCGACGGGCTTCGCTCCATTAGTTACGATGATGGGAATGACGGGAAACTCCTCATCATCCATCCCGCACACCCCATCGCTCATTACCTCACCGAGCCGTTGAATGAGACTCAGTCGTAGCTCGTAGTATACCACGATCTACGACCGAACGCAACAGTCCCTCGAATGAACTCACGTTCATTTGGAGGGACTTTTTATGTACAACCCATCATTCAGCGGGTTCGCTCAACCCCGCGACAACTATTACCGCCTGCCCAACGCCTGGTTCGACATCTGGGCCTGGGTCCGCGACCGTCTCAACACCAGCCGCCTCGATGGCCCCATCAAGTGGCTCGAATTCCTCATCAAACACTCCTGGGGCTATCTCAATTTCAATACCCCCGTCAAGCTGACCACCGACGAGTTCGCCGATGGCCGCCGCCGCGCCACTCGCGACGGATCGCGCGGATCCCGTATGGACCGTGGCACCGGCCTCTCCTCCCGCACCCTCGTCAGCGTCCCCCGCCGCCTCCTCGACCTCGGCATCATCGAGCGGTACGTCGACGACGCCGACTCTGCCCGCGTCCGCCTCTGGTACCTCCCCCGTCTGCGGCCCGACCACCACCCCGCCGACTCCGACTTCCAATCCCTCACCACCTTTGGCGGCTTCTCCAGTCTCGACTCCAACTACTTTCCCATCCCCTTCGTCTGGACCGATCTCTGCCACGACATCAGCAGCGGCGTCGCCATCCTCGCCGCCGAGTATTTGATGCGCCACACCTTTGGTTGGCGCGACCCCGTCCGCTGGCTGACCCCGACCGAGATCGCCACCGGCCGCCAGCGCCTGGACGCCACCACCTACGACGACGGCATCCGGTATCCCCGCGACACCGTCGCCGCCGCCTGCGACTACCTCGTCGACGTGGGGATCCTCGTCTGGCGCCCCGCCGAGCGCACCATCGGCCGCGAGTCCTCTCAGTACGCCCTCCGCATGCAGAGCATGGTTCTGGACGAGCCGTCGGGCCGCTGGCTGGGATGGGCAGGTGAGGAGTCCGGCCCGGATTCGGAACAAAGTAAAACGCTGACCCGACAAAGTAAAGCGCTGACCGGACAAAGTACAACGCTAACCCGACAAAGTAAAACGCTGACCGGACAAAGTACAACCCGATCAGATAACAATACCTATACACAACACATCATAACAACACCAGCAACAACACCAACAACAACACCGGTCCCGCCGCACGGCCACGAAAACGACGCGGACGCGCCGGTCGACGACGACCTTGTTGTTGTTGCTGCTGCTGTTGCTTTTGAAGACGCTCCCAGAGACGCTCCCGGAGGCGCTCTCGAACAGGCCCTGGCCGACGTCGGCATCACCGGCAAAAAGCGGGCCGACATCCTCGCCCTCGACGACGCCCCTCTCCCCTCCGAAGTCTACGGCTGGGCCTACTGGGCCCACGCCCAAGCCTGGGCCGACCGCAACCCCATCGGGGCCGCCATCAACCACCTCCTCAACCCCCACACCCGTCACGATCCCCCCACCCCCTTCCTCGATTTCGGACGCGACCACGGCTCCACCACCCACACCGCCCGCGTTCTGCGCGCTGCCTACGGCCAATCCGGACGCCCGATCCCCCACACCCCCGACGCCTGGGACGAGACCTTCGGCCCCGGCCTCCCCGACGACCTCCCCCTGCCCCACCCCGCAGCGGCGCGGCTGTGGGATCGAGAGCGCCGTGTGCTGGAGACCGGCCTGGACGCTCCCCCGGACGACGACGCCCGCCACCGCTGGTCCGAGGCCTGGCAGGCGGTCGTCCCGGCCACAGCCGACTTGGCCGAGATCGAGCACCGTCCCCTCGGCTACGCCGACGACCGTCTCGTCGTCCTCGTCCGGCCCATCGAGATGCGCGTCGCGGTGGAGCTCCACCGAGCCGATCTGGAGGCCAGCCTCGGCCAGCCGATCCAGTTCACCGCCCTGGACCTCGCGCCGCCGGGCGAGGATGCGCCGGACCCGCACCCGCCCCCTCCTCGCCTGCCTGCAACTCGTCACGAAAGGGGGTGATCAGACCGCCATCCACGTGCCCGTTTGAACATCCATTCAAGGAGATAAACCGATGACTCGAAATGCAGAAACCACTCGAAACGCACAACCGCATACCGGACCCGGACGACCCCGCACCAAGTGCCGCCCGGACTGGCGCATCACCGTCCGGCTCCGCTATCATTGCGACCGCGACCTGATCGAGGCGCTGGAACGCACCCCCAACGCCAGCAAGCTCA
>CAZEQC010000161.1:0-6893 GCA_964514285.1 uncultured Anaerolineales bacterium | reverse complement strand
TCGAAGATACGACTCTTCACCTCCTCGGTCATGCCGGTACCGGTGTCCGAGACTGTGAGGTGAACCCATTCTCCGGGGGCCATTCCCGAGATCGGAGGAGTCTCGGTCGACGAGACGATGAGGTTGGAGAGGGCGATGCTCAACTCGCCTCCCTCGATTGCCTGTGACGAGCGAGAGGCGACTATGGCATCGCGGGCGTTGAGGGCGAGGTTCATCAGTGCCTGCTGGATGCGGGTCGGGTCGGCTTCGACGATGGAGGCCTCGGGCTCTATGTCGAGCTTGACGCGGATGCTCTCCGGAATCGTTTGGCGGAGGATATCGGCCGCCTCCTCGATGAAAGCGACCAGATCGACCGGCTGCGTCTCCATAGACGAACGACCGCTGAAATCGAGGATCTGCTGCACCAGCGCCGAGGCTTGCTCGGCCTCGCTGGCGATGACCTGGAGAGCCTCCCTGACGTGCGGCGAGAGGTCGGGTTGGCCGAGGGGCATCCCGGCGTAGAGGATGATGGTGGTGAGGAAATTGCGAAAGTCGTGGGCGATGCCACCGGCCAGCTGCCCCACGGCGGCCATGCGCTCCTGGCGCTGGAGCTGTCGCTCCATATCGAGGCGCTCCGAGATGTCGCGGGCCGCGCTGAGGACGGCCTTCCGGCCTTCGTAGTCGATGAGGCGGCTGCTTACCTCCACGGGGACGCCGTTCCCATCCCGCCGCCGGTGAGAGGTCTCGAAGACGAGATGACCGCACTGGCGGAGCTTCTCGACCCGATCCACCACCGCCGATCCGGACACCTGGGCATCGAGATCCTCAACCGTCATCTCCAGCAGCTCGCTACGGCTGTAGCCCAGGCTCTCACAGGCCACCTGATTGACCTCGAGAAGACGACCCTCCAGATCGTGGATGAAGAGAGCGTCGTTGGCATTATTGAAGAGGGCTCGGTAGCGGGCTTCGCTCTTCCGCCGGGCCAGATGGGCGCGACGGCTGGACACCTCGGCGGCCAGGGGCTCGAGCACCTGCCGGCAATAGAAGCGCTCCTCGGGGGAGAAGGCGTGAGGCTCTGACCAGAGGAACGTCACCATGCCGCACCAACGACCACCGCTGCGCAGTGGCATCAGGAGGGCGGATCGGAAGCCGGACCGCTCAGCGAAGGCACGCAGCTGGTCGTCGGCGCGGGGATCGTCCTGCACGCCGGACAGAAAGACGGGTTCGTCGGGGGAGCGGAGACCGAGCTCGGCAAGAGGGTCCTTCACTACCTCCCGCGACGCATGAAGGTCGGGGTGGTCGGGCACCACGACGCCGTCCTCCCAGATGGCGACCGGCTCAAAGGCGGTCGCAGCTCCACCCTCACCGGTCTCCAGGAACTGGAGGGCAATCCTGCTGGGCATCTGATCGAGATCGATGGTCATGGCAGCCGCCGTGAGGATCTCCTCCGCGGTCTCTGCCTGAGAGAGGACGGCCTGGATGGAGGCGAGCCACTTGAGCTGGGTGGTCTGGTGCTCCATCTCGGCGGTGACACGCGCTCGCTCCTCCTCGATCTCTATCCCGTGGAGCCCGAGGGCGATGTCATCGGCCACCTCCCTGAAGAGAGAGAGCTCCTCCTGGGGAGCGAAAGCCGTCCCGGTGGTGACCACCAGCGCGCCGTGGATCTTGCCTCCGTGTTCGAGGGGAGCGGCCATGCCGCCGGCGACGCCCTCGGTCGCAGCCAGAGGGCAGTCGCCGCAGCTGGCCGACGAGGCGTCGGTGATGACGACCTCCCGCTGATCCAACGCTCGACGGGCACAGACGGGCCACGCACCTCGATTAAGGAGGCTTTCAAGCTCCGTGGTACGGCCTTTCAATCCGGCGGCGGCTACCTGTGCGACCTGCCCGTGCTCATCCCGCAGGACGAGCGAGGCGCTGAGGTAGCCGCGGGTCTCGATCAGACTCTCGCAGGCACCCTGGATGAGGCGATCCCGATCGTCCTCTCGGACGATGAGCTGGTTGACGGCGCGGATAGCACGCAAGACGGCGTTGACGTGCTCTATGCGATCCTCAGCCGCGCGTTTCTCCGCCATCAGACGCTGCTTTTCCAGGACCTTCTCGACCTCAAGCAGGACCTCCTCCATGTTGAGCGGCTTGGTGATGTAGGCGGTGGCCCCCTCGTTCAGGGCCCGCATGGCCGTCTCGGTCGAGGCGTAACCGGTGACCATGATCAGGTCCATATCCGGATGGCGGTGCCGGAGGGGCTGCAAGAGCTCGACGCCCTTCATATCGGGAAGCCGGATGTCCAGAAGGCCGACGTTGAAGGCCCCATCGTCTGCGATCTGCAGGGCCTCCTGAGCCGTTCCGGCGGTCACGACCTCAAACCCCTTCCGCTCGAGGATGAGCGTCAGGGTGCGACGTGTCCCCCGATCATCGTCGACAACGAGGATTCTAGGCTTTTCTATAAGGCCCGGCATCATCACCTCCTCCACGTCGGTGGGATAGGAGGAGGATCTGACGATCCAGCCGGAGGCTGACCTCCACCTCGGGCGGAACAGCCAGGCGCTCCAGCATTGCCTCGACTACGTGGTTGAGGTCGACCTCCCGCCGGGTGGGGGGTTCGGAACGGGCGAAGTCGAGCAGCCCCTGGATGACGCCCTCGGAGCGATCGACCTCTCGCTCCAGGATCTCCAGCGCCTCCTGCACGTCGGGATCAGGCGCGTCGACGGCCATAGTGAGGAAGTAGGCGGCGTTCTTGATGGCTCCAAGAGGGTTGCGCAGCTCGTGGCTGACGCTACCGGCCAGCCGGCCCAGGGTGGCCAGTTTCTCCTGACGGATCAACTTTTCCTGGAGGCGCTTCTGCTCCGTCACGTCGTCTATGACCAGGAGCAGATGAGGTTGTCCCCTGAGGATGAAAGGGACAAAGCGACAATCGATCCAGATGTCCCTCCCGAAGGTCGAGACGACGCGGACCTCCTCGCGGACCTGTCTGTCCTCATCAAGGGCCGTCTCGGCACCCTGAAGCAAGCCGGCGTCCTGCCAGGATTGAATGGATCGGAAGTTCTGATCGAGGATTTGCTCCCGAGTGGCGCCGATGATCTGAGCTGCCGAAGCGTTGGCCAGCACACAATCTCCGGATGCCTCGTAGGCGGTGATGCCGACGGAGGAGGCCCCGATGATCTTGTGATTGAGCTCCAGAGCCTCGGCGATGCGCCGTCGGCTCTCTCGGAGCTCCTGGGTGCGTTCCTCAACGATCTCCTCTAGATGCTCCTGGTGGCGACGGAGTTCCTCCTCGGCGCGCCTCCTCTCGGCGATCTCCTGCTCAAGCTGTCGATTGACCGCCTCCAGCTCTGCGGTGCGCTTCCGGACGCGATGCTCCAACTCCTCGGCCCAGGTCTGCGTCTCCTCGTGGAGGCGTGCTCTCTCGACGCCCACAGCGATCTGCCGTCCTATGGCGAGGAGCAGGTCGACAGCCTGGTCGTCGAAGTGGCCGTGGTGGGAGGTCGCCAGGTTCATGACGCCGAGCACGCCCTGGGAGCCGATGAGGGGGATGCTGGCGATAGACTGGATATGCTCCCGTTCGAGGAAGGCCTGAAAAGCCCCGGGGTACTCCTCGAGATGGTCGATGACGACCGGCTCCCCTGTCTGGGCCACGGTGCCGGCCATGCCCTCCCCAAGGCGCCAGCGCTGCACCTCCTCGGCGAAGGTCTGGCTGATGCCGCGATGGGCGATCTGCCGGAGGAGACCGGCCTCCCGGTTGATGAGGAGTATGCCGGCGGCCTCCACGCCCACCAGCCGCAGCGACTCATCGATGGCACGTTGGAGAAGCTCCTCAACACCTCGGGCCTGGTTGATGATGGATCCCAGGGCGTTGAGCGCCCGCAGGTGGTCCATGCGGCGATCCAGATCGAGGGTGAGGGCCATGACCTCTCGATTCGTCTCCGTGAGCTCCTGCCGGAGCGTGTCGATGGTCTCCTGGGCCTCGGCGAGCTTCTGCTGCAGGTTTTCTTCGCTCATGGTTGGGTTAGGGACTCGGCAGGTATGGAAACCTGCCCTACATTGCTCCTACGTTAGTCGGCTGCCTTGACGACGATGACGGTGGCATCGTCGTTGTCCTTGGCCAGGGCGCGCAGGAGCTTCTGGGCCGCCGCGGTGGCCGCGGCTTCTCCTAGGCCGGGGAAGTCGGTCCAGCGCCAGCGCGAGGTCAGCCCGTCGGAATGGAGCACCAAGATGTTGTCCGGGGCCCAGGGATGATGGGTGACCATAGGGTTCGGCGCTTGGCCGCCAAGGATGCCGCGGCGGATGCGGAAGCGGATCGGCTCCCGGCTGCCGAAGACGCGGGCGGCGGTGTCCCCCACCATGCCGAAGGTCAAGCGGCCCGCCTCCCAATCGAAGCGGGCGACCCCCATCACGACGCCACGGGTGGCGCGGCAGGCCCGCCCAACGCCGCGGAACATGTGGGTGAGGTCCTGGTCGACGTGGCGCTCCACGTACTCCCGGGCCTTCTGACTGGCCCGGTGGGCGTACTGCCCGTGACCGAGGCCGTCGATGACGGCGGCCAGCGCGCTGCCATCCCAGCGCCGGATGACGAAGGCATCCCCGTTGAGGCGCATGCCGGGATGGGGGCGGGTGGCGGCGCCGAAGTCGAGGGGGCAGCGAGCGACCTGGGCCCGACGCTGAGGACGGTGCCAGCGCCGGCAGAGGACATAGGTGCCCTCCTCCGGCCCCCCACGGGACTCGATGGTGAACACGTCGGTGAGGCGGTTGACGGTGCCCAGCCCGTAGCCGAGGCTGCCGCTGGTGGAGTAGCCGTCAGCGATGGCCTGCTCCACATCCGCGATGCCCGGCCCGCGGTCCAGGGACTCGATCTGCACTCCCCGGCGTGTCTGATCGGTGACGATGCCCAGGGTGAGCGTGCCGCCGACGGCGTGCTGGATCAAGTTGGAGCCCAGCTCACTCACGATCAACGCGATCTCCTCCCCAACCACCCCGTCGAAGCCGATAGACTCGGACATACGCTTTGCCAGCCGCCGCGCGGCACTGACGTCGCTGGGATGTGAGACGCGGAAGGTCTCCTGGTCTGTCGTTTCCAATTCGGTATCCATGGTTTATCCTACGTGCTGCGTGTTGCGCGTTTCATCGGCGCCACTTTCGTACGGTGACGGTCGTTCCTTGCCCCCCTTCGGTCTCGATCTCCATCTCGTCCATGAGACGCTTGGCGCCGGGCAGCCCGAGGCCGAGTCCACCGCTGGTGGTGTACCCCTTCTCCAGCGCCAGCTCTAGGTCGAGTATGCCCGGGCCCTGGTCCTCGAAGACCAGCTCGATGCCGGGCGCCCGGCCGGCGTTGAGCTCGCGCCATCGGACCTCGCCCGACCCAGCATAGAGATAGATGTTCCGGGTCAGCTCCGAGGCGGCGGTGACGATACGGGTCAGGTCGGTGACAGCGAAGCCGATCTCCTTCGCCGCGTCGCGGACGGCCCTGCGGACGGTGACGATGTCCCCCTCGGATTCGACGCGTACGCGTCCAGCGTACTTATCAGGCATAGGTCTCTCCCCTCACGTCATAAGCCGCCCAGCAGGTCCAGCGCGCGCTCGACATCCAGAGCGGTCCTCGCCTTGCCGAGGGTCAGGCCGAGCTGGGTGGCGGTGATAGCGACGCTGGGTCGCATGCCGGCGATGACGGTCTCCCCGCCTATGAGCCCGACCATCTGGGTGGTCTCGGCGACGGTGCGGGCGAAGAAGGAATCGAGGATCTCGACGGCTGAGATGTCGAGGACCAAGCCCTTGGCCTGGTGATCGGCCATGGCGTGGAGGACTTGTTCCTGGAGGTCGGAGACGGTGGCGTCGTCGGGCGCCGCGGGCACGGTCACCATGAGCACGTCGCGCACTTTTACGACGGAGATGCTGTCAGTTGTCACTTCAGCCCCCTTGGATCACGAATCTCACGAATGGACGAATGACACGAATAGCGGCTTTGGTATCGCGGGTAGCACGAATGGCACGATTGGCTGTGTGCTTTGGGCTGTGTGCTGCTTGGGCGCTTTGGATCGGCTGCGGTATGGGGGCTCATGGGGTGACCCCTATTGTGTCCAGGGCGACGCGCAGCCCCGCGGCCAGGGACGCGCGGGTAGTGATGTCCGTCAGGTCGATGCCCAGGTTGACCAGGGTCTGGGCGATGGAGGGGCGCACGCCGGTGAGGATCACGTCGGCGCCCAGCAGCCGCACGGCGCTGATGGTCTCGATCATGTGCTGCGCCGTCAGGGTGTCGATGGTGGGCACCCCAGTGATGTCGACGAGGGCGATCTCCGACCCGGTCTCCACGATGGCGTTGAGGAGGTCCTCCATGAATCGCTGGGTGCGCCGGCTGTCGAGGGTGCCGATGAGGGGCGCGGCCACCACGCCGTCCCACACCTCCATGGTGGGCGTCGAGAGCTCCAGGATCTCGTCGGCCTGCCGGGCCAGCGTGGTCTCCAGGCGCTTTCGCTCCAGGGCCTGCACGACGGCCACGGAGAGGGCCTCGACGGCCTCTTGGTCGTCCTCGTCGTAGCCCCCTTCTTTGTTCGCCAGCCCGATCATACCCGCTACCCGGCCCTGGGCATCCTCCAGGGGCACGCCCATGAAGGCGATGACCATGGGGTGTCCGTCGGGCGGCTCGATCCAGTCGGGGTTCGTAGAGGGCTCATTGAAGATCATTGCTTGCCCCTGCTCGATGACCCGTCCGCGGATGCCGCGGACCGGCAGGTCCTGGGCCCTGATGATCTCGTCGGAACGCTCCACGCGACACTCGTCCCAGCCGGGGTCGCTGATGGCCAGGGTATCGAACCGACCGCGCTGGTTGAACTCGCAAATGAAGCCGAACTTACTCTCGGTGAGGTCCTCGGCGATCATCAGGGAGGTCTTGGCCAGATCCTCCTCGGTCTCGCCTTGGAGCGCCT
>CAZEQC010000160.1:0-7011 GCA_964514285.1 uncultured Anaerolineales bacterium | reverse complement strand
GCCGGCGGCGCCGCGCACGGCCCGATGCTCGTCGCCGATGGAGGTGTACCAGAGGGGCATTTCCCAGCCGGCGAAGGGCGCCATCTTCGCCCCGTGCTCGACGTGCCAGTCGTGCAGGGCGGTGCTCTTCAGATCCTCGGGCGCGGCGTGCTCGGCGAAGGGCGAGGCGTCGAAGCGGGGCAGCGGCTCCCCCTCCGGATCCTCGTACCTCTCGGCCGTCAGCCCGATGAAGTACGGCTTGTGGGCGACAGCCGGAGAAAGGTCGTCCATCGCCGGCAACTCTCGCCCCTCCAGCGCCTCATCGGCCGAGCCCAGCTCCCGCACCACCACCGGGCCGGGCAGCTTCGCCTCGACCCGCGCCTCGTCGAAGAGGACGAAGCCATCGGAAAGGTGGCGCAGCCAGGCCTCGACCGGCTGGACGCGGTCGGCCGGCACCGCCAGGCGATACCGGTTGTAGCCGAAGCGGGGCCGCTGGATCAGGGCCGGGCTGCGAAGCTCCCCCCGTCGATCGAGCAGGGGCGCCTCGTGCCAGGCCCCCTGCTCCAGTCCCGCCAGATCGACGGGCGTGATCTTCTCTACGAAGGCGGCGGCATCGTTCCCCTCCACCTCCAGCAGGCTGACCTCCTCCCGGCGCTCGCGCAGCTCCGGCACCAGACAATGGTGGGGGTAGCCGCTGCAGGGCAGCTCGAAGTCGATGCCGGCCCGGCCGGCCAGCTCGGCCACTTCGAAGCGAAGCTCCTCCAGCACCTCGAAGGGGATCTTGCCCCGGTAGGCTGGGCCGCCGACGTGGGTGTAGGCGAACGGCTCGATGGCCTTCATCGTCCGGGCCACGATGTCCGCGATCTCCTCCATCTCCGCCTCACGCAGGCCGCGCTGGGTCACCCAGGGCGTGCCCAGGCGGATGCCGCTGGGATGAGCGCCGGACGCGTCGCCGGGGATGGTGTTCTTGTTGACCACAATGCCGATCAGGTCGAGGATGATAGCCGTGACCCCGCCCATGAGCGGCGTGTCGTCGGGCCCGCGGACCGTCTTGCAGTCGAGAAGCAGGAGGTGCGTGTCGGTGCCGCCGCAGGGCACGTGGAGCCCGCGCTCGCTCAGGGCCCGGGCGAGGACCCGGGCGTTGGTGACGGTCTGGTGCTGGAGCGCCCGAAACTGCTCCGTCTGCGCCAGGCGGAAGGCGGTGGCTATGGCAGCGAACTTGTTGACGTGAGGGCCGCCCTGAATCCCGGGGAAGACGGCGTGGTCGATCTTCCGGGCCAGATCATAGTCGGTGGTCAGCACGCAGGCCCCGCGCGGCCCGCCGAGGGTCTTGTGGGTGGTGAAGGTGACCACGTCGGCGTGGCCTATCGGCGTGGCGTAGGCGCCGGCCACGACCATGCCGGCCACGTGGGCGATATCGGCCAGCAGATAGGCCCCCACCCGGTCGGCGATCTCCCGAAACTTGGCCCAATGGGGCTGCCGCGGGTAGGAGGTGTAGCCGGCGATGATCATCTTCGGCCGATGTTCCATGGCCAGGGCCTCGATCTCGTCGTAGTCCAGCAGCTCGGTCTTCTCGTTGACGGTGTAGTGGACCGTGTCGTAGAGCCACCCCGACATGTGGGCCTGGCTGCCGTGGGTCAGGTGCCCCCCATCGACCAGAGAGAGGCCCATCAGCGTGTCCCCGGGCTCCAGCAGGGCCTGCTGCACGGCCAGGTTGGCCGGCGCCCCGGAGAGGGGCTGGACGTTGACGTAGATCTGGTCCGCCGAGATCGAACCGGTGGCGAAGGCCTCGGCACAGCGCCGCCGGGCCAGGGACTCGACCACGTCGGCGTACTCCACCCCGCGGTAGTAACGGCGGTCGCCGTAGCGGCGGTAGTAGGCCAGGTGGTGTTCGTAGTCGAGGATCTCCTCCTCGTTCCGCCAGCGCATCTCTGGGTTGGGGTACCCCTCGGCGTAGATGTTGGCGAAGGCCGACCCCAGGGCATCGCGCACGGCCCCGGGCGAGCTGCTCTCCGAGGGGATCATAATCAGTTTGCGAGCCTGGCGCTCCTTCTCCAGATCGATCAGATGATCGACGGACGGATCAAGCTCCGACAGACTCCCGCGGAAGAGAAAGTCATCGTGACGAGCCATAGAAAGCCCTCCCAAGAATCAGTGCAGCCTCCAAATCGCAATCATAACGCACGTCCATTGTACCCCCGCGACGAGCGGTGTCAACATCCGCAAGACCTTGCAAAGGTTCCGGTTCCGACCCCAAGCTGTAAGAGTAACCCGTATGCTCAGCCTGCCCCCCCGGATGCCTCCCCCAGCCGGTAACCTTCGTAAGGTTCCCCTCGCCCCGGTTGCGCACCCGAAGACCTGTGCTACACTTGTAACCGTTCACCTGTTGCGCCCAGCGGATCCGTGATCTGCGATCTTCGGCGCGAAATCGCCCGATGGCAAATCCAACTAGAGCGACTATGTAGGAGAGGAAACGGAGGCCTTTGAACCCGCAGACCAACGCGCCGACCATCGGTGTGCTCAACGAACAACCGCTCCACGCGGCGCTGAAGGCGCACTACGCCTCCCCCCGGGGCCGAGTTGAGGTGACGGTCGACGGCTTCGTGGTCGACGTGGTGCGCGGGGATCACCTCTTCGAGATCCAGACAGGCAACTTCTCCGCGATCAAGGTGAAGATGGCCCGCCTGGCGGCGCGCCACCCGCTGCGGCTGGTCTACCCTATCGCGCGGGAAAAGTGGCTGCTCAAGCTCCCCAAGCAGGAGGGCGGCGAGACGAAGCGGCGCAAGTCGCCCAAGCGAGGCCGGGTGGAGGAGGTCTTCAAGGAACTGGTCAGCTTCCCGGAGCTGCTCCGCCAGCCCACCTTCTCCCTGGAGGTGGTGCTGATCCAGGAGGAGGAACTGCGCCGCTGGGACCCCGCCCGGGGCTGGCGCCAGCACGGCTGGGTGACGGTCGAGCGCCGCCTGCTGGACGTGGTCGAGCCGCACCTCTTCCGGGGGCCACAGGACCTGGCGACCACGCTGCCGCGGGGGCTGCCCGACCGCTTCACTACCGCCGAGATAGCCGAGGCCATGGACGGCTCGCGGTCCCTGGCCCAGAAGATGGCCTATTGCCTGCGCAAAATGGGCGTCATCAACCAGATCGGCATGCGCGGCCGGTCGAAGCTCTACGAGGTGACCGATGGCTGAGTTCAAACGACGCATCTACCACGGGCTGGGGGAGGTGCTGGCCGACTTCCGCGCCATTCTGTCGCAGCGGGCCCTGCTGCGCTCCACCATGCGGGGTGGCCTCGACGCCGCCTTCCGCGAGCGGCTCATGCTGGTGGTCACCGGGGTCAACGGCTGCCGCTACTGCTCCTACGCCCACGCCCGCCAGGCCCTGGCCGAGGGCATCGCGGCGGAAGAGATCGAGATGCTCGGAGAGACCGCCTTCCACGGCAGCCCCAGCGAGGAGGTGCCGGCCCTCCTCTACGCCCAGCACTGGGCCGAGGCCGACGGGGAGCCGGACCCGGCGGTGCGGGACTCGGTGGTGGACCGTTACGGTGAGGAGATGGTCGAGCGCATCGAGATCGTCCTGCGCATGATCCGCGTGGGCAACCTGATGGGCAACACCTTCGATTACCTCCTCCACCGCCTCTCCTTCGGCCGGCTGGGCGGGGCCACGTAAGCATCCCGAGCCTGTCGAAGGATGCGACATCCAGCTAGACGTAAGCATCCTGAGCCTGTCGAAGGATGCGACTCTCGCCAAGCCGTCACCCTTTGACAGGCTCAGGGTGACTACGACTGATGGCTCAGTAGGTCGGGTTTCCATACCCGACGATCCCTGGTAGCTCGGGCAAGGCGGCCCTCCGCCCCCGTATCCGACGAGTGTCAGAAGACCAACAAACTATGAACGAACGACCGATCACAACGCTTATCGACACCTGGACACCGCAGCGCGCGATGTTCATCTACGCCCACCCCGACGACGTCGACTTCTCCGCAGCCGGGACCGCCGCCAAATGGGCCGCAGCCGGCTGCGAGGTGACCTACCTGATCCTGACCGATGGCAGCGCCGGGAGCCACGAGCCGGGCATGACCCGGGAGAGGGTGGCCCAGATCCGCCAGGCCGAGCAGGAGGCGGCGGCCGAGGTGGTGGGCGTCAGGATCTGCCTCTTCCTCGGCTACCAGGACGGGCTGCTCCAGCCCACCCTGACGGTGCGGAAGCGGGTGGTGCGCTTGATCCGCCAGCACCGGCCCCAGGCCGTCGTCTGCGGCGACCCGCGGCGCTACTTCTCCGGAGACACCTACATCAACCATCCCGACCACCGCGCCGGGGCCCAGATCGCCGTCGAGGCCGTCTTCCCCGCCGCCGAGATGGATCTGCTCTACCCCGACATGGTCGAGGAGGGGCTGCGGGGGCACAAGGTAAACGTCGTCTACGTCGCCACCCGGGAGGACCCCAATAGCTACATAGACATAAGCGAGACGATCGAGCTGAAGATCGAGGCCCTGCGGCAGCACGCCAGCCAGATGGGCGACTGGGACCCCGAGCCCTGGATCCGAGAGCGGCAGGCCGAGCTGGGGCAGGAGGCCGGCTGCGCCTACGCCGAGGCGTTCCGCCGCATGACGCTGAAGCCCATCGAAGGAGAGCGCCAATGACCATCCTGTTCGAACCCGCCCGCATCGGCAGCCTGGAGCTGCCCAACCGCATCATCCGCTCCGCCACCGCCGAGACCATGGCCGACGCCGACGGCCGGCCGCGCCCGGAGCTGGCCGAGCTCTACCAGGAGCTGGCCCAGGGCGGCGTGGGGCTGATCATCAGCGGCCACCTCTACGTCCACCCCTCGGGCAAGGCCCATCCCGAGATGACGGGCATCCACAGCGACGACCTGATCCCCCACCTGGCCGCCCTGTGCGACGCGGTCCACGACGCCGGGGGGCGCGTGGCGGCGCAGATCAACCACGGTGGCATGCAGTGCAGCCGCCGCACCGTCGACCAGACGGTGGCCCCCTCCGCCGTCGACCTCCCCTTCCTGTCGAGACCCCCGCGGGCGATGACGGAGGAGGAGATCGAGATGACCATCCAGGCCTACGCCGACGCCGCCCGGCGCGCCCAGGAGGCCGGCTTCGACGCCGTCCAGATCCACGGCGCCCACGGCTACCTGATCAGCCAATTCCTCTCGCCCCTCACCAACCGCCGCTCCGACGCCTGGGGTCCGCCCGACCGCACCCGCTTCCTGCACGCCGTCTGCCGGGCGGTACGGAAGCAAGTGGGGCCCGATTACCCGCTGCTGATCAAGCTGGGCATGGTGGACGGCGTCGAGGGCGGCCTGACCGCCGAGGACGGGGCCGAGATTGTGGCCGCCCTGGAGGGCATGGAGCTGGACGCGGTGGAGATCAGCGGCGGCATCGGCGGCGGCGAATCCCTCAACACCCGCGGCGGCATCCGCTCGCCGGAGGACGAGGCCTACTTCCGTCCCTTGGCCCGGCGCGCCCGGCGTCGCACCGCCCTGCCCATCGCCCTGGTGGGCGGCCTCCGCTCCCGGGCGGTGATGGAGGACGTGCTCCAGAGCGGCGACGCTGACGTCATCTCTATGTGTCGGCCCCTGATCTGCGAGCCGGACCTGCCCGAGCGGCTGCGCGAGGGCGCCCAGGGGCCGGTGCAACGGCGCGCCGCCTGCACCTCCTGCAACCGCTGCTGGCCGGAGGGGCTGGGGGAGGGCATCGCGTGCAAGTTGCCCGACCGCCGCCCCGAGGAGACTTCGACAAGCTGATTCGCTCACTCGCCGAGAGAGGTCGATACCCCTATGCCAAGAGAAGCCGACTTCCAGCAGATCGTCGCCTCGGAGCTGACCAGGGCGGGGATGACGTTCGAGCGCCAGGTGAGCACCCGCGGGCTGTGCGCCGACTTCCTGGTCCGCGCGCCGGACGGGAGGCGGTACGTGGTCGAGGCGAAGGCGTGGGACAAGCACCCCGGCTTCCAGGCCCGGGCCGCCCATCAGGCAGAGCTGATTCAGGAGATCGCCGACGCTGACGGCGCCTTCGTGGTGGTGCAGGGGCTGGAGCGCAGCGACCTGAAGCGCGGAGCGCTGACGCTCGACCGGCTCGTCCCCACCCTAGAGGCCGCCTTCCAGCAGAAGCCGGGGCGTAGAGAGCCGCCGGCCCGCGAAGCCACAGCGCCACAGGGCACCGCCTTCGCCGCTATGCCCTTCGACGAATTGTACGACGACACGTTCCTGGTGGCTATGACCTTCGCCTCCCACCGCTGCGGCCTAGTCTGCGAGCGCATCGACCGCCGCGAGTTCACCGGGAACATCGTCCAGGAGGTCCAGGCGCGGATCAGGAACGCCGCCGCCGTGATCGCCGATCTTTCGGGCTCGAACCCCAACGTGCTCTACGAGGTGGGGTTCGCCCATGCCCTGGATAAGCCGACCGTCCACGTCTGTGCCACGCCCCTCGACGAGCTCCCCTTCGACGTGGCCCAGTGGAACACGATTTCCTACACCATCGGCCGGGCCAGCGTCCTGAAGAAGCCGCTGGCCCGCCGGCTGCGCGCTGTCCTGGCGTGACCGGGCGAGATCCCTAGGGGGTCTGGCGCGCGCCAGGCACACGACGAGGACGACCGGCGCGGGGACCGATCGCTCCATGGAGAGGATTATCGGCATAGGACGCCAAAGACGATAGCGTCGCCGGCGCTGGGAGCTAGGACGGTATCTTGAGTTCCTGGCCCGGCTTGATCTGGTTCGGGTCGTCGATCTCGTCCTCGTTGGCCTCGAAGATCTCCTTCCAGCGACCCGCGTCGCCCAGGAGCTCCTCGGCGATCGTGCTCAGGCTGTCGCCGGCCTTGACCACGTAGGTACGGGCCTCCTCGGCTTCCTCCTGAACCTGGCGCTTCAGGTCCTTCATCTCGTCTCGAATGCTGTCCATCACGCTCCCTCCTTTGCGAGATCGGCGGTCCTCGCCGGTCTCGCCGTTCGTGCTTCCTTGGCGATTCAGGGTTACGCCCTGTGAGATGGTGCATGCCAGTTTAGCATATCACGCGAGAAACACAAAC
>CAZEQC010000159.1:0-7017 GCA_964514285.1 uncultured Anaerolineales bacterium | reverse complement strand
TCATGGATCCGCAGGAGGGACAGACCTACGGTGTCGATGAGTGGGTCCTGCTCACTGCCCTGGCCTACGACCAGGACGACGACGACCTGGCCGAGGAGGATCTGGCCTGGACCTCCGACCTGGATGGGCCGCTGGGGACCGGCTCTGAGGTGGCATTGGAATCGCTCAGCCCCGGCCGGCACACCATCACGCTGAAGGGCACCGACGGCGAGGGCCTGACGAGCAGCCACAGCGTGCGCGTCTGCGTGGGCTGCACCGATGTCTACCTGCCGCTGATCCTGCGCGAATAGGAACCGTAGCTAAAGATGTCGAGGGGCCGGCCCGACGCCGGGCCGGCCCCTGCATTCGGCCCGCACCAGGATGAAAAGCTGCTAGTGCGGCTCGATGACGACGTCCTTCCAGAACGCCGACTGGATCGGCGACGTGGGATAGCGGCTGACCCAGGGCTTGACCAGCAGGTGCCGGCGCTCATACGTCAGGGGCAGCACCGGCGCCTCCTCGATGAGGAGGCGATCCGCCTGTTGGTAGAGCCTCATCCTCTCCGGCTGGTCCATCACCTGCCGCGCCCGTTCCACCAGGCGATCGTAGGTCTCGTTTCGCCATCCACGCCACGTCCGGGTACGGCAGACCCGAAGGAGATTATCGGGATCGGGATAATCGGCCGTCCACATCAGGTTTAGGATCTGCGGCGGGTTCTTCCTCAGCTTGATCAGGAAGTCCGCCCAGGGCAGAATCTCCCAGTGAGTCTCGACCCCCAGAACCTCGCGCCACTGAGACTCTAAGTACTCGGCCCGAGAGCGGGCGGCGCTGAACGCCAGCGTGCTCACGGCAGGGAACCCTCGGCCTCCGGGATAGCCGGCCTCGGCCAGCAATCGACGTGCCCGCTCCGGATTGTATGGCAGGCCGATCTCCGGGGAATGGCCGGGCATACCCAGGGGCAGGAACCCGCCCGTGGCCGGGGAGACGTACCCTCGCAACACCGCGTCCGCCAACGTCTCTCGGTCCGTGGCCATGGCGAAGGCCCGACGCACCCGCACGTCATCGAAGGGGGGACGGCTCACGTCGAAGGCCACGTAGTAGACCTTCAGCCCCGGCCCGGAGACGTACTCCCCGGCATGCCGTTGCCGGGCGTTCTCCCGCTCCGCCATAGGGAAGAAGGCTATGCCCAGGACGTCCAGGGCACCGGTCTCATACATCTCCAGCCTGTCAGTCCAGCCTGCTAACGGAAAGAGCTTCACCCGCTCCACGTTGCCCGTGAACCGGCCATGGTAGATAGGATTCCGCGACAGGAGTAGCGACTTGCCCCTCTTCCAGGCCTCCAACCGGAAAGGCCCGTTGGTGACAAAGACGCCGTCCTCCGTCCACCCCCTGCCGTGCGCCTCCACCACGTGGCGTGGCACAGGGAAATAGGCGGCGTTGGTCAACAGCTGGGGGAAGTAGCCAACCGGTCCCTCCAACGCCACCACCAACGTCGCCTCGTCGGTGGCGCGCACCCCGACCTCATCCCTCCTGCCCTCTCCCCGGTGGAAAGCTCGCGCCCCCTTTAGATCGTGGAGAAAGCCCGCCGATGGCGACTCGCTGTCCGGGTCCAGGGCTCGCTTCCAGGCATACTCGAAATCGCCGGCCGTCACCGCCCGCCCATCGCTCCATTTAACGCCCTCCCGCAGGTGGAAGACGAAACGACGCCCCCCCTCGGAGACCTCCCAGGCCCGGGCCACGTCGGGCACCACGTCCAGCTCCGGGCTCAACGCCACCAGGCCGCTGAAGAGGCTAGTCAAGAGGAAGTCGGTGTGGCTGTCCGGCGACATCGTCGGATCCAGAGTGGTCGGCTCGAGCCAGCGCGCCCTTAGCGCGTGAGGCGCGGCCGGCGGTGGGTTCATCAGATGCGCATCTCTCGCCCGCTGCCATAGGGAAAAGGCCTGATCGTAGGCCCGGTGCGCCTGCCGGAAGTCAAAGGCATGGTGATGAGTTAGGCCAAGCTTCATCAACGTGCGCGCCGCTCGCTGGTACGCTCCCTGCTCCCTCAAGGTCGTCAGCGCCTGTTCGTAGTGGTCGACAGCCTCCTGGTGAGCGTAGACCAGCCGAGCTTGATCACCGGCGCGCAGGTGATACGGCACCGCTTTCTCCGGCGCCCCGGCCTCCTCCCAATGGTGGGCCAGCAGCCCGACCTGGTCACTGACCTGTTCGTCAGGACGTCGCTCCAGCGCCTCCGCCACCTGCTGATGCAGCGACCGTCTCCGCGTATGCTCGGTCGCGTCGTAGATTGCGGCCCGAATCTTGTCGTGAGAGAAGTCGTATTGTAGGATGGAGGATGGGTGCGGTTGCACCAGTCGGCGGGACAGCCACTCGTGAAGACTATCCTCCACCCCGCCCCTGGCCCGCCGCGCCGCCGCCCTGAGAAGAGGGACATCGAACTGCCTCCCGACGACGGCCGCCAGCGAGAGCAGCCGCTGCGCCGCCTGGCTCAACCGTCCCACCCGCTGCATAACCACGTCCTGCACACCAACCGGGAGTATTTCCACCATTGGCGGACCGGTCCACCGCCAACGGCCCTCTGCATCATCGGTCCGATGCAGCACGCCCTCCTCCTGCAGGTCATTCACCACCTCACTCAAGATGAACGGGTTGCCCTCGCTCTCGCGATAAAGGAAGTCACCGAAAGATGTACCCTCGTCTTCACCGACCAGCGAGCGGGCAATCTCCTCCACTGCCTCAGCATGAAGTGGCCTCAGATCCAGGCAGTCCACCAGTCGGTCCCGTCTCAATCCCTGCCGCAGCCGGGTCAGCCGATGGCTCAAGTCCACTTCCTCCGGCCGGTAGGTACCCACCATCCACACCGGTGCATCACTCAACTGACGCACCAAGTAATGCAACAGATCTAGCGTGGATTGGTCGGCCCAATGGAGGTCATCGAGGAACAAGAAGCAAGAGGCAGGAGACGAGGGACGAGACCTGTGACCAACCCCTTCCTTCAGGAAGCGGGCCACAGCCTCGAAAAGACGCTGCCGAGCGGCCTCACCAGTGGTCTGCGCCGGCTCCGGCAGATCGGGGTACCGCTGCTGAAGCTCTGGCAGCAGACGAGAGAGCTCGGAGAGCCAGATCGGGGACAAGGACATAGAGAGGATGGGAGGGGGTGAAGGGGAGATACTTCCCTGTCTCCGTGTCTCCTTATCTCCTTGTCCCCTTATCTCTTTTTCTTCCTGTCTCCTTATCTCCCTGTCCCCTTGTCTTCTCCCCCTCTCCCTGTCACGAAGCGCCCCCCGTAGCGCTTCCGCGATGGGCTGGTAGGGGACGGCGCCGCCGAACTCGTAGCAACGACCGCGCAGCACCGTCGCCCCCTCTGCCTCGGCACAGCGGGCCACTTCCTCCACCAGGCGGGTCTTACCCACCCCAGCCTCCCCCTCGACCAGCACCAGCTTCCCCCCGCCACACCGCGAGACGTTCCACCAGTCTACCAGGGCGGCGTGCTCTTCTCCCCTCCCGGTGAAGGGGAGATTGGTAGCTCCACCCACCGCTATACCAGTTTCCCAGGCTACCAGTCGATCAGTCTTCCAGTCTACCAGCCATTCGTACAGCGCCGTAGTCTCCTCCAGGGGCTCCAGGCCCAGTTCCGTCTCCAGCACCTGGCGGCACACCTCGTACTGGGCCAGCGCCGCACTACGTTGACCGCTCAACGCCAGGAGGCGCATCAGCTCGCGATGCGCCTCCTCGCGCCAGGGATCCAGCGCGAGCAGCCGCCGCACGTACTCTATCGCCGGGGGGTACTCTCCGCGAGCCCTGTGCAGCCCCACTAGCGTGCGCAATGCCTGGACCGCCAGGCTCCGCAGTCGTTCCTGTTCACCGAGCACCCACTCCTCGAAGGTGGGGCACCCCTTGACGTGGAAGCCGGCCAGAAAATCACCCCGGTAGAGATCAACCGCTTCGCGCAGCGCGACCTGCCTAGGCGCGTCCTCGTCCGCTTGCCCGCTTGTGTACGGTCCGATCTGCTCCTCAAACGCCTCCACGTCCAGCCAATAATCGCTGTCGTGATCGAAGACCACCGTGCGGCGAGTGATGAGTAGGTGATCGCCAGCCACGCCGCGTAAGTGACTGAGGGCACGGCGGAGGTTAGCCAGCGCACGACTATCGGACAGATCGCCCCAGAAGAGACCGGCCAGAAAAGGCCGGTGGTGACGGCGGGCAGTGACGGCGAGGTAGCAGAGCAGCGCCCGTTCCTTGCGGGAGTGGAAGCCGGACACCGGGTGGCCCGCCCGGCTGATCGTCAGCCCACCCAGAAGTCGGAACGTTAACGCGTCGGTCATAGCACCTCAGGGAACGGTCTCGGAACGTTTGTATGGTACGCTCATTATACTCAACCCAGCGATCCAGGAAAGCTATACCCGATGCTATGCCAGTTAATTCAGTTTCCAAACAACTAACCTATCGAGCCTACATCCTGCGCCTTTGGCAGGAGCGACCGGCATCGTCCGACCACCCCGCTGTGTGGCGCTTCAGCTTGGAGGATACCCACGCCCGCCGGCGCCTGGGCTTCGGGAGCCTGGAGGAGTTGACGGCCTTCCTTGAAGCCCAGACCGAAGCCGAGGGGCAAGGGAGCGAAGAAACGGATGACAAGTCCCTATGAGGACAGTCGTCCCCGTTGCAACCAGGTAGTCAAGGAGCTAGATCGTGAACGGAAGAAGAACACTCAATGGACTGAACCAGCCCACACGGATCCTACTGCTCGCTCTGATCCTCAGCCTGATCCTTACGCCCGTCACCCTGGCGAAAGTCACGTCCTCCGTGGACGAGAACGGCGTGCTCACGGTCACCGGCGATGGTGACGACGACATCGTGATCTGGAGCAGCGACGGGAAGGTCTGGATCAACGGGTTTCCGCCGGACTCGGGAGAGATCGACAGTTCTGCCATCACGAAGATCGTCGTGCGCGGCGGGCCGGGAGACAATAACATAGATCTGAGCGGCGTCAGTCGCGACCAGTTCCCCAACCTCTCCGACGGAGACGTCGAGACATGGGGGGAGGAGGGGAATGACACCATGATTGGAAGCGAGTTCGGCGACTATCAGAACGGTGGTGACGGCGACGACACCCAAAACGGTGGCGCGGGCGACGACGAACAGGATGGCGGCGCGGGCGTTGACACTCAGAACGGCGGCACTGGCGACGACACCCAGAACGGTGGCGATGGCGGCGACTGGCAGGACGGTGGCGACGGGAACGACACTCAGAACGGGGGTTTCGGCAATGACTTCCAGGAGGGCGGCAGCGGCGACGATAGTCAGACGGGTGGAGCCGGCGACGATGAGCAGGTCGGCGGCGCCGGTGATGACGAGCAGGATGGTGGTGTTGGGGACGACCTGCAGGATGGTGGTGACGGCGACGATGAGCAAGACGGCTGGCTCGGCAATGACCGGCAGATTGGTGGCGCCGGCGACGATGAGCAGTATGGCGGCGACGGTGATGACGAACAGAGCGGCGGCGACGGCGACGACCGGCAGGACGGCGGCAACGGTGACGACGAACAGGACGGCGGCGACGGCGACGATCGGCAGGACGGCGGCGACGGTGACGACGAACAGAGCGGCGGGGGTGGCAACGACACGCAGATCGGCGGCGACGGCGACGACATGCAGGAAGGCGGTTGGGGGGCCGACATCCAACACGGCGACGATGGCGACGACTGGCAAGTCGGCGACGCCGGTGACGACAGCCAATATGGCGGCGACGGTCACGACACCCAGCTGGGTGACGATGGAGATGATACGCAGTTTGGCGACGAGGGCGACGACATGCAGGACGGCGGCTATGGCGACGACCGGCAAGTGGGCGGTTGGGGGCGCGACACTCAGGAGGGCGATGAGGGCGACGACGACCAGCAGGGCGGTGACGGCGACGATACCCAGGACGGCGGCAGTGGCAACGATTCACAGCTCGGTGGGTTTGGTGACGACGAGCAAGACGGCGGCGCTGGCAACGACACGCAGATCGGCGGCGTGGGAAACGACGAACAGAACGGCGGTGATGGGAACGACTATCAGTCCGGCGGTTGGGGCAACGACCAGCAAGTCGGCGGCGACGGCGACGACGAGCAAGATGGTGGAGGCGGCGACGACAGTCAGTTCGGTGGCGCTGGCGACGACGAGCAGATCGGCAGCGCCGGCAACGACACGCAGGAAGGTGGCCCTGGCGATGACATCCAAGACGGTGGTTTCGGCGACGACTACCAGTGGGGTGGGCCTGGCGACGACGAGGGGACCGGCGGTGAGGGCGGCGATACGCACTTCCTCTTCTTTGGCAGCGGCGACGTGGTGAACGACGAGGCCGGCACCGACACCCTCGATGCCTCCGCGGTCGCGTCGTCCATCACCGTTGACCTCGATCTTCAGGGCCTTGATCAGGTGGTGGACGCCGCCGGCAACACGCTACAGCTGCAGGGTCAGTTCGAGGCCTTCGTCGGCGGCCCGTTCGATGACGTGATCTTCGCGGATCCCTTAACCGCGCCCCGCACGCTCAACGGCGGGGGCGCCCAGGCGGGCGATCTCCTCAACGTCAATGCCTATGGTCTCCCTTTCACAGACACCGGCGAAGCTCTGATCGTCGAGGGCTTCGCCCCCATCACCTACACCAAATTCGCCACCGTGACTGTCACCAACAAAGGGACTGACCTCTCCATCACCAAGTCCGTCACCCCCCAGGCTATCTTAGCTGGGGAAGAGGTCACCTACAGCTTGACCATCACCAACGTTGGCCCGACATCCCCCGTCAGCGCCACTGTGGTGGACACCTTCAGCGACGCCAGCGCCTTGGCCGACGTCACCTCCGACGGCGACTGCACCTGGAGCCCCGGCTCGGCGATCGTCACCTGCACCGTCACCGATATCGTCAGCGGGACACCGGCCCATCTGACCCTGGGCGTCACCAGCAGCATCTCCGCCTCGGGCGTCCTGAGCAACACGGCGATCGTCACGCCCACCGGCGGCGTGAAGGACGTCAACGCCAACAACAACGTGGCGGGGCCG
>CAZEQC010000158.1:0-7124 GCA_964514285.1 uncultured Anaerolineales bacterium | reverse complement strand
CCTCCTGGCTGATCCAGCCGTCCAGGGTGTAGGATGCCGGTGCGTCGTCGTACATCTCGTACACCTCCTGGAAGTTCTCCTCGGTCACCACGCCCGGGATCGGCACGTAGAGCGTGTTCCCGAACTCGCCCTCCAGCTGCGCCTCGTCGACCTGAGAGCCCGTGAGGAGCTCCATCGCCACCCGGAGGCCGCTGACGCCCTGCCCCGGCGGGTTGACCACGCCGATGGACGTGAAGTCGGGCCGCTCTTGCTTCACCTCGTCCCAGAGCTGGAGGAAGCCAGCTCGGGCCTCGCCGGTGCTGACCGGCCACTCGTCGGGGTCGGCGGTGCGGATCGCCCGGAGGGCGCCCTCCGCCATGCCGTCCTGGGTCCAGACGCCGTCGATGTTCGGCAGGGAGGCCAAGAAGTCGGACATCACCTGCTGACCCGTGGCCTGGTCCCAGTTGCCGGTGTCGCGTCCCACCACCTCGATGTCGGGGTATTCGCCGAAGACCTCCTCGACGCCCGCCATACGAGCCTCGTTGGCCGGATGCCCGACGACGCCCTCGATGAGGACCACGTCGCCGGCGCCACCCAACTGGTCGACCAGCCAGCGGGCGCTGATCTTGGCCCACTCCTTCTGGTTCGTCACGACGTTGAGGATCACATCGGAGCTGACCTCCTGGTCGACGGCGATGACGACGATGCCGGCGTCGACCGCCTCCTGAATGACCGAGTTGAGCGCGTTCTGGTCGTTGGGGTTGATGATGATCGCGTCCGCGCCCTGGTTCATCAGGTTCTGAATCTGCTGGATCTGACCCTGCACGTCCACGTCGGCGCTCTCGATGAGCAGTTCGTTGGTCAGACCGAGCGCCATGTAGGTCTCGTTCGCCTCCTGCAGGTCCTGGACCATCTGCGTGCGCCACTCGCTGCCCACGAACCCGTTGGAGACGCCGATGGTGAAGGGCGCGCCCTCCACCTCGTCGGCGGCCGGCAGGACGGCGCTGATCTCGTCCGCCGTGTCCTGCTCAGGCGGCGTGAAGGACGCCTCGACACTGGGTGTCTCCGGCCCTTCGGCCCCCTCGTCCTCGCCCGCGTAGGGCAAGTCCTCCATCAGATCCTCGGCCATGATCTCGCCTTCCATGAGCTGCACGGCCTGCTCCTGCGTGATCCAGCCGTCGAGGGTGTAGGATGCCGGTCGATCCTCGTACTCCTGATAGACGTCCTCGAAGGTCTCCTCGGTGACCACGCCCGGGATCGGCAGGTAGAGCGAGTTACCGAACTCACCGCGGAGCGCGTCCTCCGCCACCTCGCGCCCTTGCAGCATCTCGATGGCCACGCGCATGCCGCTGACGCCCTGGCCGGGCGGATTGATCACGCCGATGCTGGTGAAGTCGGGCCGCTCCTGCTTGACCTCCTGCCAGAGCTGGAGGTAGCCAGCGCGCGCCTCGCCCACCATCACGGGCCACTGGTCGGGATCGGCCGTGCGGACGGCCCGCAAGGCGCCCTCCGCCATACCGTCCTGGGTCCAGACGCCGTCGATGTTCGGCAGGGAGGCCAGGAAGTCGGACATCACCTGCTGCCCGGTGGCCTGGTCCCAATTGCCGGTGTCGCGTCCCACGACCTCGACGTCGGGATAGTTGGCCAAGACCTCCTCCACGCCCGCCATGCGGGCCTCGTTGGCCGGGTGGCCGACGACGCCCTCGATGAGGACGATGTCGCCGGAGCCGCCCAGCTGATCCATCAACCAGCGGGCGCTGATCATGGCCCACTGCTTCTGGTTGGTCACCACGTTCAGGGCCGCCTCGGAGCTGACCTCCTGGTCAATCGAGATCACGACGATGCCAGCGTCGACCGCCTCCTGAATGACCGCGTTGAGCGCGTTCTGGTCGTTGGGATTGATGATGATCGCGTCCACGCCCCGGTTCATCAGGTTCTGGATCTGCTGGATCTGACCCTGCACGTCCACGTCGGCGCTCTCGATGATCAGCTCATCGGTCAAGCCCTGCTCCATATACGTCTGGTTGACCTCTTCCATGTTCTGGATCATCTGCGTGCGCCACTCACTGCCCACGAACCCGTTCGAGACGCCAATGGTGAAGCGCTCCTCCTCTTCAGCGGCTGGCTCCTCGGTCGCGGGCATCTCCGTCGGTTCCTCCTCCTCGACCGCCGTGGGCTCCTCCGTCGCCGGAGTCTCCGTTGGCCCACAGCTCACCAGTGCCAGCCCCGCCATCGCGATGACGAGCAGCACCAGCAAAGCTCTATACGACTTCTGAGCGATGTGCATATCTTCCTCCTCCGTTCACCTGACTGACTAGTTATGTGACTGAACGTCACGAATCTCGTCGAGCTACCTAACCGATACGGGCGGCCCGCTGGCTGGGCTGAACGTCGGCACCAGCACGTCGAGGCGAGCCGAACAGCAGGTCAGTGCCGATATCACCTCCATTTCCGCCTGTTGCCAGTATCACCTAGTCGAGTCCCAGGCGTCGCCTGCACTCGTCCAGGATCTTCACCGTGCGAGAGGCCCCGATGCGGGTGACGCCCAGGTCGCGCACCTCCAGCAGCCGATCCATCGAGCGAACCCCTCCGGCAGCTTTGACCTGGACGTGCTGCGGCGCGTGCTCGCGCATCAGCGTCAGGTCGTGGTTCGTCGCGCCGCCGGAGCCGTACCCGGTCGACGTCTTGACCCAGTCGGCCCCCACCTCGCCGCAGATCTCACAGAGGCGGATCTTCTGCTCGTCGTTGAGGTAGCAGTTCTCGAAGATCACCTTCACCTTCTGATCATCATCGTGAGCGAGGTCGACCACCGCCTGGATCTCGTCGCGCACCTCGTCCCAGTGGCCGCTGAGGACGCGGCTGATGTTCACCACCATGTCGAGCTCCTGCCCTCCATCGAGGAGAGCCTGCCTCGCCTCGGCCACCTTGGTGGACGTGGTATGGCCCCCGTGCGGGAATCCGATGGTGGTACTGGCCTTGACGGTGCTGCCGTCCAGCACCTCGGCCGCGCGCTTCAGATAGTAGGGCATGATACAGGCGCTGGCGACGTCGTAGTCCAACGCGATCTGCAGCCCCTCCTCCAGCTCCTCGACGCTTAGGGTAGGGTTGAGGAGCGAGTGATCGATCATCTTGGCGATGTCCTCATACGTATAGTCCATTCAAGATCCTCCTCGTCTTCTCAAGAGACCTCCGGGGCCACCATCAAGGCCTCGGTCGGTGCTGGAAGCTTCTTCCATAGAACCGATGGTGCGTCCAACGTCGCCTCCAAGACCCCGGCGATCTGCCGTCGTCACGTCTGCTTGGGAACGCTCAGAGCAACTGAAAAGCCCAGGCTAGACGTGTGACATGGCATTAGGGCATAAACTGCCGCAAGTAGCGAGCGCTCTGAATCAGCGCGCCCTTGCGCGCCTCCAAGGACCCCTCATAGGCTCGGTCCTCGACCTCGATACAGACCGGTCCGTCGTACCCCACGTCCGTCAGCACCGAGAAGAACCGGCCCCAGTCGATCTCGCCCAGGCCCGGCAGCTTCGGCGTGTGGAACTGGAGCGGCGTGGCCATGATGCCCACGTCGTCCAGCCGATGCGGGTCGAGTCGCACGTCCTTGGCGTGAATGTGGAACAGCTTCCCCGTGAACTCGCGGAGCGGCTCGAGATAGTCCATCTGCTGCCAGACCATATGCGAGGGATCGTAGTTCAACCCGAAACTCTCGCTGGGGATATCGGCGAACATGCGCCGCCATATGGCGGGGTTCCGAGCCAGGTTCTTGCCGCCGGGCCACTCGTCCTCGGTGAAGGCCATGGGACAGTTCTCGATGCCGACCTTGACGCCGTGCTCCTCGGCAAAGGCGATCAACGGGCGCCATATCTGCTGGAAGCGCGGCCAGTTCTCGTCGACCGACTTCGTCCAGTCCCGCCCGATGAAGGTGTTGACCACCTCCACGTCCAGCAGCTCGGCAGCGCGAATCACGTCTTTGATGTGCTCGACGTAGACTCGAGACGCCTCCTCGTCGGGCGTCAGCGGGTTGGGGTAGTAGCCCAGGCCGCTGATGGCGACGCCGGCGTCATCAAACAGCCGGTTGACGTCGGCCGCGTCGTCCTCGCTCAAGCCGGTCACGTCGACGTGCGTCACCCCGGCGTAGCGCCGTTCGGCCTTCCCCTTCGGCCAGCACATCACCTCGACGGCGTCAAACCCGTTCCCTCCGGCGAAACGGACGACCTCCTCCAACGAGAGGTCCGCCAGAATGGCGCTCACAAAACCCAGTGTTATCATCCTAAAGCCTCCTTAGTCTCGTCCTGACACGCCAGCCGGGCCTCTGACCCGGCGGCTCTGTTCTTGGCACCGCTACAGCTTCACCCAGCGCTGCTCCTGGTGGCTCTTCAGGATCGCCTCGCAGAGCACCACCTCCTCGTGGCCGTCGACGAACGTGGCGAAGGGCTTGGGCAGCGCATCATCACCGGCCGCGACGTAGGCGTAGAAGGCCTTGAAGCTCTGCTTGAACGTATCGTCGTATCCCTCGTTGTGGCCCCCCGGGTACGTGGCGTAGGCCCGAGCCGCCTCCGAGAGCAGGCCGGGATCTCGATGGAGGCGCTCATTGGCCCGGTCCCGGTGACCGTTCCACAGCTCGTTGGGCATCTCGCTGTTCCAGGCCAGGGCCCGATCGGAGCCCGCGATCTCGTAGCGCAGGCAGTTCTTCCGGCCCGCGGTGGTCTGAGAGACCCAGAGGGAGCCGCGCACGCCATCCTCGAAGCGGAGGAGGATGGCGCCGGCGTCCTCGGTCTCGATCTCGATCGACTCGGTGGCCTCCTCCTTCTTCAGCTTGCCGGCGAACGTCTCCACCTCGCCAAGGGGACGCTGCCGCGTCCCGTGGACCGTCTGCAGGTCGGCCAGCACCGCCTCCACCTGGAGCCCGGTGATGACCTGCACCAGGTCGAGCCAGTGGGTGCCGATGTCGGCGACGGCCCGCAGCTTCCCGGCCTTCTCGGGCAGCACGCGCCAGTTGTAGTCGGTGGGGTAGAGCAGCCAGTCCTGCACGTAGCTGCCGACAATGGAGTAGACCTGGCCCAGGTCGCCGCGCCGGACGATGTCCCGGGCCTCGATGTTGAGCGGATAGAAGCGCAGGTTGTAGTTCACGCCGGCCGCCAGGCCCGTCTGCTCGGCCAACGCGACCAACTGCCTCGTCTCCTCGGAGGTGATGGCCAGGGGTTTCTCGCAGAAGACGTGCTTACCGGCCTCCAGGGCGGCCCTGGCCTGTTCGAAGTGGAGGTGATTGGGCGTGGTGATGTGGACCACCTGCGCCTCTGCATCGGCCAGCAGGTCGTCGTAGCTCTCATAGCCCCGGGGAATGCCCAACGCCTCCGCGGCCCGGCGCGATTTCTCTGCAGAGGATCCCAGGATCCCGGCGATCTCGATGCCCAAGCGATGGAGGGCCTCGGTATGGGTCGAGCCCATGAAGCCCGTGCCAACCACAGCAGCTTTCAGCTCGTTCATGGCAGCCTCCTTAGTGGACGGACCCTTGCAGGGGTCAGACGGCGACGCTCAGGTCTCTGCGACGGAGCCAGCATCGAAGAGCCCCCGGCGAGCGCTGTCCTGACCCGATGCAAATGTACGCTCATTCGACCTGACGATGTTGGATGGATGCGATCTAACATGACGAATAGACGTCCGTGGTGCGATACTCGTAGCGATCGGCGCGGTAATAGGTAAGGGTGGACTCAATCAACTGATCGTCGTCCAGCAGGGCGATCGTCCTGACCAGAAGAAGGGGAGCGTTGTAGTCGACGCGCAGCAGCTCGGCCTGGAACTCATCGGCGATCACCGCGCTGATGATGTGCTGGATCTCAGTGATGATCAACTGGTACTCCCGCGCCAGCACGTCGTAAAGGCTCTCCTGGTTGAAGTCGTAGTCGTCCAACCCAGGGCACAGATCCGTCAGGACGATCGACGATTGGAGAGCGATAGGCTCGTCGTCACCGAAGCGCAGACGAACCAGATGGAGGCATTCGCTGCCGTTGTGGTCGTCGAAGACGCTCCGGTAGCTCTCGTCGACGACCTCCTTCGACAGCTTGAGCACCCGGGAATGAGCCACCCGCCCCATGTCGGCCATCTGGCGGGTGAAGCTGCGATCCAGGTAGAACTCCATGCGGTCGGCCTGGGTCTTGACGCGGGTTCCGCGACCGGCTCGCCGCGAGATCAGGTCGTCGGCCACCAGACGAGCCAGGGCTCTGCGGATGGTATGTCGGCTGACGCCGTAGGCGCGGCAGAGCTCTTTCTCTGGAGGTAAGGTAGCGTCGGGAGGTAGTTTGCCGGATCCGATCAAGCGGCGGAGATCGTTCTCTATCTGGCGATAGAGGGGCAGGGGGCCATCGGCGTCGACTGGCCCGATATCCAGACCGGAGTGGTCGGTCATGGTAGCGTCTCCCATACGGTTCCCGCTCGCCCAAACGGCCAAATGTACGAACATTTTCTATTTTATCAGATCTATCGCCGAATGTCAAGGGATTGGACTGGTTCGACGGGCGTTATCGTTTTCGCGCTCGAGGCGACCGGCACTTGCGACCGAGCTTCCGAATCGCTCCTTCTGAGTCAGAAGGGGCGCTTCTCGTCTTGCAGAAGGTCATCTGAAGTGCCGGTCACCCTACCGTTTGGAGAACGATAAGGTCTTGCTGGTTCGAGATCGACCTAGGGGAGCGGTGACCCTTATGGACCTTAATGGAGTATACCACAGACTGGCGTCCTCCACCGCTGGGACAGGTTTGGGGTGCCTTTGGCTTTCGTTGGATAGCGTTGGAATTTCGTTGGGGGACGCCGCCGTGTTGACGGGGACGAACGTCCCCGCTACACTAATGCCATGGCACACGTCTAGCCTGGGCTTCTCAGTTGCTCTGAGCCCCGTCTCGGGGCGACTTACGCCTGTGATCGAGCCTTATCCTGGGCCAGACCGCCCTCGAGACGAGGGCTGGGAGCAGGCGGCCCAAGTCCCTTGGGCTTGGCCGAGGTCTGTTCTGTGAAAGAGCGCTAAGAGACGGTGACCGGGTGATCCCATTGCACTGAAAAGGAGCAAACGATGAGAACATACCGCTTTCTGCAGGTGGACGTCTTCACCGACGCGCCGTTCGGCGGCAACCCGCTGGCCGTCTTCCCCGACG
>CAZEQC010000157.1:0-7204 GCA_964514285.1 uncultured Anaerolineales bacterium | reverse complement strand
ACCGTCGGCTGACACCACAAAGTGCGTTAAAACGCACTGGAGCCCCGCTTTCGGATCATCGAACCTGTTTTGACAGGAGGGACGTCAGGTAGGGAAACCTGACCTACATCTACCATCTCCACCCCCTAGACCACCCTCGAGACGAGGGCTGAGAGCAAGGGACAAGGGGCTGGGAGCGAAGGGATAAGGGCGTCAGACCTACGAGCTGACTCGGGGCCGTCGGAGGGCTACTCATCGAGCTTTGAAGCCAACGAAAGGAAGAGGGAGCCCGCGGAGCGGGGTTTGGCTATGAGGCCGGCGGTTCAGCGCCGGCCGGGGGCAGGCCGAGGGATACGTGATGGATGTGAAGGGCTAGGGCGCCCAGGAGAGGCGCTGCTGGGTCCAACTCGGGTAGTTGGGGCCCAGCGAGATCACCTGGCGCGGGTCCTCGCCGCCGGGCCGCATCAGGTAGATGCCCCACGCCCCCTCCCGGTTGGAGACGAAGGCGATGGCGGAGCCGTCGGGCGACCAGGCCGGCAGGCCGTCGGCCGACGGATGGTCCGTCAGTACCTGGAAGCCGCCCCCCAGGTTGTAGGTGTAGATCTCCCAGTTACCGGTGTGGTCGGACATGTAGGCCAGTTGGTTGCCGCCGGGCGACCAGCTGAGTCCGATGTCGTCGGCGCTCCCGCTGACGCGGGTGGCGGGCTGGTCGTCATCCGGATTGTCGATGAAGATGCCGCAGGCCTCGCCGTTCCCCGGCTCGCACCCGGTCCAGGCCAAAAGGCCGGTCGGCCCCCAGGCCGGCCCCCATCCCGCGGCGTGCAGCTCCGGCTCCGCCGAGCCGTCGGTGGGGCGGATGCTGATCTGCCAGGCACCGGCGGCGTCCCGCGTCGCGTAGGCCATGCGCTGCCCGTCGGGCGAGAAGGTGGGCCAGGCCAGGCCGGCACCGGCGGCCAGCCGCTGCGGCGCCGCCTGCAATGACGGCAGCAGCGATATGCCCGGCGAGAGGCGATCCCGGTACCCCAACGCGTCGCCGTTCCACATCCAGACCGGCTGATCGGCCCCCGAGGCCATCTGGAGCAGACGCCCGTCGGCGAAGAGAGCGTAGACGTCCCATCCGCCGGTCGCGGTGTCGTAGAGCGGGTAGGCGAGGCGTCCGGCGTTGAAGCCCGGCGGCAGGGTGGTCTTGGTGACCGGCTGCGAGCCCTCGATGGTCGGCACCGGCGTCGGGGTCGCGTTGAGGCAGATCTCGGCCGCCTCGGCGCGCGCCTGTTCCACAGCCGCGCTGTTCAGCAGGCGCAGCGCCTGATCGTACTGCTCCACGGCCGGGCACATCTCCCCCTGGCTCGCCCAGGCCTCGGCGTAGCGGACGTGGGCCTGGTAGAGGCGCTGGAAGACGTCCCGGTACTGGGGCGCGGTGCGGTAGAGATCCTCGAAGTGGGCAATGCACTGTTCCCAGTCGACCCCCCAGTAGCTGAGGGCCTCCAGGTACTGCTTGGCCAGGCGCCGCTCGGTGCTGGCCTCCTCGTTCAGCGGCCGCAGAGCCACCGCCCGGTCCAGGTAGAAGATGCCCAGCTCGAAGTCCCCCTTCTCCAAGAGGGCCATCCCCGCCTGGTAGCGGCTCTCGAAGAGCTTCTCCTCCACCTGCTCGGCTCTGTATCCGGCGTCCAGCTGACGCAGCGAGGTCAGGGCCGAGGCAGCCTCTTGCCACCGCTCGGCCTCCATGTGGGACGAGGCCTCTTCGTACAACTGGTCCGTGATTGGGTCTTCCTCGGGCGCCGGGGTCGGCGTGGGGACGGTGTTGATCCGCGCCTCGGCCTCGTCCAGGCCCTGCTCGGCCCCCACGTGGTCGGGGTCGAGCTGGAGCACGTACTCAAACTCGGCCTGGGCCAGCTGGTAGTTCCCCTCGTCCAGGCGTTGGAGCCCAGCCTGGTAGTGCTGCTCCGCCTCCTGCTCCAGCCGCTGAACCCGCTCCTGCTCCCCCCGGCGGAGCCCCAGATAGGCGCCGGCGGCGACGCTGAGGATCAACAGGGCCAGGAAGCCCAGGCCCCAGAGGAGAAAGGGACGCAGACGCCTTAGGGAGCCGCTCTCCGCAGCTTCCTCGGGCTGCCTCCCCACCTTGCTCACAGGGGCGGGACGGGAAGGCTGGGTCTCCTCCACCATCACGCCGCACTGGGGGCAGAGGGACACTCGGTCCGGGATCTCGCTTCCACACTCAGGGCAACGCATTGGGTCTCTCTCGGGAAGGCATTATAGGAGCTTTGGTCACCTTTGTCCAGCGGGATCAGACCCAACGTGTTCAAGGGGAAGCCGTTCGTCGAGCGGGGATCTCAGTCGGCGAAGAGCACCTCGAGGAACGTCCCCAGATCGTCCTTGCCCTCCAGCGTCCGCAAGTCGTAGACCTCCGTGTACCCGCAGTTGTCGCAGGAGACGAAAGCGTATCGGTAGGCTTGGACCTCGAACAAGCGCGACAACCCGGTACCGGACATGCTTAAGCGCTCCACGTGAGCCCCTTCCTCGCCGCACCGATCGCAGACGAACTCTTGGGCCAATGTGTCATCTACAGTCGACATCATGTACCTCCTGTCACTCGTCGATCTCTGAATGGCTGCGCGCGATGGCCGCGCTGAGGTGAGCACCGAAGAGGATCAGCCAGCTGGTCACGTAGATCCAGAGCAGCAGCGCGACGACCGCGCCCAGCGAGCCGTAGACCAGCCGGTAGTTCACCAGATCGCTGCTGACGTACCAGGCGAAGCCCCGCTTGGCGATCTCGAAGGCCAAGGCGACGAAACCAGCCCCCCAGGCGGCCTCCGACCAGGCGACCGTGGTGTTCGGCACCCAGCGATAAAGATTGAGGAAGACCAAAAAGATAACCAGAGCCGGTAGCCCCGTGGCGAACAGGGTCCAGAGCGGCCTATCCAGGATTCGAATCTCACCGCCCCAGGGCAGCTCCAGGCGCGGCAGCACGTTCAGCACCGGCGTCGTGATCAGCGAGAGGGAGAGAAGGGCAGCCACCACGCCGATGAGCCCAATGCCCAGCCCCAGGAGACGCTGTTGCAGGAAGCCTCGTGCCTCCGCCTCCGTCCAGGCCCGGTTGACGTGGTTGACCAGGACCGTGAACACACCGGTGCCAGACCAGAGTAGCCCGATCAACCCGATGAAGCCAACCGCACCCCGCCGGCTGAGGACCTGCTCCACGTTGGAACGGATGATCTCCTCCGAGATAGGAATGACCCGAGTCACGGAACGCACCACCTGCTGCTGGACGACCTTCCCTTCCAGGAAGAAGCTACCGGCAGCGATCAGGGCCAGGAGCAGAGGGAAGAGCGAGAACATGGTGTAGTAGGCCAGAGCAGCGGCCACGTGGGCCGCATCCGCATCGCCGAAACGCCCAAAAGCGTCCTGCAGGATGTCGAGCGCGCCACCGGTGAGCCGGTTTGCCGACCGATAAGCAGCATCGAGGTGATCCTTCAGCCTTCTCATCCCTGCCATCCTCTTTCTATACCTCACACGCACCTCGTCCCCAGCAGGACAGCCAAGCCGAGGCGTGACGCGATGCCACACCTCCGCTTGTCCCTGCCGCGCGCCAACATCGCTGTTGTCCTGGTCTGGGGTCCCTCAGGCACGGCGCAACGTGCGTATGATGGCCACCAGGACCACCCCTCCGACGACGGCGGCCAGAATCTGACCAATCCAGCTCGTGGTGGCGATCCCCAGGAAACCGAACAACCAACCGCCGATGAGACCGCCGAGCAAGCCGATGATCAGGTCTCCCACCAGGCCGAACCCCTCGCCTCGTACGACGAGGCCCGTGAGCCAGCCGGCGATGATGCCGCTGATGATCCAAACCAAGATGTGCATGTCTATCTCTCCTTTCGTGATGCTTCCTTCGTGTTCCCCAAATCCCCAATGAGCACTAGGGACGAATGTAGGCCCAGCCGTCGGCCTGCTTCTTCGTCAGCTCGGTGACGCCGGCCGGCACCACGTCCACCGGCTCCAGCAGGTCGTCCTCGTCCAGGCCCAAGAAACGCAGGCTGTTTCGGCACGCGAGAAACTGAACGCCGCGCTCGGCCAGTCTCTGGATCTGCCTCTTCTGCACGTTCGGCGACCGCAGCAGCGCCTTCACGCCCTCGCCGTTTGCCACTAGCGCGACCTCCACGCTCTCCTCCCCGAGGTCGTCAATCAGGTTCTGAATATTGTGCAGCACCATATTCGCCCGAGCGATGCTGCCCTCGTCGATGTGGAAAACCACACAGTAGTTGCCCATAAGATGTCCTCCTCATGCCTGCAAACCTGCCCTACGCTGATGCCTCCATCTCCCGGCCCTCCACGTTCAGGAACCGGGCGTTGACCGCTACGATGACCGTGCTCAACGACATAACGAGCGCGCCCACCGCCGGGCTGAGCAGGATCCCGTAGTTGTAGAGCACCCCGGCGGCCAGAGGGATAGCGAAGACGTTGTAGCCGGTGGCCCAGGCCAGGTTCTGGATCATCTTGCGGTAGGTCGCCCGCGACAGATCGAAGATCGCCACCGCGTCCAGGGGGTTGCTCCGCACCAGGATGATGTCCGCCGTCTCGACGGCCACGTCGGTGCCGGCGCCGATGGCCATGCCCACGTCGGCGGTCGCCAGGGCCGGCGCGTCGTTGACCCCGTCGCCCGTCATGGCCACCACCAGGCCTCGGGACTGCACCTCCTTCACCTTCTCCGCCTTCTCGTCGGGCAGCACCTCGGCGAAATAATCGTCCAACCCGACCCCGTCGGCCACCCAGCGGGCCACCTGCTCATCGTCCCCCGTCAGCATCATCGCCTGCACCCCCATCTCCTTGAGCCTGGCGATCGCCTCCGACGACTCGGGTCGGATGATGTCGGCCAGCGCGATGGCGCCCTTCAGTTCGTCGTCGATCAGGACGTAGACGATCGTCTTGCCCTGCGAGGAGAGCTCCCCGATCCGCTCATCGTCCACCGGGATCCCCTGCTCCCGCAGGTAGCCGGGGCTGACGATCTTCACGTCCCGTCCATCCACCGTCGCCTCGGCCCCCTTGCCCGGGATCGACTGGAAGTCCTCCATCGCGAAGCGCTCCTCCGTCGCCTCGGTGATGCCCTGGGCGATGGGGTGCTCGGAATGGGCTTCGACGGACGCGGCGTAGGTCAACAGCTCCTGCGCCTCGATGCCGTCGGAGAGGCCCAGTATGTCGGTGACCCCGAACTCGCCCTTGGTCAGGGTGCCGGTCTTGTCGAAGAGGACGGCCTCAATGGTCCGCGCCCGCTCGAAGGCGGTGCGATTGCGGATCAGCAGGCCGTTCCGCGCCGAGATAGCGGTGGAGACCGCCACGACCAGAGGGATCGCCAGGCCGAGAGCGTGAGGACAGGTGATCACCATGACCGTCACACTCCGCTCTAAGGCGAACACGAAGTCGCGGCCGGAGAAAAACAACCAGGCCAGTAGCGTCGCCGTTCCCACCGTCAGAGAGAGGACGGTCAGCCACATCGCCGCCTGATCGGCCAGCCCCTGGGTTCGGGACTTGCTCTTCTGTGCCTCCTCGACCAGCGAGACCGCCTGCGCCAGGTAGGCGTCCTCGCCCGTCTTCTGGACTTCGACGGTGATCGAGCCCTCGCCGTTGATGGAGCCGCCGATCACCTCCTCGCCCTCCTCCTTGGGCACCGGCCTCGACTCGCCGGTCAGCATCGACTGATTAACCGCCGTCTGGCCCTCGATCACCTCGCCGTCGGCCGGGAGCTTCTCGCCGGGCTTGACGACGACCTTGTCGCCCACCTCCAAGGCCTCGATGGGCACGTCCTCAAGGCTGCCGTCCTCCAGCTGTCTGTGCGCCTGGGAGGGCATCAGCTCGGCCAGCTCCTCCAGCGCGCGGGAGGCTCCCATCACCGAGCGCATCTCGATCCAGTGACCGAGCAGCATGACGTCGATCAGCGTCGCCAGCTCCCAGAAGAAGACCCGGCCGCTGAGGCCAAAGACGACGACGCTGCTGTAACCGTAGGCCACGCTGATCGCGACGCCGATCAGCGTCATCATCCCCGGCTGGGCGGACGAGATCTCCTCGTAGAGCCCGCTCAAGAAAGGCCAGCCGCCATAGAAGAAGACGGCCGTCGAGAAGGCAAACAGGATCAGCCGGTCACCCGGAAAGCTGATAGCGTCCTCCAGGCCCAGAAAGCTCTGCACCAGAGGCGAAAGAACCAGAATAGGGATCGTCAACAGAAGCGAGATCCAGAAACGCCGCCGGAAGTCCGCCACCATTTGTGCGTGGTGATCGCCCCCGTTGTGACCGGAATCCTGGTGATTCTCTGCCCGATGACTATCCTTTGCCATCCTTCCTCCTCAATCGTAAGTCGGATCTGCTACCCGACCAGCTCTCAGAGACGTCTCGCATCCGGCCGCCCAAGCAAGCATCCTCAGTCTGTCGAAGAATGTGATGCTTGCAAAAACGCCCTACCTCTCCACCTCGAAATCGGGCCCCGATGACGCCGTCAGATCGACCACCACATCCTGACCGCCGTAGCCGTCGACGATGTCGTGGGCCCGCACCCGCACCTGAGCCACCCCCTCCGGGATCACAATCCCGCTCTGACTGCGCGTGAACGGCTGCTCGTCGACGTGGGGATGGAACAGCGTCCGCGTGAACGCGCTCTCGGCATCCGGCTTGAGCACCGTGCCGTCGGGGGTCACCACGTCCCAGCCGTCGGCGTAATCCTCCCAACCGGTGTCCGGATGCTCGACGGTGACGTGGAACGTCCACGTGCTCGCCCCCTCGCCGGGCGGAGGGCCGTCGGTCTGCACCGCCCGCACTCGCACGACGTCGGCGTTCCCGCCTCCGCCCCCGCCCTCTCCGCGAACGCACCCCAGCACGTCGATGTGGTCGTCCGCGACGACGAGGGACGATTCGCCGCTCTCCATCTGGACCACGTGAAGCTCGTGCTCTCCCTCGCTGGTGCCGACGACGACCAAGGCCTTCCCCTGCACACACCAATCGAAGCTGACCAGGAACCCCTCCGGCGGCAGGGGCACCGGGGCGACCTCGGTGACCGTCCCCGTGCTGTCGACCGTCTTCAGAGTCAGCGAGGCGAAGGTCCCGTTCCCATACCGCCCCTCGGCGAACATGCCCAGCGTCCCGTCGGGCGACCACGCGACGTCGTTGCCCAGAGCGCCCCCCTCTGTCTCCTCCACGAGCAACCTCGACGAGCCGCTCTCCAGATCGAGCAGACCCAGCT
>CAZEQC010000156.1:0-7259 GCA_964514285.1 uncultured Anaerolineales bacterium | reverse complement strand
GCCGAGAGCATCAAGGAGATCGTCGACTCGGAGACCGACGGCTGGGGCATCGACGTCGAGTCGATCAAGATCCAGGAGCTGGAGCTCCCGGCGGAGATGAAGCGCGCTATGGCCCAGCAGGCCGAGGCCGAGCGAGAACGGCGCGCGGTGATCATCGCCTCGCAGGGCGAGCTCGAGGCGTCGAAGCGGCTGCAGGAGGCGGCCGAGACGATGGCGGAGAGCCCTGGGGCGATGCATCTGCGGACGCTGCAGACGATCCGGGCCATCGCCGCCGACCCGTCGGAGAAGATCGTGCTCTTCGTCCCCTCCGATCTCGGCCAGACGCTGATGTCGCTCAATCAGGGGAAGGGCAAATGAGCGGCGGCCATGCTGAATGACAAGATAAGGTATCTGCAGATCGCGTTCAACTACGACGCGGGGTTGGTGAGACGGGTTCTGCCCGGCGTGGCCAAGGACGTGTCGGGCCTTCCGAGGGGCCGTGAGCGGATTCTCATAGAGGCGGGGACACCCTACATCAAACGCGAGGGCATCGACGGCATTCGGGCTATCCGGCGTCACTGGCCGGGACACGTCGTGGCGGACTTGAAGACGGTGGATGGCGCGCTGGGTGAGGTAAACATGGCCCGCGAGGGCGGAGCCACGGCGGCCACCGTTCTCGGGAGCTCGCCGTCGGAGGCGCTGGATCTCTTCATCGCCCGCTGCGACGAACTGCAGATGATCTCTATGATCGATATGCTCGGCGTGAAGGATCCGCTGCGGACGTTGATGCGCCTGCAAAAGCCGCCGGACGTGGTGGTGCTACACCGTGGGCGGGATGAGGAAAGCACGCGCGGCAAGCTGATCCAGTATCGACACGTCAACCGGGTGCGCAGCAAGTTCAACGTGCTGATCTCAGCAGCCGGCGGCGTGGACATCAAGGAGGCGCGTAGCGCCATCTTCAACGGCGCGAATATCGTGGTGGTGAACCTGGTGAGACCGGGCGATCCGTGGACCGGTATATCGACAGAGGCGGACGTGGGAGCTATGGCGCAGGAGTTTCTGGCCACCATCGAGTGAACTATGCATAAGACGATCGGTATTCTAGGCGGTATGAGTCCGGAGTCTACGGTGGCGTACTACGAGTACATCGTCCGAACATACACGGAGGAGTTCGGGGATTACGGCTATCCCGAGATCCTGATCTACAGCGTGAGCTTCCAGCCCTACGTCGATTGGCCGGAGGAGGGTCGCTGGGATCTGGTGGCGCAGGGGCTGACCCAAGCGGCGCAGGCGCTGGAGATGGCCGGGGCTGATGTGATTCTCATCGCCACCAACACGATGCACCTGGTCTTCGACGAGGTCGAGGCCGGCGTCAACGTGCCGATGCTCAGTCTGCTGGATGTCGTCGGCGACGCGATTGAGGCACGAGATATGGAGACGGTGGGCCTGTTGGGCACGGCGTTCACGATGGAGAAAACGTTCTATCAGGACGCTCTGGCCGACCGGGGGATCGAGGTGCTGGTGCCAGGGGCTGAGGACCGGGAGCGGGTCAACGACGTGATCTACGACGAGCTGGTGGTCGGGCGGCTCCGTGATGCGTCGCGGGAGGCCTTCGTCGAGATCATCGACGACCTGACCCGGCGTGGTGCCCAGGGCGTGATCCTGGGCTGCACGGAGATCCCACTCCTGGTCAGCGAGGAGGAGGCTGGTATCCTGTTGTTTGACACCACGGTGATCCACGCCGATGCGGCTCTGAGGTATGCGATAGAGACGTGATGGGGAGGTAGCGGGCGCCACGTTCGAGGGTCGTGCCGCAGCGGGTCGCTGCATACCATTCTGCGGTTTCGGTCGGACTTGACAAATCGAGGCTTTACGATATAAACACGCGCACGTGTCCTATGTCGTCTCTTGTTGAAAGGAGGGGAGGATGAATGAGGAAACGTGCAGTAAGACATTGGCCGTCGCACTATCGGCGGCCATTATCGTTGCTCCATATGTCTACCCGGTGCTTGCACAGGGTGATGAGCTCTCGAACAGCTCTGGCCTATCGCCGTATTGGAGGCCGGTGGTCAGCCGTTGGGAGAGCATCATCGTTCGTTACGCGGAGAGACGGGGGTTGGACCCCGATCTCGTAGCCTCGGTGGTCTGGAAGGAGTCCAGAGGCGATCCTGCAGCGGTCGGGCCGACCGGGGCCGTGGGTTTGATGTGCGTCAAGCCGTTCCCATGGCGCCCCAGCGCCGAAGAGCTGAGGAACCCTTGGACGAACGTGGCGGCGGGAACGCGAACGCTGGCTCAGGTGATTCGGGACGGTCGTGGAGACGTTTTCTATGCGTTGGCAGCCTATAACGGCGGTTGGGATCAGGTTCACCTGGGTTGTACGCGCCGCTATGCTACCGACGTGTTGGACCATTACGTGCGGGCTGTGGCTGTCGACCATGGCTTCCCAGCCGATGGCGATTGGACGGTCTTATTGTCGGTTGAAGGGCTGCCCGACCAGTCGACGGTCACGGTGCTTGGGCCGGGTCGCAAAGTGGCTCGATATACGGAGAGGCCCTGGTCCCACGCTGCCGTCCCCGCTGCGCCGGAGGATCACGCGCCGCATGCAACGGCGCTCCGGTTTCAAAGCGAGCACGGTCGGGAGGTGCGGGTGAACGTGTGGCTCATCGAGACCGATCAGGCCTCGAACCTTGTGGGCGGGACTTCGGGCGTGCAGCCCTCCTACAGTCAGGTGATGGGACAGGGCTTCGACGGGCTGCCGGACTAACTGCGACAGCGTTGAGGGAGCGCGCGGGGGGCAACAACGGCGCGGAATCCCGTGAGTGCCTTGGGCCCGATGACCGTGGCGTCTTCTATCAGTCGTGGGACGGGACGGACGGCGGGCTGGGTGACCGGGCCGAGGTCGGAACGCGCGATCGTGATGGTGTGGACGTGACCCTTGGATGAGACGACGAGGCCCAAGTCGGGGGACGAAGAGCCCCGCCCAGACCATGAGAGAGAGGGACCTCGTTTCCGCCTGCGCCACTGGGATGCCTGGGAGCTGTTGCGAAACCGTGACTTCGCCTTGCTCTGGTTTGGTCAGCTTCTCTCCCAGATTGGCGATCAATGCCTGATTGTGGCCGGCATCACCCTGGTCTCGGAGCTCTCCAGCTCCCCCCTGGTCATGCTGATCCCAGCCCTCTCCATCGCAGCGCCCCAGTTGTTGTTTGGTCTTCTGGGAGGCGTGGTCGCTGATCGGATGGACCGGAAGGTCGTGATGGTAGTCGCCGATCTCCTTCGCGCTTTGGTCGTGCTCCCGATTCTGTTCGTCACTAGCTTGAGTCAGATCTGGATCCTCTATCTCGCGGCGGCTGCCCTGGCCCTCGTCGGGGTAAGCTTCCACCCGGCGCGCAACGCGAGCCTCCCAAAGATCGTCCCCAAGGAATCCCTGGTGACGGCCAACGGGCTGATCCAGGGAAGCACCATCGTGGCTCTGGTGGTGGGGCCGGCCGTCGCCGGCGTAGCGGTGGATATCTGGCTGCCCTCGGCCATCCTCTTCGACAGTGCGACATTCTTGCTGTCGGCGCTGGCTATCGGCTTGATGAAGATCCCTCGGCGTAGCGACGAGGATTCCCTTATCGATGGGGATACCGACGTCTGGGTCGACATCAAAGCTGGCCTGAGCTTCATTTACCACAGCTCGATCCTTCGGCGGGTGCTGGCCGTGACGGGGATGGCAACTTTGGGCGTCGGCGCGGTGATCCTGCTGGCGATTCCTCATTTGAAGGCGAGACTAGGGGCAGGCGGGCTGGAGTACGGCATCGCTATGAGTGTCCTGGGGCTGGGCTCCCTTCTGGGCTGGCTGATCGTGACGCGGATGTCGAAACGGTTTTCCGCCAGCACTCTGGTGGGCGGGATGTTGTTCCTGGCGGGGGCTGCGATCGTGGCCTTCGCCCACGCGCCCAGTTACTCTGTGATGCTGGGCAGCGTGGTGATCATCGGTATGTGTCTCGTCGTAGCGCGAGGGACCTTGAACGCCGTCACGCAGACATTGGCGCCGGATGAGATCCGGGGTCGCGTGCAGTCGGCAGTCAACGTGATAGTGGTCGCGTCCACAGCGGCGTCGGAGGGGCTGTCAGCCGTGATGGGATCGGTGATCGGCGTGCAGACCGTCTTCGTCGCGGCCGGCGTCGTGACCGGCGTGACAGGGTTGGCGGCAATCTACATTCTGCGTAAGGCGGGCAGGATCGTGAGGCCAGCGGTGGGGGAGGTCGGCTAGGCTGCCACACATCTGGCTCGCGACCTAGTTGTCCTCCGGGCCGGATCTTGGGCGTGGACGTCAGCGTGATACCAGTTGTTGGCCCCCGTCTTCGAAGGAAGACGGGGGCTTGAGTGTCCGACGGTGTGAGGGCTCCGTCTATCGCTTGGGCATAGTGAACTGCAGGGAGGGGGTCCCGGTCCAGCCTAGGATCTCCTCCAGGGTGGGCATGGGGGAGCGGGCCTGGAAGGTGTAGAACATCTCCAGGAAGGTGGGCTGAGACTTAAGCTCGATGACACGCGGCCGGCCCTCAATGCCAGCCAGCTCCCCGGCCTTCTCGATGGCGTCCTCTCGAGCTCCCACTGCATCCACCAGTCCTAAGTCCAGCGCCTGCTGTCCGGTGTAGAGGCTGCCATCTGCCAGCTCCCGGACCGTTTCCTCGGGCAGCTCCCGGGCCCCGACGACCACGTCCACGAAGTTCTGATAGACCTGGTCGAGGATCCCCTTCCAGAGCTCCTTCTCCTGCTCCGTCATATCTCGGTAGGGGCTGCCGATGTCCTTGCGCTCTCCGGTGGTGATGACGATGGCGTCGACGCCGACCTTCTCCAGGAGATCCTCGAAGGTGAGGAACTGGCTGATGACCCCGATGGAACCGGTCAGGGTATCCGGATGGGCTATGACGTGATCGCCGCCGCAGGCGATGTAGTAGCCGCCTGACGCCGCCGTATCGCCCATAGAGATGACGACGGGCTTCTCGTAGGCGAGCAAGGCGCGGTAAATCTCGTCGGAAGCGACGACGCTGCCGCCCGGGCTGTTGATGCGCACCACGACAGCCTTGATGGCCGGGTCGTCCTCGGCTCGGTCGAGGAGTGATCGCACCCGGTCCGGCGTGATGCCGCTGGTGGTGAGGTAGTCCTGGGAGCTGGATGTGATGGTCCCGTCGAGCCTTAGCACGGCGACCGCGTCGCCCATGCCGGGGCTCCGCGTCAGCGGCTGCTGACCGAGCTGGCTCAAGGCGCCCATAGCGACCGCCCCGGTCCCGACGCAACTGCAGACCGGCAGGCCAAATCCCAGGATGAAGGCCAGGAAGACCCAGAGTATCGGTTTGTCCTTCATTTACGTCTCCTTCCGCTATCAGATGGCTGGACTGGCAGGGTCGGATAGCGGACGGTGGCCGCCTGATCCGACCTACGGTCAGCCATCGCTAAAACCCCAGCTCAAGCCAGTTGGTGCCCGTGATCACCGAACAGGTGAGCATCAGGAAGAGGATCAGCAGGATGACGCCGCAGCCGCATCCACCGCAGGATATACCTCTTCCAAAGCCGAACCGCTCTTGCAGCCAATCGAAGAGCCAGTTGAGCAGCAAGAGCTTCAATAAGCCGGAAAGACAACCGGGTCTATCGTCCATGTTTCTCCTTCGTCGGATAATGGGCGGCGGGCTGCCTGCCCCGACCTACTACTCCGCTTCGGGGCCGGTCAGGCGCAGGAAGCGTCGCTTGCCAATCTGGAGGACGGCCTCATCTTCAACCGCGATGTCGGCGTGGATGTCCATAATCTTCTCACCGTTGAGGCGAACGGCACCTTGCTGCACCAGACGACGGGCCTGGCTCTTGCTGCGTGCCAGGTCGGCCTCGGCGATGATGTCGACGACGTTCTCCGGCGCCGTCAGATGGCGCTCGGGCATATCCTCGGGCAACTGCCGCTTCTGGTGGACGCGCTTGAAGTGCGCGGCCGCCTTATCGGCGGCCTTGTCGCCGTCGAAGATAGAGACGATCTCCCAGGCCAGCTGCTTTTTGGCGTCCATGGGGTGCATCTCGCCGCGTTCCATAGCGGCGAACAGCTCGTCGATGCGCTGGGGCTTCCAGCGGGTGACCAGCTCGAACCAGTTCCGCATGGCAGCGTCGGGGATGGACATCGTCTTGCCGTACTTCGTCTCCGGCGGCTCGTTGACGCCGACGTAGTTGCCCGTGCTCTTCGACATGCGGAGCTTGCCGTCGGTCCCAACGAGGATGGGGAAGGTGAGGCAGACCTGCGGTTTCTGGTCGAAGACGGTCTGCAGTTTGCGGCCGGCCATCAGGTTGAAGAGCTGATCGGTGCCGCCGATCTGGATGTCCGTTCTCAACGCCACGGCGTCGTAGCCTTGCATCAAGGCGTAGAGGAACTCGTGCACCCAGATGGCCTGGCCTTTCTCGCGCCGCAGGGCGAACTTCTCGCGGGAGAGAAACTGCTGGACGGTGAAGTGGCTCGCCAGCTCGATGACGTCCTGGAAGGTCAAGTCGGCCAGCCATTCGTCGTTGTAACGCACCTCGGTCTGTTCGGGATTGAGGATCTTGTAGGCCTGGTCGATGTAGGTGGCGGCGTTTTCTCTCACCTCTTCCATCGTGAGGCGCGGGCGCGCGGTGTCCTTGTCGGACGGGTCGCCGATCAGACCGGTGAAGGTGCCGATCAGGAAGATGGCCTGGTGGCCGAGCTCCTGAAATTGGCGAAGCTTGCGCATGGTGACCGTGTGGCCGAGATGGATGTCCGGAGCCGTGGGATCGTAGCCGCAGTAGATACGCAGGGGCTGGCCCGTCTTCTCGGCGTCGATCAGCCGCTGGCGCAGCTCTTCCAACATATGCTCCTTGGTCTGCTCGTCGCCAAACTCGGCGCCTCGCGTCAGGATGGCCATCTGTTCGTCAATGGTTGGCTTGCTCATAAGTACCTCGCTTTGTTCTTGTTCGGTGGACGTAGGGTAGACGGTAGGACAGAAACAGCAAAAAACCCACGGCGGTGGGTTTCAGGGGTTACCGGATTGTAGCGACACAAAGGGCAACTAGCCGCTGCCGCGCCACAATCCGCCGGTATAGATGTAGGTGCAGAAGGTCCCACAGATCAGGTCAGTCACTGCCATTCACCTCGTTCTTGCTTCTCGCACCATTATACTTGAATTGGCTGGTTAGTCAATCCATGCCTGTCTTTCAATCAGGGCAATCGCATTTGGCATCTTCGCTCAGCCTGGATCGCCAGATCCAGGCCGTGAGTGGGACTAAACTCTGGATCTGGCGAT
>CAZEQC010000155.1:6739-7320 GCA_964514285.1 uncultured Anaerolineales bacterium | reverse complement strand
AGGCCATGCGCGAGGGGAAGCGTGACTGGTACCTCTACCGCTATCTGGGCGGCGAGGGGTTCCTCCCCGGCTACGCCTTCCCGCCCCAGGCGACGGTCCTGGCCTTCGACGACCGGGAGGAGGAGATGGCCCGGGATCCGGATATCGCGCTGACCGAGTACGCGCCGGGCAACTTCGTCTACTACCGCGGCGATCGGTACGAGGTGACCCACGCCCGACCGCGCCGCCGCCGCGTGCCTGGCACGTCGTCCCGCCCCGACACGGAGCTCGACGTGGCGCGGGTGCTGGTCTGCCCGGTCTGCGAGCGTGCCTACGTGGGACAGGAGGAGACGAACCGCGCGGCCTGTGCGTGCGGCCAGGATCTGACCCTCATTCACGCGCAGAAGAGCATGGGTCTGACCGACATGTACGCCCAGCAGCGCCAGCGCATCACGGCGGATGAGGAGGAGCGGCTCCGCCTGGGGTACGAGCTGACCACCCACTACCGCGCCGGTGGGAAGCAGCGACGCTACGATGTACATGGGGCACAGGCTGGACCGGCACAATCGGGCCCGGAGGCCGTCTTCCGCCTCACCCTGGAG
>CAZEQC010000155.1:0-6729 GCA_964514285.1 uncultured Anaerolineales bacterium | reverse complement strand
CGGCGGATGAAGAGGAGCGGCTCCGCCTGGGGTATGAGCTGACCACCCACTACCGCGCCGGCGGTAAGCAGCGGCGGTACGAGGTCCGTGCCCAGTCTGGATCGGCCCCATCGGGCCCGGAGGCCGTCTTCCGCCTCACCCTGGAGCAAGGTGGGGAGGTCCTGCGCGTGAACCGTGGCCAGCGGGAGCAGGAGGGTGACCCCCAGGGCTTCACTCTCTGCGGCAAGTGCCACCGCTGGCTCATCGGCGATGACGCCCCAGAGAACCACACCTACACTCGCGACGAGAAGGGCCAGTGCCCCCGGAACGCCCATCCCGAGGACCTGGTGCGAGGCCTCTGGTTGACCAAGGCCATCCACAGCGACCTGGCGCTCTTCGACGTGCCGCTCAGCCAGCTCGCCGGAGATGGCGCAGACCCGCTGCCGGCCGACGAGATCGAGGCGTTCTACACCACCCTCTCCCACACGCTGGAGCGCGCCATTATGGTAGCCTTCAACCTCAACGAGCGGGAGATCAGCAGTTTTCTAGCCCGTTCGACAGGCCCTTCGGCAGAGCTCAGGGCAGGCTCAGGGCAGGCTTCCGGTTCTGAGGGCGATGGGGCTCCTTACAGGGTCGTGCTCTACGAGACCACGGTCGGTGGCAGCGGCGTGCTCGCCTCGCTGGCGGAGCCGGGCCGGCTCACCACGCTGGTCGAGCGGGCCCGGGAGCTGCTCCACGAGGGCGACCCCGAGGGCGGCTGCCAGAAGGCGTGCTACGGCTGTCTACTCAGCTTCTACAACCAGCGCGTCCACGGCCTGCTGGACCGGACGCTGGTGCTGCCCTGGCTGCAGGGCCTCGGAGCGCTGTCGGTGGAGCCGGTGGTCTCCGAGGATCGGTTCAAGGCCCTGGCGGAGCAGTGTGAGTCGGAGCTGGAGCGGAAGGTGCTGGCGGCGATCCGTGAGCGCGGGCTTCCACTGCCCGACGAGGCGCAGAGGACGATCTACGACGGGGAGGTGCCTCTGGTCATCGCCGACTTCTTCTACGAGCCGAGGATCGTGGTCTTCGTGGACGGCTCGCCGCACCATCGGGACTATGTGGAGGAGGACGACCGGCGGAAGCGGATGCGGCTGAAGGGGCTGGGGTATCGCGTGGTGGTGGTCAGGGCGGAGGAGCCGGAGGTGGGGTTAGAGGATCTGGCCTCGCGCCTGGGTGCATGACAAGAGACGTGTCCCGTTCGGCAGACTGACAGGCCGGGGGGAGAAGAGAGATGGGACAACGGTGCTTGCTGGGCCTCTTGACCACCATCGGCCTGCTGGTTGGCGCGGCAGGCTGTGACGCGACGCCGTCTACGCTCTTGACGTCGCCACCGCCACCTTCGACGTCGGCGTGACGCACCTTCCCGTAAGCTGCACGGGACTGACTCGAAAACTTGACACGAGCGAGGATCCGGATAGAATCCTCGTCACTTATGGATAAGTATATAGGATTTTATCCATCACGATGGTAACGAGCGACGCCGTCCAGGAGGCAAAGAGGATCTTCTATGCGCATGACGGCATCCTGCGTACGTCCGAGGCGCTGGAGCTGGGCATCCACTCGCGCACGCTCCGTGCTATGCGCGATTCGGACGACCTCGATCGCCTCGCGCGCGGCCTCTATCGCCTGGCCGAGCTGCCCCCGCTCTCGAACCCGGACCTGGTTGTGGTGGCTCTCAAGGTCCCGGACAGCGTGATCTGCCTCGTGTCTGCTCTCGCCTTTCACGGCCTGACGACCGAGATCCCCCATTCGGTGGACGTCGCCCTGGAAAAAGGAAGTTGGCGGCCTCAACTGAAACACCCTCCGCTGCGCGTCTTCTGGTTCTCCGGCCCGGCTTGGAGCGAGGGGGGCGGTACGTACGAGGTCGATGGGGTCCCCGTTCGCATCACCATCCCACCCAAGTCGGTGGCCGACATGTTTAAGTTCCGGCGCCAGCTGGGGCTCGATATCGCGCTTGAAGCACTCAAGGCCTACCGGCGTTGGGACGCCTTTGACGTGGGCGAGCTGCTCCACTACGCGCGTATCTGTCGGGTCGAAGAGGTCATCACACCCTACCTGGAGGCCCTGGTGTGACCCAGAACGTGGCGGCCTCCGTCCATCAGAGACTGCTCAACCGTGCCAGAGCGGAAGGGCGTCCGTTCAACGAACTGCTGCAATACTACGCCACGGAGCGCTTCCTCTACGGCCTGGGACGCTCTCCCTATCGAGATCAGTTTGTGCTCAAAGGCGCGCTGATGTTCATGGTGTGGCAGGTTCCGTTTCCGCGGCCCACCCGCGATATCGATCTGCTGGCACGCATGGAGAATGGGGGCCAGGACGTCACGGCTACTATGCGAGATATCTGCCGCCGAGAAGGTCCAGATCATAGTGCGCCTCGGGGAGATCAACAGCCGTATGAAGGACTTCTTTGACGTCTGGCTTCTGGGCGCGCGAGCCAGTTTCGACGGAGAGATCCTGGCAAGCGCCCTGCAGGCAACCTTCCGACAGCGTGGGACGGTGATCCCCGCGTCACCAGTAGCCTTCAGCGATGCGTTCGGCGTCGATCTCGAAAGGCAGGTGCAGTGGGAGGCCTTCCTTCGCCGACACCGGGTGAATGAGGAGACTGGTGTCCCGACGACGCTGGCCGAGGTCATCCGCCTGATCGCCGGATTCCTCGGCCCGGTCCTCGAGGCGGTCTCGGAGGGGCGGCGCTTCAAGAAACGATGGCCGCCCGGCGGGCCGTGGACCTCTTCGGCACAGACGTGATGGGAGGCGATCGCATGAACCTGCCGGAGGAACGATATGGATAGAATCCTGAGATGCATCGACTGTGGCAGAGACTTCGTCTGGCGTTACGAGCAGCAGCAAGCCTTCAGGTCGCGCGGACAGGGCCCGCCGCAACGCTGCCCGGATTGCCGTTCGCAGCGCAGGGATGAAGGTCAATCCCGGAGGGCCGGACCGTCAGTTTCGTCAGCCTCTGGGGCGCGGACGAGGGCGCAGCCTCTACCCCGTCCCCACCGGGCTTCCCCCATCCCCCTCTGGCGTGACCTGTCGCGCGGGGAGCACTACCGGCATGTGAGCCGATTCATGCACATGGATTCGCTCGACCTGTCGTCTCTGACCGCTAGGGAGATCGCTCTGTTCATACAATGGCTCCTGGACCGACGCGAGCTGGAAGCAGAGAGCATCAGGGGCGCCGAGGGGAGGCTGGATCTGACGCTGACCCACAGGAGACTCCAGCGACGGGAGTTCGTGCGGTTCTACTACGAGAAGCGTGGCATGCCACTCAACGCGCTCTGGGATCTGTTCAACACGCTACAGGGAACGCGCTTCGCCAAGATCCACTGTATGACGGTCGATACGTTCACCAAAGCCCAGAAGAAGACGCAGAATGAGTTTCCTCTGGTGCTCAGACTGGTGGAGGGAGAGGTTCTGGAGAGGTATCTGCGTGAAGCACAGTGGTCGTACCACGTTGAGCTCGAGGCACGAAGTGCCAGACTGGCGACGGACGAGCCTCAAGTGCGAGGGCTTGGCGCGTTCATTCGGAAGCTCTGGAGCCGGATCAGGAGACCGTTCACCCGCCGTGATCAAGCCAGGCCTATGACTCACAGGGGTAGGAGATCATCGTGACTGGGCAAGAAGGAGTCGGAGATCCACGTGATGACGGCGCAGGAGGAACAGGTGGATTGGCGGGAGCTCGTGGCCCAGGCGCGAGAGCAGGCGTGAACCGATCTTGAGGGCCGCGAGCTGACGCCTCCGGAGGAGGAGCTGCGGCAGATCCGGGAGGCGCGCGATGAACGATTCACCGCCCTGCGTTGACGCCAACCTGGTGATCCGGCTGGTGGCCGACCCCGGCGATGAGCTGGTCCGGGCCACCTGGGACACGTCGGACGCCGCACACCGGCGCATCGCCGCGCCTCCGCTGCTCTTCTACGAGCTAAGCAACACCCTCTATCGCTACTAGCGGGCGGGGATGATGAGCTCGGCGGGGGTGCGATTGGCGCTGAGGTCGGTAGCCGTTTGACATTGGGGGCACCTCGCGGTATGCTGGGGGAGAAGGGGGGACATCGCCGACGAGGAGGAAACTATGAGAGCGCTAGTCGATGGTGTCGGCCCCCAGAGATGGTATCGCGGCCTCGCGGTCGGTGTGCTGACCGCGGCGCTGCTCCTGACCCCGCTCCCCGCCGTATCTCCCGTAACGTCCGCCCAGGTCCAGCCGCCCACGCTCAAGTGGCAGCACGGCGGCTGCTACGCCTCGTGGTGTGAGACGGGGTGGTATTCTTCCCCCGCCGTCGCCGACCTGGACGGCGACGGGGCGGCCGAGGTGATCGGCTCCGCGTACTCAATCGTGGCCCTGGACGGCGCGACGGGCGACCTGCTGTGGCGGATCGATTCGGGATACGACCGCGGGACCGACCCCGGCAGCGTGAGCAGCGTCGGCCGCACCTGGCCCGGCATCGTCGTGGCCGACGTGGATGGCGACGGTGCCTGGGAGATCGCCACCGCCCACGGCGGCGGCTACGTCTCGCTCTACGACGCGGACGGGTACTTCGAGCCGGGCTGGCCCCAGCGGCCCACGACGAACGAGCTGCGCGGCCTGAGCGTCTACGACCTCGACGACGACGGCACGCTGGAGGTGATCGTCACCGGCGCCGTCTACAACAAGGTCAACACGTGGGTCTACGAGCACGACGGGGCCCTGCGCGACGGCTGGCCACAGCTGAGCGACGACAGCGGCTACGCCTACGGCGCCTTCAACGACAACGCCGCCGTCGGCGATCTGGACGGCGACGACAGTGGTGAGCTCGTCGTCCCCTCGGACGTCCACTACGTCTGCGCCTACGAGGCCGACGGCTCCCAGATCCCGGCACACACCACGTACGGCGACGAGGGCTGGGGCAAGGTGGGGGTCTGGGAGAGCCCGGCGACGGAGCTGCGCAGCTGGGGCACGTGCAGCGCCAGCGATGGGCGGGAGGAACGGTATCGGGCCAACTTCGCGCACGGCCCGGCCGCTATCGCAGACATGAACCGGGATGGCACGATGGACGTGGTGGCTCTGGGCAACGTCCAAGACTGCTCCTGCAGCCCTTACCTCTCCAAGTACATCGGCCCGTACCTTTTCAACGCGGACCGCAGCCGCTTCAACACGGGAGGCTACGACTGGCGCACGCCACCGGTGGACACCGGAGAGCCGCTGAGCGAGGACTGGCGCGAGATCGAGAGCGCGCAGCCGAACCCGGCCGTGGCCGACCTGGATGGGGACGGGGAGCTGGAGATCCTCTTCGCCTCCTACGACGGGCGAGTGCACGCCTTCTGGCTGGACGGTACGGAGCATCACCAGTGGCCCACCTCGGTCTATGCATCGGCTGAGGGCTTGTACCGCTTCGCCTCCGAACCGGCGGTGGCCGACCTGGACGGCGACGGCCTGGCGGAGGTGCTCTTCACCTCCTGGGTGGAGAAGGGGAGCAACGAGACCGGCAAGCTCCACGTCCTCGACCATCAGGGCGCCGTGCTCCACGAGGTGGATCTGCCCGCGCCCACCAACGGCGACTGGAACGGGGCGCTCCCCGCCCCCACCCTGGCCGACATCGACGGCGACGGGGAGCTGGAGGCGGTGATCAACACGGCCCACAGCGGCCTGGTGGCGTACGACTTGCCGGGCACGGCCGACGCCCGAGTGCTGTGGGGGACGGGTCGGGGCAACCCGCAGCGCACGGCCTCGTTCCTCTGCGGTCGCGCCGACGTCAACGGCGACTGGATCGTGGATGTGGTGGACGTGCAGAGGGTGGCCGCGGGCTGGCGCTGCAGCCAGGGTGAGGATGCCTGCTATCGGGCGGCGCACGACCTGCACCCGGACGGAGAGATCGACGTGGTCGACATCATGGCGGTGGCGGCCCGCTGGGGCTGTCCGTGAGGGAGGCGATGACTCGACATCAAGGAGGCCCAAATGCAAAAGAAAGTGGCAGCATTTGTTCTCGTTCTGCTGGTCGTGGGGGCTATGCTGGGACCGACCAGGCCGACGGCCGTTCACGCCGGTGGGGGCGGCGAGGTGCTGGGTCACCTCTACGCCGGGACGAGCGACCCCGCCGTGGTCTACCGGTATATCGGCGGCAAGGACTGGGAGGCGATCTCCCCCACGCCGACCAGGGCGACCGCAGGACCGACGCCCCAGCAGAGGCAGCGGGCCGACGACGGTCAGCCAACCTTGTTAGGGACAGCCGTGCTAGATCTGATCGACTACGAGGGCCACCTGTACGCGGGGACGGTCTCCCAGGACGGCCAAGGGCAGGTGTGGCGGCACGACGGGGGGATGGCCTGGAAACGGGTGGGGGACGATCTGGACGATGGGGTGTCCTCGCTGTGGACGCACCGGGGCGATTTGTATGCGGCCACGGGGCGGTGCGGAAGCAGGGCGTACCAGTACGTGCCAACGGACGAGGGGCGGGGCAGGGGCGCCTGGCGGGGGGTGACCGACGGCGTCGACCGCAGCATGGGGCCGGGCGACGAGCCGTTGGGGCGCGGGTCGGCGGGAGCGTGTCCCGGCGACTGGGTGAAGCATCAGGGAAGGACGTATGTGGCGTCTGATGGCGCGGTGATGCGCCGAGCCCCGGGGGAGGCCGCCTGGGAGACGATCTCTACAGCGCCGCAGGGGATCCGAGCGATGACGACGGACCAACGGACCCTCTACGTCGGCACCGGCGGCGCGGTCCACCGCCTCGACGAGGCGACGGGCGC
>CAZEQC010000154.1:0-7363 GCA_964514285.1 uncultured Anaerolineales bacterium | reverse complement strand
ATCGCCAGATCCAGCGTTCTCGGCGGGATCTGACGATCCGCCAGCTAGTCAGCCCTGGTGAGCCCCGTTCGGCCCCACCACCGCCAACACCTCATCCTGCGCCACCTGGCGTCCGGGCGCCGCACAGAGATCGCACACCACCCCGTCCCGCGGCGCGCGAATCTCCAGATTCATCTTCATCGACTCCACCACGGCGACCACCTGCTGCTCCTCGACGTGCTCCCCCTCACGCACGCACAGCTCCACCAGCAGCCCCGGCAGCGGGGCGCGCATCTCTGTGTGCGAGGCGCGCCCCTCCGGCGCGTCGCACGCTGCGTCCTCCCCGTTGCGTATCCCTCCGTCTCGACGTGCTCGATGTCCTCGCCGGAGGCTGGCCCGATAGGGACGCCCACCGACGGTCACCCAGCGATGCCCGTTGTCCCCCTCGGCGACGTGGACCTCATAGGAACGGTTGTTCATCAACAACGAATACTCACCATCATCGCCTACGTGCTGCAGGTCGACCTCATAGGGTCGATCGTTGACCCAGGCCCTTCCGCCCGGACCGACTTCGATCTGGAACACGTCGCCGTCAACCGTCACTGTGTACTTCACCGCCATCCTCCTCTCCAAACCCACCCAACGCCGCTCAGCTCCACCGCTTCATCAGCTCCCACCGCCCCAGCATCTTCCAGCGACTGACCCCGCCCGTCCCACGCTCATCCGACTGCTGTCGCCGATGGTCGAGCACGGCCGCCGCCACCGCCGCCGCCAGTCGACGATCGGCGTCGGCCTTCCAAGGGCCTCCCTCCCCTTCGCCATCCGTCGTCCCGCGGAGCTTCTCCTCCACAAACCCAGTGTGGAACTGTCCTCCCAGGAAGCGCGTGCTGTCCAACAGCGCCCGATAGAGCCGCAGGGTCGTCGTCACACCGGCGATCTGATACTCCTCCAGCGCCCGCCGCATCCGCACAATCGCCACCGCCCTCGTCTCTCCCCAGACGATAAGCTTCGCCAGTAACGAGTCGTAGTAAGGCGTCACCGTCACTCCCTCGGCGATGCCGCTATCTACCCGCACCCCCGGGCCCGCCGGCTCGCGCAGACGGGCGATGCAGCCCACGCTCGGCGAAAAGCCCCGGTTCGGATCCTCGGCCAGGATGCGGCACTCCAGCGCCCATCCCCGAGAGACCACGTCCCCCTGCTCATAGCGCAGCTGCCGGCCCGCGGCGATGCGCAGCTGTTCCTTGACGATGTCAACCCCCGTAACAGCCTCAGTCACCGTATGCTCCACCTGGAGCCGCGGGTTGACCTCCATGAAGGTGAAGTGCCCCTCGTCGTCCAGCAGGAACTCCACCGTCCCGGCACTGACGTAACCGACAGCCCTCCCGATACGAACGGCCGCCTGATGGATGCGCGCGCGCAGCGCCTCGTCCAGCGCCCTGGACGGCGCCTCCTCGATCAACTTCTGATGGCGGCGCTGGATCGAGCACTCACGCTCACCGAGATGGATGACGCGGCCCTGCCCGTCGCCCAGCAGCTGCACCTCGATGTGGCGCGCGTTCTCGACCAGACGCTCCAGGTAGACGTCGTCGCCGCCGAACGCAGCCTGGGCCTCCTGCCTGGCCCGTGGGATCGCCTCCACTAACTGCTGGGGCGAATAGGCTGCGCGAATGCCCATACCCCCACCGCCGGCTACCGCTTTCAGCATCACCGGATACCCCATCCGCTCAGCTGCCGCCAGCAACCCCGCGTCGTCCAGGTGAGACGCGGAGCCCTCGACCACCGGGATCTCCAGCTCTCGGGCCACCTCTCGGGCCGCCGGCTTGTCGGCCAGCAGCGCCATCGTCTCCGACGAAGGCCCGACGAAGGTCAAGCCCGCGTCGACGCAATCCTGAGCGAAAGCGGCGGACTCGGCCAGAAAGCCGTAGCCGGGATGGATCACCTGCGCCCCGGCTCGCAAAGCCACGTCCACGATCCTATCGCCCCGCAGGTAGCTATCATTGGCCGGCGGGGGCCCGAGGCAGTAGGCCTCGTCGGCGTACCGCACGTGAGGCGCCCCCCGGTCAGCCTCCGAGAAGACCGCCACCGTGTCCAAACCCAGCTCCCGGCAGGTGCGCAGAACGCGCACTGCGATCTCGCCTCGGTTGGCGACCAGCACCTTACCGGGCATCTTGCCCTATCTCACCCGCTCGTTTCCCCGTCACAACTAGCCATAATAGCACGAAGACCCTCCCAGAACCTATCATCGACGCTCCAAACCCTCCCACTACAACGGTATGCTGCCGTGCTTCTTGGCCGGACGCCGAACGCGTTTGTCCAGCAGCATCTCCAGGCCGCGTATCACCCGAGGACGCGTCTCCCGGGGCGCGATCACGTCGTCCAGATAGCCCCGCCGGGCGGCCACGTACGGGTGGGCAAACGCCTCCCGGTACTCCTCCACCAGCTCCTCCCGCAAAGCTTCGGGGTCGTCGGCCTCCTGCAGCTCGCGGCGGAAGACGATGTTCACCGCTCCGCGCGGCCCCATCACAGCGAGCTCCGCGCCCGGCCAGGCCAGGCAAAGGTCCCCGCGCAGCGCCTTGGAGCTCATCACGATGTAGGCGCCCCCGTAGGCCTTCCGCGTGATGACCGAGATCTTGGGGACGCTGGCCTCGGCATAGGCGTAGATCATCTTAGCCCCGTGACGGATGATGCCGCCGTGCTCCTGGGCCAGGCCGGGTAGGAAGCCAGGGGTGTCGACCAGGGTCAGGAGTGGTACGTTGAACGCATCGCAGAAGCGGATGAAGCGCGCCCCTTTGTCCGCCGCATCGATGTCCAGCACGCCCGCCAGCACCGGAGGCTGCTGGGCCACGATGCCCACCACGTGCCCGCCCATTCGCGCGAACCCGACGATCAGGTTGGTCGCAAACCGCTCGTGGACGGGGAGGAACGTGCCCTCGTCGACGACGTGCTCAATGACCCGCTCCATGTCGTACGGCTCCGAGGGATCGGGCGGCACCATCGCATCCAGGGCTTCGTCCATCCGGCTCGGCGGATCGACCGGGGGCACGTACGGTGGGTCCTCGGCGTTATTAGACGGCAGATAGCCCAGCAGATCCCGCACCAAGTCAAACACTTCCTCCTCGCTGCCGGCTGCGAAATGGGCCACGCCGCTCTGACGGGCGTGGACCTCGGCGCCACCCAGAGCCTCGGCGCTGACCTCCTCCTGCGTCACCGATCGGATCACGTCGGGCCCGGTGATGAACATACGCCCCGTCCCCTCGACCATAAAGACGAAGTCGGTCAGGGCCGGCGAGTAGACCGCGCCACCGGCGCAGGGCCCGGCAATAACGGAAAGCTGCGGCACGACGCCCGAGGCCAGGGTGTTGCGGTAGAAGATCTCTCCATAGGCGTTCAACGAATCGACACCTTCTTGAATGCGCGCGCCGCCGGAGTCGTTGATGCCGATCACCGGCGCGCCGTTCTCCAGCGCCAGATCGAGCACCTTGCAGACCTTCTGTCCGTGGACCTCGCCCACGGAGCCGCCCATCACCGTGAAGTCCTGGGCGAAGACGTAGACCTTCCGCCCATCGACCGCTCCCCAGCCGGTGACGACGCTGTCACCCGGCGTGCGCCGCTCGTCGAGCCCGAATGCCGTGGCTCGATGGGTGACGAAGGGGTCCAGCTCGTGGAACGTGCCGGGATCCAGTAGCACGTCGATCCGCTCTCGAGCCGTCAGTTTCCCCTTCTCGTGCTGACGCTCGATGCGCCGCTTCCCACCGCCCAGCCGGGCCTCCTTGCGCATCGCTTCGAGGCGCTCCAGCGGCGTCCCACCGTCTCTCTCCGGGCCGCTATCTCTGCGACCCGAATCTTCGGCCTTGCTCATGTCTTCTGCGCTGCTCATGAACGCTCCTTTACGCCACGAGAAAACAACCATCGGACAAATCGACGCACCAGCGAGCGCAGCCAGGCGTAGCCCTGCAGCGCTGCATAGCGCCCCTTCCGCCATACCGTTGGCGGCTCTGCCGGCAGGGGCACGCTCCACCGAACCGCCGTCGCCCCCCACGTCAGCCCGGCGCCAAACCCAACGCAGACCACCACGTCATCCCGCTGTAGTAGACCCTCATCGGCAGCCTCACAAAGCGCGATGGGGATCGACGCCGCCGACGTGTTGCCGTATCGCTCCAGGTTGCTGTAGATCACCTCGGCGGGCAGATCCAAAGCTCTCGCCGCGGCCTCCAGAATGCGTTGATTGGCCTGATGAGGGATCAGAAGATCGAGATCGGCCGGCGTCAGGTCGATCTGCGTGAGAGCCTCCCGCACCGCGCCCGGCATGGCCCTGACAGCGAACCGAAAGACCTCCCGGCCCCGCATCCTCAGGAAGTGACGCCCCTCGGACACCGAGTGGTGGGAAGCCGGCTCCGCGCTCCCGCCGGCCGGTAGATGGAGCAGATCGGCTCCCGAGCCATCGGCACCCAACGTTGTCGCCAGGACGCCGCCGGCAGCCCCGTTCGCTTGCAACACCACCGCCCCGGCCCCGTCGCCGAACAACACGCACGTTCCTCGATCGGTCCAATCCGTGATCCGCGAGAGCGTCTCCGCTCCCACCACCAACGCGGTGGCCCCGCGATCGGCGCCATCGCCGCCGTTTCGACCAACGCCACCGGCGACCATATCGGCGGCCACCCCCAGCGCGTAGACGAAGCCGGTGCACCCGGCCGAGAGATCGAAGGCCGCCGCCCGTTTCGCCCCTAGAGCGTCCTGCACCAGACACGCGGTGGCCGGGAAAGCGTGATCCGGCGTCGCCGTCGCCACGATAATCACGTCCAGCTGCACTGGCGCCACGCCCGCGGTCTCCAGCGCGCGCCAGGCCGCCTGGATCGCCATGCTGGACGTCGTCTCCTCCTCAGCGGCGATGCGCCGCTCGGAGATGCCCGTCCGCGTGCGGATCCATTCGTCGGAGGTATCCACCATCTGCGCGAGATCGTCATTGGTCAGCACCCGCTCCGGGACATACTTGCCCCAGCCAACCACGTGCGCTGGAGACATCAAACGCCGTTCCCATTCGCCGAGCCCATCCCGGACGCCCAGCGGCGGAGCAAGATACAGCCATTATGGCCGCCGAAGCCAAAGGAGTTGGAGAGCGCAACCTGCGGCTTCAGCCTCAGAGATTGATTGGGCACGTAGTCCAGGTCGCAGGCCGGATCTGGGGTTTCGTAGTTGACGGTGGCGTGTACCCAGCCCGTCTCCAGGCTCCTCACGCAGACGATGGCCTCCACGGCACCGGCTGCCCCCATCAGATGGCCCATCATGGACTTCGTCGAGCTGACCGCCAGGCGGTCGGCGTGCTCGCCGAAGACGCGGCGGATCGCCTGCGTCTCGATGGGGTCATTGAGGGGCGTGCCGGTCCCGTGCGCGTTGATGTAGTCCACCTCGTTGGGCGAGATGCCGGCGTCCTGGAGCGCTAGAGCCATGGCTCGGGCTGCCCCTTCGCCAGATTGCTCTGGAGCGGCGATGTGATGGGCATCGGAGGTGGCGCCGTAGCCGATCAACTCGGCGCGAATGGTCGCCCCCCGCGCCAGCGCATGGTCCACCCGCTCCAGAATCAGGACCCCCGCCCCCTCCCCCATCACGAAGCCATCCCTGTCGGCGTCGAAGGGCCTGCTGGCACGACTTGGGTCGTCATTGCGCGTCGAGAGGGCCTTCATGTTCGCAAAAGCGGAGACGGAGAGCGGATGCGTACCGGCGTCGCTCCCCCCACAGATCACCACGTCCGCCTGCCCGCGCTCGATCAACCCCGCCGCCTCGCCAATGGCGTGGGAGCCGGTGGCACAGGCGGAGTTGACCGAGAAATTCGGCCCCTGCAGATCGTGTTCGATGGCGATGGCCGCAGAGGCAGCGTTGGGCATCAGCCGGGGTATCATAAAGGGACTGACGCGCTCCGGCCCTCGTTCCATCATCACGTCGTACTCCTCCAGCAGGGTGAGCACGCCGCCGATGCCGGTGCCAACCAGGACGCCGACGCGATCCCCAACCATGCCCTCTCCCGCATCGAAGGTCAGTCCCGCATCGGCTATCGCCTCCTCGGCTGCCGCCAGGGCGAAGAGCGCGAAGCGATCATTGCGCCGCGCCTTGCGGCGGCCGAAACGCTCCCGCGCATCGAACGCCTTCACCTCGGCCGCGATCCGCACCTCCAGGTCCGAGGCATCAAACCGCCCTATGTGATCGACGCCGCTCCGTCCATTGAGAAGCCCGTCCCACATAGCCGACACGTCGTTGCCCAAAGGCGTCACCGCGCCCATGCCTGTGATCGCTACGCGTTCTCTCATAAACACGCCTCCTCCGTGCTCGCTCCGATCCAAACGTCCATTCGTGCTGCCCCCCCCGTCGGAGAGTCGTCGAAGGACGAGGCCAACACCTCAAGGGGTGTAACACGCTCAAGGACGAAACGTCACGCCAAGAAGCCCCCAACCAGATGGTTGAGGGCTTCACCTCGCCAGAAACGTGGGTCGGCTCTCCGTCGCCGACCGTCATCCCGCGCTACACGTCCAGGTTGCGCACCTCCTTGGCGTGCGTCTGGATGAAACGGCGGCGGGGAGGCACACTGGCCCCCATCAGCATGTCGAAGGTCCGATCGGCGGCCGCCGCGTCCTCGATGCTCACCCGCAGCAGCGTGCGGTTCTCGGGATTCATCGTCGTCTCCCACAGCTGTTCCGGGTTCATCTCACCCAGACCCTTGTACATCTGGCTGGAGACGCTCCGGCTGGTCATCTCCTTGAGAATCTCACGCCGCTCCGCTTCCGAGTAGGCGTAGTGCTCCTCCCGACCAGAGTAAATGCGATAGAGAGGCGGCTGTGCGATGTACAGATGACCGGCCTCGATCAGCGGTTGCATGTAGCGGAAGAAGAAGGTCAGGAGCAGCGTGCGGATGTGCGCCCCGTCGATGTCGGCGTCGGTGAGTAGGATCACACGCCCGTAGCGCAGGCCGCTCAGATCGAATTGAGCGCCGATGCCGGTCCCCAGGGCCGAGATCAAGGCCCGGACCTCCTTGTTCTTCAGAATGCGATCCAACCGCGCTCGCTCCGTGTTGAGGATCTTACCCCGCAACGGGAGAATGGCCTGGAAGTGCCGATCGCGCCCCTGCTTGGCGCTCCCGCCAGCGCTGTCCCCCTCCACGATGTAGATCTCCGTGCTATCAGGATCCTTCGCCGAGCAGTCCGCCAGCTTACCCGGCAGCGTGAGGCTCTCCAGCGTGCTCTTGCGGATCACCAAGTCGCGGGCCTTGCGCGCCGCCGCCCGAGCGCGGAACGAGGTGCGGCACTTCTTCATAATCCGCCGTGCCGTCCGCGAGTTCCGCTCCAGGAACTCCGAGAGGGCGTTCGACACCACCGACTCCACCATCCCCCTGACC
>CAZEQC010000153.1:0-7486 GCA_964514285.1 uncultured Anaerolineales bacterium | reverse complement strand
CTGTGCCGTTGCACGCCGCGTCGTTCCCGTCGGGTCGCACGTAGATGGGGGATGCCGCCCGAACCTGCGCGAGGCCGGCGCTAAGCCAGAGTGTGGCAATCATACTGAGCAGTCCCAGAGCTGTGGCGAGACAGAGGGCCGTCAATCTGGTCGTTCTTCTGTTGTTCACGATGTACCTCCTTGAGTTCCTGGTTGCCTACAAATCGGGACCCTTCGTCTCAGGCGAATGCTCCCAGGGACGGTTTGTCGGGAGCCACGCGTTGGGGTTCCGTCAGTGTCGTATGACAAGCGGCAGGTAGACGTGCCTCAACACAAACTCGTCGGCACCAAGGTCGGGATCGCCACCCGTCAGCCGTGCGTCCCCATCGATGTCTGTGGTCACGTCAGTGCTCACGCCCTCTTCGATGGCTGCCGAGCTCGCGGTCAGGTGGTAGCCGTCGGCGGCAAAGGCAGGATTGCCGCTGTGGTCACGATAGGTGGTGAGCGTGCCGTCGCCACCCGTGTTGCCGCCGGTGTTGGCGTACCATAGCGTGGCGTCGAGGGTGGCCGTGTTCCCGCCGGTGACCACAATGCCCAGCCCGTGATGGGCGATGATGGTGTTCGTCATCATCACGGTGCTGTACGCCTCACTGTGGTTTGTGACGTAGACGCCACTGCCGTCTCCTCCGCTGTTTTCCGCGATGGTGGTGTGGAGCAGGCGTGTTCCAGCCGATCGTCGTATCCACAGCCCACTGCCGTACAGGCTGGCCTGGTTGCCCACGATCACCTGGTTGACGATCCTGGCCGCGCTGTCGTCCACGGACAATCCACCGCCTTTTGTGGCTACGTTAGCCATCAGGATGTTCGCTTCCAGCAGGGGTTCCCTGCTGTAGATCTCGATTCCACCGCCATTGCCACCGGCTTTGTTCCCGGTCACGCGGTTCTGGCGCAGCGTTCCGCCGCAGTTGTGTAGCTGCAAGCCGCCCCCGTGACCGTACGTGTCTTCGGCTTCGTTGTCGGAGATGACGTTGCCGACCAGCGTGGGGCTCCCACCCGCCAAGAATAATCCGCCGCCGGTAGCGGACTTGTTGCTGGCAACGCGGCAAGCGGTCACCGTGAATCTGCCGCCGGCCAAGTACAGTCCGCCACCCCTTAGGGAGGCGGAGTTCGAGAGGACTTGATTTGACTCGAGATACGCGCTGTCCTCGTATATGATGTCCTCGTGTAGAAACAGGCCGCCGCCGTCCTGGGCCGTGTTGGAGAACACCCAGTTGTTCTTGAGCTTCGGCGCGGCTCGATAGGCGTAGACGCCTCCACCGACGTCGTATCCCCAGTAAATGTCACCCGCCAGACCGGCAGCGTCGCCGCCGGTGAGGCGCAATCCCTCAATGATGGGGGTGATACCGTTGCCCACGATGACCATGACCCGGCCCTGGCCTCCGGCGTCTAGGATGGTCGGATGGACCTCCGGATCGGGCAGGTTCCAGTCGGCGCCGCTGTAGCCGCCCCGAATGGTGATGCTCTTCGTGATGGCGACGATCTGGGTGGCGGTGAAGGTGGCGGTCTCTAGGCTGGGGATGTGATGCAGATCGGTGTAGGTTCCTTGAGCCACCTTGATGACGTCGCCAGGCTGGGCCGCGTCGACGGCGGCCTGGATGGATGAGTAGGTGCACCCGCTGGGGCAGACGCGATGCTCGCCCGCGGGTGCTGCCGGCGTAGCAGATGCCCTGCTGCCCAGGGCTACCAACGTGATCGCGGCGACGACACCGGCTATCAGCAGGCTGCTCACCAGAACAGGGATGCGTTTGTCCATGTCGATTCCTCCAATCTCTTTTCTCTGTCTACGGCTCTTCCACCTGAAGCCAGACGACGGTGCGACCTCGCTCATCCAGTCCGCGAATCTCGATCAGCAGCTCGGCTCCGCCCTTGCGCCAGCGCTGGTGGGGCAGGGTGACCATAGCCTCCGTGGGCGCTTGCTGTCGCCAGCCGTGGTCGGTCAGCCAGCCGACGTAGAAGTCGAATACCTCCGGCTCGATCATACTGGTGGCGAAGCCGAGATCGACCCCCTCCACGACAGGGAGGGTCTCGGCGTCATCGGGCAGAGGAAGACGCTCCCAGAAGGCTAGCTCGTCGAAACCCGGTGCACTTTCCGTGGGCCTTGTTGATCTCTCCCCGGGAAGGCAGCCCCAAGCTGAGACGATCACGAGCAGCGACAGGATCCAGAACTGTTTCAACCGTCGTCGATTCATTGGCCTCTTCCGGTTCTCGCCTCCCCAGTTGTCTGTGAACTGATGAGGAGTCGGTCCTTCGTTCCCCGCCCCTCTCCCCCCGTTGGGAGAGGAGCGGGTTGGTGGAGATGTGCTATCCTTCGCCTACCTCCGTCCTTCCACATAGTTGAGCACGCCCACTGAGCCAAGGATCAGCGTCGCCAGCAAGGTCCCGAGGCCCGTGAGAGGGTATGATGCTCCCCTTGAGGCCGGTTCTGACGTTCTGGAATGCTCCGGCTGCCTGAGGATGATGGGCAGATACGTGTGGTAGCCGACGTAGATCTGAATCGAGTCGGTGGCCGTGTTGTCGTCGCTGTCGGTGGCGCTGACCGTGATCTCGTGCCAGCCCACGTTGAGATCCGTTGCTAAGAGTTTCTCCCCGGTGCCCAGATCGCCGTCTTGGTCGGAGCTCCAGGAGAAGACGCCGCCCTCCATTGGCCCATCCTCGGCGTCGTAGCCCGTGGCGGTGAAGAGAACAGGCGTACCTGGTATCACAGCGCCTCCCGATTCCGGAGCAGAAACGAAGACGAAGGGTGGTTTGGCCGTCACGGTGAACGGACCGGTGACGTCCTGAATGGTGCGTATACCATCGGTGACCAGCACCCGCAGCATACCTTCCTCTGTCGCCGGCCAGAAGGACGTGTCTAGCTCCACCTGCTGTTCCTCGAGGCCGGAGGTCATAAGATCCCAGGTTTCACCACCATCAGTGCTCAGGTACACTGCGGCTGCAAGCGTGTCACCGTCCAGATCGTCGGCGTCCCAGGAAGCGAGGAGGGTATCGGTCAGTGTTCCGGTGACCGGCTCGATGGTCACCGTCGGCGCGCTGGGACTGACAGGGAGGGAGTGAATCTCCTCTCCCTCATGGGTGATGACGAAACGCGCCGCCGCAGGATCGTACGGCACGAGCACGGCGAATGACGCGTCCGAACCAGGCGGTAGGTCGGACGTCTCCATGAGGCTGAAGGTTCGCTCGACCAGGACCGCGTCGCCATTGTCGAGGAGTTGGGCGGCGTAGGGGTCGCTGGGTTGACTATCCTGCAGCGGGTTGAGAGCGGAACCGGGAAGCTTCATCATCGGGGGTAGCGACACGGCCTGCGTCTCTGGGCTGATCCGGCCGATCGCCGCTAAGTAGTCGATGTCAGGATCGAGCGCCGCGACATCCGCGGAGGAGACTTTGTTCGCTGCCAACCAGGTTATGAGCCGGCGATAGCTGTAGTCCGATATCCACTTCGGCCGACAGTAGCTCATCACGTCACCGTGCTTATTCGGATCTCGGACCGATGGTGGGCTCCCGCCAGTATCCAGCCCCCAATAGTCACGGTCGCCGCCGTCGCTCAGCTTGGTACCGGGGTAAGGGTAGTTTTCGAACGGAGGGTCGGGCAAGAGACAACCCCGCACGTGGCCGAGGAAACCCACCGCGTGGCCGAGTTCGTGCGCCAGATCCTCCTCACGCTTGTTCGGGCTGTCCGTTCGCACCCACGCGACGTTCTGGCCGGTCAAGGCTGCTCCGGCCGTGAACCAGTCTCCTGTCTTCTTGAAACCGATAATGGCGTAGTCGTCGCGGTTCTTGGCGGCGGGATCCTGGACGTACTTCGCCAGTAGTTTGTCCAGGGTTTTCTGAGAGCCGTCCCACAAGACGAAATCGCCCTTGTGAGGTATGAGTCTCACGCGGTGTACGGGGAACATGCGCTGGGTAAGCTGAATCATGTCCTTGTAGTCGGTGTAGAAGGGGCCGCAGCCCGGCTTGTTGCAGCCCTCCCGAACTTGAACCGCGCGAATGGTCAGCGTCTTTGACGGGCCGAACGTCGCTGTCAATTCTCTTTCGTTGTCCTTGAGGTTCGGATCACAGTACCCCGGCGGGAGCTCGACGTGGCCTTCGATTTCAATGGTTCTGCCGGGCTGTATCCACGATGCCGGCAAGAAACAGTAGAGGCCAAGATAGGCTGAGTCCCGTCCTGGGAGTGGGAGCTTTGAGTAGTTGGTGATGATGTCCACCTGACGCTGATGGCCGTGACATCGGACCTGACTGGGATTCAATGGCACACCACCACTGGTGGCCGTCAAATACCCCGTAATCGGCCTCTTCAGGTATTCCCGGCGATCGCCGCTCACGTACAGGCGGACATAAGTGGTCTTGTAGCCGACGAGGGGCACGTCATTGGCCAAGTTCTGGATGCTCTGGGTGATCTCCATATCCCTCAGGTCCAGGCCCACCTGAGGCTGATGTGGGGGACATACAAAGGGCGTGGCCGTGGGAGTCGGCGTTGGCGTGGGGGTAGGGGCAACGACCTGCAACTGCATATCGTAGTTGCGATTCTCGCCACTGGACGTCGCGGGATAGACCTTGATGTAGTAGGAGCCCTCCGAAGGGGACTGATACTCGATGTGCTCGTCGTCCGTCGTGCTGTCGGACGTCCGAAGGGGGTCCTGGGCATAGTACAACCTCATGTTCAGGTCGCCCTCGGTATGGCGGAATCCGATGTCCGCTTTCAAGGTGTCATGCGCACCGAGCCTGACCGAGAACCAGTCGACGTCATTGGGACAGATACTCAATGCTGTGGTGATGAAGGTCGTGTGTGGCCAGGCCCAAAGCCCAGCTTGTTGCTCACTGTCATTGGGTTCTAGGCGGTCAGGTTGGCAGGTCGGTGTGGGTGAAGGGGTGGGAGTGGGCTGATGCACCGTCACATTGATGGCGTAGTCAGGGTTCGTATCGCCCGCTGTCTTCGCCTCGGCGCGCAGGTAATGGCGTCCCGTCTTAGCCACGATGTGGTCGAAGTGCTCGGTGTCGGCGAGCCCCCACGTCCAGCGCAGATCGGTGCTCCTGTCCGGATCCACCAGGAAAAGTCGCAGCGGCCCCTGGGCCATGTCGTGGGTGATCTCGGCGATCAGTCGGGAACCGGCATCCAGGTTCACGGAGAACCAATCCTCATCACCAGCGGGACAGATGGACAGCGCTGATACGGTCTCGGTACCGGTGTACACCTGCGTGAGGGCAGAGGCGTTGTCGGCGTTGTCGTTGGGTTCCAGATGGTCGGGAGGACATCCCTCGCCAAGAATGACCTTGAGGTGGTAGGGGAAGTTGCTGAAAGCGCCGAGAGCCCCGTGGACTCGAACGCGATAGTCTCCCGCGGTGGTGGCGGTATGGAAGATCTGTTCACCGATGGTTCCCCCCTGATCGGAGTAGACCAGCAAGGTGTTTGAGGGGCTGTATAGCTCCAGGTCGTAGTTTGCAGGCAGGTTGTAAAGCTGAACGGTGATCTCTTGCCCGATCAGAGCGGGGAACTTGAACCAGTCTTCATCGCCAGCGGGGCATAAGTAGGCCGTGTACTCGTTATTGGCGATGATGTCGTTGGCTTGGTTGAAGCTGTCTCCTGCGTAGTCGCCGGGACAAGCGTCCGTGGGCGTTGCCGTCGGCGTTGCCGTGGGTGTGGCTGTCGGCGTGGATGTGGGAGTCGCCTCCTCGCTGAAGGTCGCCAGCAGCGCATAGGGATTGACGAGCTCACCTTGGGTGCCGAAGACGACGGCGTAGTAGGTGCCGGACCGCTGGGCCGTGACGATGATCTCCTCGGCGGTGGTGCCGCCGCTGTAGGACTGGCCGACCTGGGTCTGGGTCGGGTCGTAGAGCTCTATGTCGGCGTTGTAGTCCATGCCGTAGAGCTGGACGGTCATCTCCTGCCCCTCAGTGACGTCGAAGGAGAAGTAGTCCACGTCGTCGGAGTTGCAGACGTAGGAGTTGATCTCGTCGTCGGGCGTGATGCCGATAGCTTGGCCGAAGTTGTCGTTGGGCTCGTACGCGTCGGGGCACCCCGGCGACCCGTCCAGCTGGACCTGGAGCGTGCAGCCGGACGTGGTGCTGTGGGCGCCGTCATAACCGAAGATGGCAAGGCGGTAGTCGCCAGCTTTGGTGGCGGTGTGCACGATCTGCTCGTCAGTTATGCCGCTGTTCATAGACTCGCTGATCAACGTACCTGAGGGATCGTAGAGGTAGAGATCGAAGTCGTCGGGCAGGTTGTAGAGATCTGCCGTGATCTGCTCTTCGCTGGTGACATTGAGCTTGAACCAGTCCTCGTCGCCGCTGGGGCAGATGTAGATGCCGGCGTAGGGTGTGTTGGGCGCAATGCCGTACGCTTCCCAGAAGCTGTCGTTAGATTCATAGTCATCATTGGGGCAGGAGGGCGTGCTGGTGGGCGTCGGCGTGGGCTCTTCGCTCAACTCGACGCGGACGCAGTAGTCGTCCTCATCGCTGTAAGCGCCGTCGTAGCCGAAGACGTAGGCGCGGTAGTCCCCGTTCATGAGGGCAGTGTGGACGATCTGCTCGGGGGCGGTGCCGCTGTTGGTGGAGGTGTCTATCAGGGTTCCCGATGGGTCGTAGAGGCGCAGATCGAAGTCAGCGGGCAGGTCGTAGATTTCCAGGGTGATCTGCTGCCCGCTGACGACGCTGAACTTGAACCAGTCCACGTCGACGCTGGGGCAGATGTAGGCGGCGCAGTTACTGATCCCGGTGTCGAGGGGGCCGTAGGCGGTGGCGAAGCTATCGTTGTCCTCGTAAGGGTCGTAAGGGCAATCGAGCGGGGCGGCGACAGCCAGTCTCCCTCTTGGCTTCTCCCCGTTCGGTGGCGACGCAGTGTGTTGCGCGCTGAGGGTGGCGCCGACGGCTAGAAAGATGAGGATGGTCAGCAGCGCTACGGGTGCCAGGTTCCATCTTGCAGTCTGTAGTCCCTTCTTCATTGTGCTCTCCTTCACTATCCGGAGATTGGCTTCAAGCAGATTGCTTGCTCATCACCGAGTTGGTAGGTTGGTGGGCTAGCGCCCCGTCTCTACCGTCGCCCAGCTGACCTCAGCCGTGCGCACGGTGGCGACCCAACGTGTTTCCTCACCGAATGACCCGATGCCCTTGATTAGCAGCGCATCGTTGGCGTCGTCGGCCTCGACGGCGAGATTCCAGGCCGGGGTGGTCTCCCCCAGGGTGGTGACCGTGGGAGAGCCGACGAAGTCTGTGGTCCCCAGGTAGTTCTCGATCACCCCTTGGACGGTGTAGCCGGCCGACCAGCCAAACTCGCTGCGGGCCACGACTAAGATGTCGAAGGTGACCACGCGGTTGTTGGTCACCGTCAGGCGCTCTGCGGCGTCGGTGCCATCGAGGAACAGCTCCGTCGGTGTGTCGTCGTAGGAGGTGCCCCGCAGGACGTAGAAGGAGCCTTGGGCGTCGCCGGGGAGGAGGAAGCTTCCGCTGGCGTGGG
>CAZEQC010000152.1:0-7569 GCA_964514285.1 uncultured Anaerolineales bacterium | reverse complement strand
CAGCAGCCGGAGAACGTCAACTACGGCCTGGTGGGCTACCCGGTGCTTATGGCGGCCGACATCACGCTCTACAAGGCGGACACGGTGCCGGTCGGCGTCGACCAGGCGCCGCACCTGGAGTTCACCCGGGACATCGTCCGTCGCTTCAACAATCGTTACGGCGACGTGCTGATCGAACCCGAGGCGAAGTACACCGATATCCCCAAGGTGTTGGGGCTCGACGGCGAGCACAAGATGAGCAAGTCCCGTGGGAACTACATCGCCATCGCTGCCTCGCCAGAGGAGATTGAGAGCCGGGTCATGACCATGGTCACCGACCCGCAGCGTCGACGTCTCTCCGACCCCGGCCGACCGGAGATCTGCAACGTCTTCACCATGCACGGGATCTTCTCCCCCGACGAGGTCGACCAGATCGAGGTCGACTGCCGCAACGCCGACATCGGCTGCGTGCAGTGCAAGAGACTCTTCGCCAAGAACCTGGCGGACTACTTTGCACCCTTCCGCCAGCGGCGGGCCGAGCTGGCGTCCGACCCCGACCGCGTCTGGGGGATCCTGCGGGACGGCGCTCGGCAGGCCTCGGCCATCGCCTCCGAGGTCATCGGCGAGGTCAAAGACGCGATCCAGCTGCCCTAAAGGAGATCTGATGCGAGCATTGATACAACGCGTTAGCGAGGCGTCGGTGACGGTCGACGGCGAGGTCGTCGGGGCTATCGATCGGGGCCTGGTGGTGCTGGTCGGCGTCAAGGAGGGCGACACCGAGGAGGAGGCCGACTGGCTGGCCCGCAAGATCGCCGGCCTGCGCATCTTCGAAGACCGCGAGGGCAGGATGAACGTGGGCCTGCTCGACGTGGGGGGCCAGGCCCTCGTCGTCTCCCAGTTCACGCTCTACGCCGACGCCAGCAAGGGACGTCGGCCCAGCTTCGTCGACGCCGCGCCGCCGGAGGTGGCAGAACCCCTCGTCGACCATTTCGTGCAGGCCCTGCGCGATCACCGGGTGCCCGTCGAGGAGGGGGTCTTCGGGGCTATGATGATGGTGGAGATTCATAACGACGGCCCCGTGACGATCATGCTGGAGCGTTAGCCCGCCAGCGCGGGAGAGGAGGACCGGGATGCCGGAGCTACGCAAGGACCCTGTGTTGGGTCGTTGGGTCATCATCGCCACCGAGCGGGCCAAGCGCCCCTCGGACTTCGACGTGGTGAGAGAGGAGGATCGGGGGGACGCCTGCGTCTTCTGCAAGGGGCACGAGAAGGAGACCCCGCCGGAGGTCTATGCGGTTCGCGAGGAGGGGACCGCGCCGAACACGCCGGGCTGGCGCGTGCGGGTGATCCCCAACAAATACCCCGCCCTCGACGTTCACGGCGAGCTCAACCGGGAGGGCGTGGGGATGGTCGATATGGCGAACGGGATCGGCGTTCACGAGGTGATCGTCGAAACGCCCCACCACGACCGGACTATGGCCGACCTCTCGGAGGAGCAGATCGCCGAGGTGGCCAGAACCTACCGCCAGCGCATCGTCGACCTGAAGGAGGACCGACGTCTCAAGTACGTGCTGATCTTTAAGAACCAGGGGCGGAGCGCCGGGGCGTCCCTGCAGCACGCTCACTCCCAGCTTATCGCCACGCCGATCACGCCGAAACGCGTCAAGGAGAAGCTCGACGGCGCGAAGCGGTATTTCGAGTACAAGCACCGCTGCATCTTCTGTGACTACATTAAGCAGGAGACGGAGCTCTTCTGCGAGCGGCTGGTGATGGAAACGGACCACTTTGTCGTCCTGTCACCCTTCGCAGCGCGTTTCCCCTTCGAGACCTGGATTCTGCCCAGGCGTCACATGCTCGACTTCACCCTCTCCACGGATGCGGAGCTTGAGGACCTGGGCAGATTGCTGAAGGTGATCCTGACGAAGCTTCGCCGAGCTCTGAACGATCCGCCCTTCAACTACGTCCTCCATCAGGCGCCCTATCGGCGCCCGCGCGGCGGCTACTGGACTACCATCGAGGAGGACTACCACTGGCACATCGAGCTGATGCCCCGTCTGACGCGGGTGGCCGGCTTCGAGTGGGGGTCGGGTTTCTACATCAATCCCACGCCGCCGGAGGTGGCTGCCGAGTCGCTGCGCGAGATGGAGGCTTAGGCGCGCGGTGGCCTGGTTGGCGTCGACGTCGAGCTTGGCGATCACGGCTCGCCCGGCGTACGCCTCTGCGAGGGCCTCGATAGTCGGGGCGACGGCGCGACACGGCCCGCACCACGACGCCCAGAAGTCGACCAGGGCGGGCACTTCGGCGGCCAGCACCACCTGATCGAACGTGGCGTCCGTCACCGGCACCGGATCCCCGCCCCCCGCCGGCCCCTCCTCCCGGCGCGGTTTCCCTGTGGTTGGCTTCGGGCCCCGCTCCAGCAGGTACTCAACCCACGGACGCAGCGCCTTGATGCTCGGCAGGCCTTTGGCACGCGCCACCAGGCGACCGCCGCGGAAGAAGAGAAACTGCGGCAGGCGGTTCACGCTATAGAGCGCCCGGGCCTCCGGCGCGTCCCGCACGTCGAGCTTCACCACCAGGGCGTCGCCGGCGTACGTCTCGGCCGCCTCCTCGAGGACTGCGTCGAGCTTCTCTCGCGCCGTCTGCTCTGGCGACCAGAAGACGGCCATCACCGGTGTCGAGGCCTGCATCACGACGCGCTGGAAGCTGTCGTCGGTGGCGTTGATCGGGGTGTCGAAGGGCATGGTCGGACCCCTTTGCTTGGATCGTGTGGGGCCATTATAGGGGTTTCGACCCCGGTGTCCAGCTGCGGTGGGCTGCGGGGTGGGCCGGGAGCACGAGGTTCTGCTGGCAGCTCTCGTTTCCTTGATAGCGGCTCGCTTTCGTGTTATCATGCTGCCAGCTGATACCGATGAGGGCTGGTCATCCCGGCCATAGATCATAGACAGGATGAAGACATGTACCCTGATAGTGAAATCCTCTTTGCTCCCCATTGTATTCCCGAGCTACGCGATCTGAGAGGAGCTCGGTGGGCCAAGCTCGTCGATCGCGTTGCCTCGCTTCCCGATGGTCACCTTGACGTCCTGGGGTTCTCTCTGCTGGTTGTGGAGCTTTCCAGCTGCCTCACCTGTGACCTGGACAGCTATCGCGCCACCCTGGGCTGCTGCACCTGCGCTCAGCGTTCCGTGTCCGGCTTCAAGGGGGATGACGACGAGCTCGTGATCCTCTTCGAGGAGAAGCGCTGCGAGGTCCAGGACTATCTGGCGTCCGATGAGGTCCCGCGTCCCATTGCCTCTTTGTCTCAGGGAGCAAACGCTTAAGGACGTTCTGCGTTCCAGTCACAAGTCCGGCTAGATTCAGTTTCGACCCATGCCACCCCGACGTCGTGCAGCGTGGAGCTTGCCTGTCCCCAGGTGGATCGTCTATCCTCTCCTTCTGACGATCCTGGTGCTTCTTGCCTCCTGTCAGCCCTCGGTTCGGGGCTGGATGTTCGAGTCGACCGGCGAGGAGGAGCTGCCGGGCCAGGTGCGGGGCGTCCTCCAGCGAGCCACTGACTTTCTCCATCCCCAGCCGGACACAGCTCCCCACACACCGATGCCTCACGCCGGCGTGAGCCCCTTTGGCATTAACGTCTTCCTGCACCAGGAGGTGGAGGAGCAGAAACGCGAGAAGTCCCTCCAGATGATCGCCGACGCCGGCTTCGACTGGGTCCGACAGGAGTTCCCCTGGGAGGACATCGAGATCCACGGGAAGGGGGACTTCGTCGATCGTCGCAACGATCTGGACGGCGACGGCGAGGTGGACCCGGTCGATGCCTGGGCCAAGTATGACAACATCGTCAATCTGGCCGAGGATCACGACCTGGACGTCATCGCTCGCCTGAGCAATCCGCCCGCCTGGACGCGGGAGCTGACCAACACCATCGGCACCTATGCCCCGCCCGATGACCTGAGCGACTGGGGGGACTACGTCTACAGCGTCGTCTCGCGCTACGAAGGGCGGATTCGCTACTACCAGCTGTGGAACGAGCCCAACGTCTACCCGGAGTGGGGCGAGCGGCCGGTGGATCCCCAGGGCTACACGGAATTGTTGTGCGAGGGCTACCGCCGGGCCAAGGAGGCGGATCCCAACGCCGTGATCATCAGCGGGGCTCTGGCCCCCACGGTCGACCTGAACCCCGGCCCAGGCCCGGGGCGGGGGATGAGCGATTTCGTCTTCCTGCAGCGCATGTACGACGCCGGGGCGGGGGACTGTTTCGATATCCTGTCTGTCAACGACTATATGCTCTGGTCGGGGCCCACCGATCACCGCATGCGTCCCCTCAACATCAACTTCTCGCGGCCGATCTACATTCGCGACATTATGGTGGCCCATGGCGATGCCGACAAACCGATCTGGATCGGAGAGATGAACAGCAACGCGGTGCCCAATGATCCAGAGATCGAGGGCGTGGGCAACTACGGTCAGGTCACGTTGGAGGAGCAGGCCCGCTACGCGCCCCTGGCCTACCAGCGCATGCAGGAAGAGTGGCCCTGGCTCGGCGTCGCCAACTTCTGGTTCTTCAAGCGGGCCGACGAGCGGGAGCGGAACCAGGCCATGTACTACTTCCGCATGGTCGAGCCGGATTTCACCCCTATGCCGGTCTACAGCGCCATGAAGAGCTACGCCACGGCGCTCTCCCCCGTGCTCTACCCGGGCACGCATCAGGAGGGCCACTGGGCCTTGACGTACGAAGGATCCTGGACAGTCGTTGGCGGCGAGAACGGGGATCTATCTGGCACTCGGCGGGCGATCGAGGAGGGAGCGGCGCTTCGCTTTACCTTCGAGGGGGCGGCGCTGACGTTAGTGCCCGGCCCCGACGAGGGCGCGGTCGAGGTGCGGAGGGATGGCGGGGCCTCCCGGCGCGTCTCTCTGGAAGGGGAACCGGTGCGGCTGGTCCGTGGCTGGCGTCGCCGGCGACACGAGGTCGTGTTGACCGGCGTCGGAGATGGCTTCAGCGTCGATGCTCTGATCGTGAGGTCACCCTGGCGGCCGTCTCGTGGTCTCGTCCTGGCCGGCGTGGGCCTGGCGGTGGTCGTCGTCTGGCTTTCGACCTGCATCTGGCGCCGACGATGAGGGGCGGACAGCGGGCCGCTTCTCGCCGCTGCCCCGATCGCTCGAGTCTCTCTCCCCTCGCCTTCGGCCTCCTCCTGGCCGTTGTCCTATCTCTTGCCGCTGGCCTGCGCTTCTACCGCCTCGACGCTCAATCCTTCTGGAACGACGAGGGCAACTCAGCGCGGATCGCTGAGCGCTCCCCCGTTCTGATCGTGGAGGGGGCGGCGGGGGATATCCACCCTCCGGGCTACTACCTGCTGCTCCACGCCTGGCGAGGGCTCTTCGGCCAGAGCGAGTTCGCCCTGCGCTCGCTCTCCGTCGTGGCCGGTCTGGTTCTGGTTGGCTTCACCGCCCTGCTGGGCCGCTGGCTCTTCGGGCCAGCTGCTGGACTGACGGCGGCCGCGTTGAGCGCGCTTTCCCCCTTCGCCATCTACTACTCGCAGGAGGCGCGTATGTACGCGCTCCTGGGCGCCCTCTCCGCAGCCTCCACCGTTGTCGCTTTCCGTGCAATGGAGGCGCTCTCTGCCAGACCGCACGTAGGGCAGGTTTCCATACCCGCCGACGGTGGTTTGCCAGTGGTGGTCCGCTCTCGGGACGGGGGACGGGTTTCCCGTATTGTATACCTCTTGGTCTACGCGCTGGTCAACGCTGCTGGTCTCTACACCCATTACGCCTTTGCCTTCGTTCTGATCGCCCACAACGCCGTCTTCTGCCTGTGGTGGCTCATCCCCTCGCTGCAATCGGAACCGCGCTGGCGCGATCTGCTCGTCTGGGGCGGGGCCCAGGTGGGGACTGGCCTGCTCTACCTGCCCTGGGTGCCTGTCGCGCTGGATGCTGCCGGTTGGTCCTCCGCTGGGGCGGCGTACCGCTTGGACGCGGCCTTGCTGGACGTGTTGCGCGTCCTGGTGGTGGGCATCACCCAGCCGCTCGGCGAGGCCTCGGTGGCGATGGCGGTCACCGGGGGGGTGGCCCTTCTGGCGCTCTGGCCTCGGAAGGGCTGGCGGAGGGAGGAAGATGGCGCGCTGCCCGACTGGCTTGGCCTCGCCAGCCTGGTCATCTATCTGGTCGTCCCTCTTGGTCTCTTCTTCGGGTTCGATCTCTACAAGCCGGCCTGGCTGAAGTTCCTCGTCGTGCTGCTTCCCTCCTTTCACCTCCTGGTCGCCCTGGGCGTGGCCAACGTTGCGGCGCTCGTCTCTCGGGCCTGGAATCGTGGGCCCTCCAGCCGGTTGCGTGTGTCCCTCATCGTCGCGGGCACGCTCGTCCTGGTGTTGGCTGGCCTGGTCTACCCCTCGCTACAGAATCTCTATTTCGACCCCGCCTACGCCCGCGATGACTATCGAACCCTTGCCGCCGACGTCCGCGCGATGGAGCGTCCGGGGGACGCCATCGTGCTCAACGCCCCCAATCAGTGGGAGGTCTTTACCTACTACTACCCGGACCGGCACGTCTACCCGGCGCCCTATCGGCCGAGACCCGGGGCGGCGGCCGCCTTCCTGGATCCGTTGCTCGAGGACTACCAGCGGCTCTTCGTGATCTACTGGGGCGACGCGGAGTCGGATCCGAAGAAGCGTGTCGAGTCGTGGCTCGCCTCCCACGCCTACAAGGCCGGCGATCGCTGGTACGGGGACGTCCGTCTGGCCACCTACGGCGTCGCGCCCCTGCCCGAGGAGGCGGCGGATACGCTTGACGCTCTCTTCGGTCAAACGGTTCGCCTGCGGGGGTACAGCCTGCCCGGCGGGCCTTTCGCTCCCGGCGCCATCATCCCGGTGACGCTCTTCTGGGAGGCGTCGAGCGCCATCGAGGAGCCGTATAAGGTCAGCGTCCAGATGCTCCATAATGTGGGGCGGCTGGTGGGCCAGATCGACACCGTCCCGGGCGACGGCCTGGCGCCGACCACGTCCTGGGAGCCGGGCGCCTCATTGATCGACCGATACGGTGTCCGCGTGCCGCAGCAGACGAGCTCTGGCCGCTATACCGTCATCGTAGCGGTCTATCACGCTGTCACCGGTGAGCGGTTGCCCGTCGTCATCGACGGCGAGCCAGGCGGAGACCACATCTCTCTGGGGCACGTGACTGTCGGCTCCGAGGGTCGATAGGCCGACGACCAGCGAGACAATAGGTGGGAACGTTGGCCTTCCTCGTCGCCTGAGAGGTGCCGGCGGAGATACTGGGGTTGGAGATCATCTTCTAGGCCAGGAACAAGACCAGGCCCCCGGAGACCAACCCCGCCAGGGCCATGAGGAGAAAGGCTTTGATGACCGGGCGTCGGAGGTACCGTTCTCCTTGTCAATCTCAGCGCCCGCTTGACACCCTTTCCAAGTATGCTATACTAGCTCCTGGAGTTAGAGCCTATGATACCATTATCTGCCGGCGCGGTCATCGACGCTAATCAGAACGATAATCAGCGCATCCCTGGCGCCCGGGGGCGGCGGATGGTGGGTATCAACTAACACCGATATTCGTCAAGGCAAGCCGCCCACTATGGGGCGGCTTTTTTGT
>CAZEQC010000151.1:0-7652 GCA_964514285.1 uncultured Anaerolineales bacterium | reverse complement strand
GCGGGAGCGCGACGTCGAAGCCTACGTTTCGGGTCCCGGCATCCAGGCTGGCGCCGGATCTGGCCGCGAGGGTAGTAGGCCAACTGGTCCGCTGCAGTCCATGCTCTCTGCGGCCGCGGGTGCAACTTCCTGCGCTGTTGCCCGTAGTCATGGTGGATGAGGGCATGCGATAGGCGTCGAAGGACCGCACTGGCCCGAGGCCGTCGACGTCTGTCATCGGCATCCGGTTGACGAAACACGAGCCTGGTGCACCCCCGGCGGCTTCAGCGTCTGGACGAAGGGTCGCACCTGGGTCACGGAGAGCTGCAAGGTATAGAGGAACGGGAGGGAACGAGATGAAGAATGCACTGATGCTGGCGATGGCGATTCTGGTACTGGTGACAATGGCAGGCTGCGCCCCCGGTCCGAACGAGCTTGCCAAGTCGCCGGATGATGAGGGAGAGGTGGCGGGCTTCTGGTTGGGGCTATGGCACGGGATCATAGCGCCCATCACGTTCATTATCTCACTCTTCTCCGAGAACGTGCATATGTACGACGTGCACAACAACGGCAACTGGTACAACTTCGGATTCCTGCTGGGTGCGTCGATCATCCTTGGCGGAGGCGGCGGGGGCGCCGGCAGGCGCTCGGCGAGCAGCTGACGTAAACGAACCTAGCTCGGAGAAGACGTCGGACAGCCGGCCCCTGCGCAAGCTTCGGCGGAGGGGCCGGGATCGAGCCGGGCGTGGTGGGCCGGCGGTCCCTCGGCGTCCGAGGCCCCTCGCTCGGACGCGGGCGAGGGGCCTGCTGCACCCCGGTGCGTTGATGGGGTCGCGTGCAAGGCCTCAGCTCCTCTCACCCAAAGGTCCCCGCCGCTCGCTCAGGTGACCCACACCTTGCCATACTTGCTGTGCAGCACCTTCTTGTCAGGTACGACCGCCCTGCATCTGTGGTGTATCATGTTGACATTTGACGAGATATATGATACAATTAACTGGTTTAAAGTTCTCGACTGGCATCAGCAGCTGTTGCCGGTCCTGTGTCCGGGTCAGTTCTATCCGTGACGTGGCGAAGCCACGAACCACCGTAGAGGCAGGGCGGGCCCCCAGGCCAGATCTAGCCTCCCTAACCATCGGAGATAAGGCTGTTATGCTCAGCAGAGACCTGCTCTTCAAAGCTGTTACTGTCCTCGTCGTCACCAGCATGCTCACACAGATCGCGGCACTACCTGTGTTTGCCACAGCGATCGCCCCCGCTGCACCACCCACAGAGTCCCTGGGAAACGTCGTGGCTCTCGATCAGGCCAGAGAGCTTATGGCCGATCCGATGATGGCTACAAGGTCCCCCGGGGCTGCACCCCTGGAAGCCACGTTGACGGCCCAGTCCGAACCCGACAGCCTGGTCCATCCTCTCTCAGTCTCCCGGGTCCAGTCGACGTACCAGGCCGGTGGAACCGCTGTGATTTCGTACACCGTGACGAACCACAGTTGGGTGGTCAAGTTCCCCGACATCCCCGACACGGCCACCCTGACGGAGACGGTGGATATCCTGGGCGGCATCGATCTGACACAGGATCCAAATACCATCCACAATGTGGTCCTGTCCACGACGTTCTCTGCGGCGACTGTCCTGTCAGCCAGCGAGCCACCCAGCGGGCAGGGGAGCACGGCGATCTGGAGTCTGGGCGACCTGCCACCTCAGAGCAGTGAGATCCTGACGGTGACCGTCCAGCTTCCTGGTACGAGCGCTAGCTTCACGGATCTGGATGGCGGCGCTGTGGCCTACGGCAGCCTGCGTGGCAGGTTCGCGGAGGCCGAGGCGGCCCCGGCCCAACTGGCCCCCGATGGCAACGCCGCCTGGCTGGTCCGCACACCGGATGCGGATTATCTGGACGAGCACATGCTGCGGGCCGCTGCGCTCCTGGAGCAGGACCCCGTGGCGATGTTCGAGCTGGTCCGCGGTTACGCCTACGAGGCCTATACCGGCTCGCTGCGCGGCACGCGTGGCACGCTCTGGAGCGAAGCGGGCAACAGTGTGGACCAGGCCAGCTTGCTCGTGGCCATGCTCCGTGGCGCTGGCGTTCCGGCTCGCTACAGGCATGGCACCCTATCTCAGAGCGACGCCCAGACTCTCATCGCCTCCATGTTCCCCACGCCCACCAGCGTGCGGGGTCACATCCCACCGGGGACTGAGCTCAGCGACCCGGTCAACGATCCCGACCTCATCGCCGAGGTGCAGGACCATTGGTGGGTCGAGGCCTTCCTGCCCGGGCAGGGCTGGCAGGATCTGGACCCCGCCTTCGCCTCCGCCACGGTCGGCACCAGCTTTGCCACACCCGGCAGCAACGACCGCATCGCCGAGCTTCCCGACGATATCCGCCACAAGGTGACCTTGGCTCTGAAGGTCGAGTCCTATTCCGAGTTCCCCATCGGCGGCCCCTCCCTCCAGACCAGCTTTCCCTTGACGGAGACCTTTAACACGGTATCGCTCGTGGGCGAGCCGGTCAACCTGGGCTACCGCGTCGATACTGAGCAGCAGGGCGGGCTCGTCTACACCAACGTCTATCACACCTACGCTCCTTTCTTCAGGGTTGGCCTCGACGGCCCCCTGGTCCAGGGCGACAGTTTCCAGGAGTTCCTGACCAGTTTCCCCCTGGCCTCGATCTTGCTCACCGGCGTCTGGCTCAGCGTCGAGCGCCGCCACCCCGACGGCACGACCGTGACGTACGAGCGCGAACTCAAAGATGCTATAGGGCCGGCCCAGCGCCAATCCCTGGGGGACCTGACCCTTGAGCCTCGCGGCCTTGAGCCGTTCCTCAGCCAGGGAGACGTGGCCCAGGTGCAGGCACTGCCCCACAGTGCGGTGCCCCTGTCCGAGGTCAGGCGCCTGCAGGGCTCCATTGGGGCCCTCTCCCCCGACCTGGCCGACGCCAACACGCAATGGCAGGCCCTGGACGAGGAGGATAGATCCCAGACCGTCGAGTTCTTCGCCGAGCACGTTGAGACGATTCAGGACAGCCAGATGTTGGCTCTCAGCTTCCTGGGTACCCAGTTCCACCATTGGACCTCGCGCCCGGACCGGCCCGCGAACACCGAGAGCCTCTTGGTCAGATCCTATCCCCAGCAACCCAAGCTAGTCCTCCTCGCCCAGAACGCGGTATCCGACACGGTAGAGACCAGCTTCGAGTTGCTGAACATCGAAGAGCGGGCCCTGCCCTACCCGGGCCAGGCCGTCGAGGCTGCCGGAGCCGCTACCATCATGCGCTCCATAGGCGAGAAGAGCACCGAGGTCGAGCTCATGTCCTCCTACGTGGACGGCGTGTACCGGTCGCCCTTCCTCACCTTTTCCGGTGCCGCTGAGGACGGCGTTCCAATGGCCCTCATCACCGGCCAGTCCCTGACCGAGCTGGATGCCCTGGCCATCTCTGACGAGGCGAAGGGGCGGATCAGCCAGGCCGTGGGCCAGGGCCTGGAGGTCCTCGTCCCGACCGACATGGTGGCCGGTCCCGATGGGCAGACGATCGCCTGGATGGAGATTGACCCCGCTGGAAACGTCAGCTTCGTGGCCGAGGATGGCCGGCGGGCCTCTGTCATCGAGCAGACGAACCTCTGGGTGGGCATCGCCTGGTGGGCTCAGGGAGCTGGCATCTTTGGTGGCTTTGTGACAACCGTCTTCTTGTTCTTTGCCAATAAGTTTGAGCCCAGCCGTCTGGGCCTGATACTGAGCGAATCCGGTAAGTCGGGCGCCGCCATCGGCGATGCCAAAGCCTTGTTTGACGCCGGCAAGAGCGCATTGGGCATGTGTACCAAGGCTCCGCCCATCGGAGTCGACGACTGTGTGTTCGGCGTGTCGTTGGCCGTCGCCTCCATTGCTGCCAAGATCTTTGTCGACTATGCTAACGCTGATCCGTCCTTGCCGTTGGTTCTGGTGCGGGCGCCAAGGCCTCGACTTGTCGAACCCTGGGACTCGGCGACAGTCTCCGTCCCGGCCAGCAGCAGTGCCAGTACCCTTTCCGTCGACGCCGACGCGCGGAACGCGACCATCTACGGCCCGCTGCAGGATGCCTGGCATGATAGCTACACGCACGGACTGCAACTCGATAGCCTCTCGGCAGCGAACGCCGACCTGTACGCGGGCGGGACCCTGCTGGACAGCGGGCCTCTCTCTCTGGAGGGCCCGGCGGGTGATGACCCGGCGACTGGCAGCCTCAAGGGCGCGCCGGCCGGCTTCGACCTGGATGCCGACGGCTCCACCAGCGCCTTTGCCTCGGCCTCCTCGGGGCTGGCCCTGGGCAGTGATTGGGACAGCTATAGCGCCACGGTCACCGGCACCACGCCCTTCACGCTGACCCTCTACGACGCCGAGGTGAGCGTGGGCGCCTCCATCTACAGCGGAACCCTCACAGCCGTCGTGGACGGGTCTGCCAGCCTGTCGGGGAGCGGCTATGGGCCCCTGCCCCGCTTTGCCCCCGCGACCACCTTCCAGGTCGCCGACGCCGACCTCAGCCTGGGGCCCCTGGTCGGCACCGTCACCGCCGATGGCAGCCCCATCGACGGGTCCAACGGGCTGGGCGTGGCCGGCTTTAGCGGCGGCGTCTCCGTCGCCGACAACGGCAACACCGACGCCATCTCCCTCTCCGGCCCGGCCCAGTTCTTCAGCCTGGCCCTCAACCCCACGTCCTCCAACGTCACACCCGGGGGCACCGCAGCTACCCAGGTCGAGATCCAGGCCAACGTCGGCGGCGACTACCTCGTAGGCGTCGAGGCCCCCCCCGGCTGGACCACGGGCATCGACGCCACCGGCGCCATCACGGCCACGGCCCCGGTGAGCGCCGAACCGGGCATCTACACCCTGGTGGCCTTTGCCCAATCGGTGCAGCACCCCGACCTGGTCGTCTCGGCCATTCACCAGGTCACCGTCGCTGCCGCCGATGCCGTCTCCGTCTCCGTCGTCCAAGAGCCCTGGCTCACCGTCCCGATGGGCCCCGTCCTCGACCCCGATCCCGACCCCGCCGACGCCGTCGGCCACGTCGCCGACGGCCAGGCCGAGGTGCCCGACAGCGCCTTCCGCATCGAGATCCAGAACAGGTCGACCTCGGCCCACACCTACGACGTCACCGTCTCCGGCCTGCCCGCCGGCTGGACCCTGCTGAGCAACGCGGGCCAGTCTGACACCACCACCCTCTCTCTGGGGCCGGGTGAACAAGGCGAGATCGGGCTCTACGTCTCGCCTGCACCGGCCCTACCTGCCCAGGGCACCAGCCACACCATCAACGTGTCGGCCGTGGCCCAGGACGATGGGACGCTGACGGACAGCGACTCGGTGGTCTGGACCATGCCCGACCTGGCCTTCCCCTACCCGGTCCTGGAGCCCGAAACGGTGACGGCCGCCGCGGGCGAGGCTGCCCATTTCGACTTCGAGCTCACCAACGTGGGCAACGTGGCCGGCTCCTTCCCGGTGACGCTCACCATGCGTTCCACGCCCTACAGCAGCGTGCCCCTGGCACCCTCGCTACTCACCTCGGCCGACACCTGGACGACGCCCTCCCTGGCCCCCGGCGCCAGCGTCACCCAGACGGTGGCCCTGACCACCAGCGGGACGACGATCGGCCAGGTCTATTACGTCGTCGCCGAGTCGGTCCAGGGTGAGTTCAACCCCACGGTCTATGCTGCGCTGATCATCGCCAGCGCCAACAGCGGCCCCGTCTACGACGCCCTGGCCTGCAGTCCGAGCGCCAACCTGGAGGCCGCCTTCGAGGCCCTGGGCAATGCGCTCCTGGAGTTGGACGTGAGCTGTGAGGACGGCTGTGATCCGATCGCCCGGGACCGGGCAGCGGACGCCGCCGACGCCCTGGTCAGCCAGGCCAACCTCGATGCCCCCGCGGCCGATACCTCGGACCTGGCCGGGGCCGCCGCTGCCCTGGGCTCGGCCTCGGGCGACGCGGCCATCCAGGCTGCCGCGGGCGACCTCAGCGCCGCCGCCGTCGACCTGGGCAGCGCTATCTGCGAGATCGCCGAGCACCAGCCGGCCGTCGCCTGGGCGCCCGTTTACGACGCCGGCATCGTGGGGCAGACGGTGACCTACACCCTGGGCATCGAAAACCAGGGTAGCCTGACCACAACCTATGCCGTGACGGTGGAGCTACCGGCTGGACCGTCCACCTTCGACCAAACCCTGGACCCGGGCGAGACGGCGGCCGTTGCGTACCCGGTGAATCCGGGGGCCACCGGGCTGTATGAACTGCGCGCCGTGGCGACGGCCACCGGCACCGGGGTCACCCTGGACGGCATCAGCGACTCGGGGTCCGCGACCCTCAACGTCGTGGACCGTTTCGTTCAACTGACGGCTGTCACGCCCAACCCCGCCTTCGTGGAGACCGGGGCCAGCAGCACGACGCTCTCCATCGACGTGACCAACATCGCCAATCTTCGGTTCGACGCCACGGCCCGGACCGAGATCCTGGCCCCCGGCGGAGCGGTGAGCTACACGGCCGACGTGCCGGTGACCCTGTTCCGCGGCGACCCGCGCACCTACGAACTGGGGAGCGTGGATACCTCCGGCTGGAGCGAGGGCGCCTATACGGTCACGGTGGACCTCCTGGACGCCTCGATGGCGCCCATCCCCGACGGGAGCGGCTATGGCAACCTGAGCGTGGGGCAGGCCCTGGGCGCCGAGCACGCCGTTGAGCCCATCCTGGTCGCCCCCGGCAGCACCACGGTCACGACCGTGATCACCACCCAGGTGCTGGCCGACACCATCCTCCCCGGGGCAGGCCCGGCGGCAGCTGCGACCTGGCAGCCGACCGGACAGCGCCAGATCGGCGAAGGGGCTTCAGAGAATTTGGCTTTGGCGCGCGTCAGGCGCGCCGAAGCGCGGCTCTCGGAGGTCAGCAGGCTCCGGCGGGCTGTCCCGGACCGGGCCATGTCCCGAGATGCCGACGACGGCGGAACGCCAGTCTTCGCCTCCACGCTCGCGAGCGCGAGTAGCGTGGTGGCCGTCTCCGGCATCTACACCCGCACGGAGGAGGATGAGGCCGAGGTTGTCTATAGCGGCTCCTGGGGCGACTTCGGCAACAGCCAGGCCAGCGGTGGAGGCTACCGAAGCAGCCGGATTGCAGGCGATACGGCCAGCTTCGGCTTCTCCGGCACCTGGATCAGCGTGGGCTTCTTCGCCCGTAGCACCAGCGGTCGGGCTCAGATCACCATCGACGGTGTTGACCAGGGGATCATCGATCTCTACCGCCACGACAACATGCCGGTACACACGATCTATGATGGCCTGGCCCCCACCAGCCATACGATCACCGTTACGGTGCTGGGCACGAAGAACCCTCTGGCCAGCAACAGCTACGTGCAGCTCGACTACTTCGACGTGATGAGCGGCACGGTCCTGCCCGACGGCAGCTTCGAGCAGGGCACCAACCGCGTCCTGAAGAGCGCCGGCTGGAACACCTATACCCTGGGCATCGCCAGCGGCGGTGACTATATGCGCGATGGGAACGCCACGGCCTGGTTCCCGTTCTCGGGCACGTCCTTCAGCTATGAGGCCATTAGCTGGAGCGGGGGCGACAAGGCCCAGGTGCACGTCGATGGCAACCACCTGGCGACCCTGAACCTGTTCAGTTTCGACACGCTGACGCGCACGTTCTCCTTCACCGGGCTGATCGACGGCCC
>CAZEQC010000150.1:0-7694 GCA_964514285.1 uncultured Anaerolineales bacterium | reverse complement strand
AGGCCGCCGGTCGCCTCGCCGGACCTAACCGATCCAACCATCAACGGACCATGAGCGGCGAGCTCTTCGCCGCTCACGATCCGCGTAGCTTATCTCGCTCCAGGATTCCTATCGCGCCAGGGCGTAGACGACGCAACCCATCACCAGGGCGATGATGGACAGTATGATGAAGAACACAATAACGTTGCGCTTGTTGATCACAGTTCGGCCCCCTGCCTGTCTTCTGTGTTGTTGGATTGCGTGCGAAAGCCTCGACCGACTCCATGCTATCAAATGACCAGTCTTTATCATGACACTGATCTGAGCGCACGCTGACACGTAGCTAGCACAGACCTGACAAAACCAACAACCTCAACCCACCCCCGCGCCAAGTCGATGTCCGCGCGCCGGGCTCCCTGCAAGCCGGCGATCAACCGTCGACAGCGCTCTATCCCGATTCGACAGGTCTGTAAGAGATACGTCAGAAAGCCGTCATAGACCTGTCATCGGCATCAACTGAGAGCGGGTATCATGGCAATACATCATCAAGCGAGACGTCAACACAGCCAGGAGGGAGATCACCATGAGAAGAATCTGCGATGCATGCGGGAAGAGGAAGACCATCCGTGGAGGCAAGACGTGTGACAGGGGTCACTTCATCTGCAAGAGCTGCGCCTGGAAATCTCGGGGGCTCTTCTTCGCACCGATCGAAAGAAAGAGCTGTCCCCTCTGCGACAAGCCCCTCAAGTAGGCTGGGCCATCGCCCACCGCTCTTGAGGCGGCATAGGCCGAACGACAGATGGAGACTACGGGGCAGGACGGCCTAGCTGCCACGACACCGGCCTCCTGGCCCATAGGCTCCAGACCGCTGTGACGACCGTGCGACGACCGCGTTCGTGTTGATGGAAGGGAGAGGACTACTCCTCCTGATTCAACGCATCGAGCAGGGCCAGGAGTTCCTCGTTCGGAGGGATGTCCTCCATCGAGTGCCCGTAGTGCACGTAGCGCGCCTTCCCTGTGCGATCCACGATCACCTGGGCCGGCATACGGCCCATCTTGAACAACTTGATCTCCTGGCCGTACAGTTTGAGCACCGAGTGCTCGGGGTTGGGCAGCCCGACGAAGGGCAGGTCTTCCTTCTTCCAGTAGTCGGCAAACGCCTCTCTGCCCTCCGGGCCAATCACGACCACCTCAGCGCCTCGCTCCACAAACGCATCATAATCCTGGCGCAACTGCGCCATGTGCCGGCGGCAGAAGGGTCAGGTGAAGCCCCGATTGAAGACCAACACCACGTGCTTCTGACCCCGATAGTCGGCCAATCGAACCGTCTGCCCCCGGAAATCCTCCAGGGCGAAGTCCGGCGCCTGAGCATGCAGCTCTACCTTTGACATTGCACCACCTCCATAGTCTTCAAGCTCCACGGAGAAGCCGTTCCAAGTGGAGCGACTCCCCACGCGAAAGCTTAATCGTGTTGCCAGCCCCCTCGAGGTGACGTCGATCCTCCCACCTCAAAGTCGCTAACCGCATTATACATACTATTGACAAATATTAGAAATCGGCTATAATGTGTGTGCAGAGATCGATAACCTAATCACATAGGTGAAGCAGCTTAGGATACCAGGTTCGCAAAGGAGGCGACCATGCTGAACATCATATTCGTCGCAGGGCTGGCGATATTCGCCCTATCAAGCGCATACTTCTACGTGACCGGCCGGACCAAGGACGGCTTCAACACCGCCTTCCTGGTCAGCTTCGTCACCCTGATCTCCTACGTCCTCATGTGGCAGGGCGACCTGACCGTCGTCACCCCGGCCGGACAGACGATCTTCTGGTCCCGCTGGCTCTTCTATGGGCTCAGCTGTACCCTGCTGATGGTCGAGATCGCCCAGCTGAAGGGCATCCAAGGCGGCGGGATGGTGCAGCTTATCTACCTGACCGCTATCGTCATGGGCACCGGCTTCCTCGCTGCGCGGGATTTGACAGCCGTGCGGTGGATCCATTTTGCCATCAGCTCCGTAGCCTACCTGCTGCTCGCCGTCGATGTCCTCTCGGCAAAGGCGCCGGGATCCCAGTGGGTGAAGAACTATATCCTCTTCGGATGGACCGTCTTCCCCATCGTCTTCTTCCTTGCCCCCACCGGCGTGGGCCTGCTCGGCGCCGCGGTGGCGAATCTGCTCTACCTGGTGCTCGACGTCTATACCAAGATCGTCTTCAACGTCCAGTTGAGCAGGGCGTCGTAACGTAGATCTGGGACGGTCCCTGCCCTAAAGGGCCGGGCGTCGGACGCACGTGTGACGTGAATCGTTGCCTTTCACGTCACACGCGTCCCCCAGGGGGGTTGCCCTCTGGATCCTAAGGCGCTCCCCGACACCACCACGATGCGCCGGCCGCAGGGCCGCGTGCCTATGGTCGCTCGGATCTCAGGTCGGCGTCACGCGCTCCGTGCGACAGACGGCCCCCGTCGCCGCCGGAGCCAAAGGCCTAGTCGAGCGCCAGCAGCTCCCGAGCATTCTCCGCAGCCCGCACCGCCAGGATCTCCCCATCGTAGACGCGGTGCAGATCCCCGCTCCGGTAGAACTGCTCCACGATCTCCCCGTCCAGGCTGGCGTTGACCACGTCGTTGGTGTGGACCGTGCGACACTCGTAGACGATGGGGCACTCAGCGATGCCCGGGGTGCTGACCGCCTCGCTCGGCTCGGCCGTCATACCGCACTCGGCGAACTTGTCGTGGTCGCGCCCGGAGTGCGTGCCGCAGAAGGTCACCGCGTCGTAGAGGTCCGGCGCCGGCACGTTGACGGTGAAGGTGTCGTTCTCCGCCAGCCGGCTGAAGGTGTAACGCGAGGGGCGCACCAGAACGGTGAAGATCTCCCGGCCCCACACGACGCCCACCGTCCCCCAGCCGATGGCCATGGCGTTGGGCACGCCGTCCTCCCCCTGGGATGCCAGGAGCAGACCCGGGTTATCCAGCACGGCCAGGGTCTCGGGCAGAAAAGCGGTGTAGGAAACGAGCGCTTTCGACATAGAAGCCTCCTCTGGAGTCATCTGGGGCTCTGCGATGGGCCCAAGGTTTCACAGTCTGCGCGGCGGACCAACGTCGTGCCCGCCGTCTCGAACACCCCTAATCCTAGGCGAGACCCCCACAGATGTCAAACACAGACGTCAACCCGGCACGGCTCTCACCGCTGCCGCACCACCACCGGCAGGTAGACCCACGGCACCGACCAGATCTTGAACACATCCAGATTCACGCCCCAAGACCAACCCCCGCCCTCGGCCACCCGCAGCGTGATCGTGTGGCTGCCCGACGTCACCAGACCCAGGCTCACCGTCTCCTCGTCCCAACCGAAGACGTCCCAGTCGCCGAAGCTATCGGTCGTGAAGCTCCCCTTCACCGTCCCGTCCAGGCAGACCTCGAGCACATTGCCCGCCACGTCGTCCGAGTAGCGAACGCCGAACAGCAGACCGCCATCGACGCTCACGGGGACGGTGTAGACGGCCGCGTTGCCCGGCTCCTGCCCAATCTGCACCGTCCGCCCACCCCACGCCGCCGCGTGATCCTCCACCACGACGCCCGTTCCCGCGGTGGAGACGTAGTCCTCCGCCTCCCGGTAGGTGACGTAGGACGGGGCCCGCGTCTCATCTTCCACGAAGCCCACCGCCGCCATGGCCGCAGCGATCTCCTGGTTCTCCATGAACGTGTCCCACACCAGGCCCGACCGGTAGTTCTCGATCATCAGGACCATCGCCCCGACGTCGATGCCCACGTAGTCGTTGTCGACCCACGTCGGCACGCATCTTGCGTTCAGCGCGTCCTTCAGTCCGTACAGCCCCCACAGCCGCGGATGAAGCTGCTCATACTGGTAGCGCAGCGTCGCTATCGCAGGCTCCGGCGCGAAGACGATCGAGCCCGCCGCAGCCGTCGGCGCGACCGTCCCGTCGTTGCCTCCCGTATCGGGGGGATACCCCAGGTCCGGGCGGTACGCCTTCCCGCTGCAGGTGCCGGCGACGGGACCGTCACACGCCGTCAGCCCCCACAGATTCGCCTCCGGGTAGAGGTGATCCCGGGCATAGGCCCTGTTGGCCAGGGTCGCATAGCGCGAGTTGCGGAAGTAGTTGGCGTACGCGTCCCGCTTCCCCCGGAAGTCGATCCAGCAATGCGAATACTGGTGGGTGAAGAGGGGCGGGCAGGTCAGCACCGGGTAGCCGTAGTACGCGCCCCAGCCGTAGGAGTCAGCCCACGACGCCCAGGAGCTGGCCGGTATGGGATGCGTCGGCGAGCCGATGGCCAGCAGGTAGAGGATCATGGCCTCGTTGTACCCGTGCCAGCGATACTCGAACGCCCCGTCGGGGGTCCACTTCATATACAGGAGCCCCGAATCGCCGTCGAGAAATCGATCCCACGCCGCAGCCTCGTAGATCGCCGTGGCCAGCGTCGCCGCCTCGGTGCCGGAGAAGTGCTGGCGGCAGTGGAGCACGCCGGCCATCAGCAGGGCGGAGTCGATGGTGGAGACACCGTCCATCACGGGCGTCCCATCGTCCATGTCGACGAAGTGCCAGAAGAGGCCGTGGGTTCCCGAGACCACGAAATCGTCCGGGTCGTCAGGATCGTCATAGAAGCTGTTCAGGGTGGTCAGGACTCGGGCGTACGCCTCGTCGTAGGGGATCCAGCCCCTCTCCTCAGCCACGCAGATAGCGCTGAGGCCAAAGCCGGTGGCGGCGATGCTGGATAGATCCCCGTTTGTGGCCCGGTCCCGGATCAGGCCGGTGGTCGGGTCGGCGTACGCCCAGAAGTACCGGAAGGCCCGCCGTTCCAGCAGATCCAGGAACGCCTCGTCGCTTTCCACCTGCGCGTCCTCGTCCCAGAAGGCCAGGTCATCGACGTACAGCGTCCCCGAGAGGGGCTGAGCCCGCCGTCCGCCCCTCGCCGGGTCGTGCTCGAAGATGAACGTCACCTCCCGCATCGCCGTCCAATCGAGCTCGCTGAGCGACCCCAGATCCACGGTCCTTCGCTCCCACGTGTCGCTCACCCCCACGATCTCGGCGTAGGCCATCCGCCAGTGCCGGTCCGTGAACCGCACGGTGAACCTGGTCTCTGCGCCAACGGTCGTGCCCTCGCCCTTCACCCAGAGGTGAAACGCCTCGAAGTGACTCAGGTCGTAGAACGTCTCCCCGCTGAACAACGCGTCGTAACGGCTGGCCAGCGCGTTGGGCGCCTCCACGTCGTAGGCCAGTCTCAGGGCGGCGCCGCTCGTCCCCCGGCGCGTCGTCTGGTCGAGCGTGACGGTCAGCAGGTCCTCCTCGCTGCAGACGGCGGAGGAGCAGGCACCGCTCCCATCGCAACACCAGATGCCCCGGCCAGCGATGAAGCCGTTGAGGGAGGCGTTCAAGTCATCGAACGTGTCCAGGTAGGTGCCCACGCCATCGCCGCTCTCTCCCGGATCGAGATCCAACGAGAAGCCGGCGCCCTCCCCCGGCTTGGCCGGTCCCGGCTGCAAGGGGCCATCGGCCGCCCTGCCGGCTCCGCAAATCACAGCAGCAGAGCCCGTCGACGCGTCAGCCGCCCGGCGCGACGCGCAGCCCTCGGAGGCAGCGGACGCTGCCTCGCCGATCCAGGCCAACAAGGCTAACAAGGTCACCGCTGCTATGATCAAGGCCGCCGCCGCGGTTCGTCGCCCCTGCACGGTCTCCTCCGCCTTCCCTACGACCAGATGTCGTCGAGCACTGCCCGGAACACGCGGTTGTACGGCACGACCGACGCCGTCCGCGTCTCGTAGGCGTGCTCGAAACGCCCCTCCTCCAGGCGCGCCAGCTCCCTCTCGATGAACTCGCTGATGGATGCGATCCGCGGCCCTCGCTCCAGCTCCTCACCGCGGCGCTTGGAGGCCATCAACGCTTCGATCTCATCCCTCAGCTCCGGCGCGTCGAGCGCCCCCTCGACCAGGGCCTGGAACTCGATCGTGCCGACCGGGTTCCAGGCCAGCTCCATCCGCCGCCTCGGCAGGGCCCGCCGAAAAGCGAAGCGGGGGTAGCCCAGCGTCATAGCCACCTCAATCTGTCGCTCCGGCGGCAACCCCACTATACCCGCCACCTTGCTGCTCCGCTCCAGGGCGACGTTGACGTAGCCGATGTGACACGTCCCCAACCCCAACCGCTCCGCAGCCAGCATCACGTTATAGGCGGCGTAGACCGCGTCGTCACGCCCGAAGTAGCTCACCTGGGGGACGTGAGCGATCAAGACCACCGGGGCGTGATGGAAGATCGGATCCTCGCCTCGAGCAGCGGCCTCCGCCAGTCGATCAAACTCGTCCGCGCTCTCCACAGCCTCCTCGACGTTGCGCCTGCCCAGCGCCAGGGACAGAAGAGGACGCAGCAACCGGATCTGCAGCAGACGGGCCACCCGGCCCAGCGTCGCCACCACCTCCTCGCTCAGCCGCGCGATTCGTTCCGGATCGTCCAAGGCAATCCAGTCCACCGCCTGGGCGTTGGAGGCGCTGGGCGCCCAGCGGGAGACGTCCACCAGCTGGCGCACCGTCTCCCGGGGCACCGGCTCGTCGCGAAAGACGCGCAGCGAGCGGCGCTCGCGGAGCGCCGTGACCAACGCGTCGTACGAAGGGGGCGCATCGATCACGGGACACGCCTCCAGTGGATACGCCTCGTGCTCAACAGCATCCACCGGGCAGACCGCCACGCAGTGCCCGCAAAGCCAGCAGTCGTCCGGCCGCACCACCTCGGCCGTCCGCTCCCCCATCTCGAAGACGCGGGCCTCGGCGCATACCGCCACACACGCCCCGCAGCGCGTGCACCGCTCCTCGTTCACCGCAATATCTGGCACCGCTCAAACCTCCCTGTCTAGACCGTAGCCGTTCAGCGCACACTCCCCTGTCCTGGCCAGCCACTATTCCCCATACCGTGGCTGTGAATGGTCTCCCCGCTGTCGTGGCTGGCCTCTCGACCAGCCCCCCCTTGCGGTCGGGAGACCCAGCTCGCTTCGAGTCATCGACCAAGTGCTGAGGGTGAAGAGCAGCGTCGACGGGGGCGGGACTCCTCGACGTCGTCTGAGAAACAGCTACACCATTGGTGAGTGGCGAGGTACAAGGCCTCGTCACAGGATACTCTATTGGAGGATCGCCTCTGCCAAGGGCGCGGCGTCGTTCAAGCAGAGCGATCGCCTATGCGATTGCCCTGGTCGTTCAGGTGGGGCGATACCGCCGAGGACAGTCCTTCTGCTCCCCGCGCTTGTGGCGGTAGAAGTAGGTCACGCTTCCGTCCATACACGTCCGCTTTCGTTTGACGACCTCTGCACCGCAGTCCGGACAGATCGCTACCTCTGGCGCCTCAGGTCCGGCGACGATCAGCTTGTCGTGGGCTATGGCCTTCTTCATGAGACGTTCACTCCTCGGAAATGATACCAGCAGAGCCCGGCACACCCAGGCCGGGACCACCCCTTCCATACCATTTTAACATACACCACGCCGTTTGTCTGTAGTAAAAGTTAGATTCTTTTGTGGCGTTGATTAGATTCTCCGTGTGGCGAAAGTTAGATTTCCGGCCTCTGCGGCCTGGAGAGCTTGAGGAGGACGCAAGATGTGAGAGGAGACATCCAAGAGGAGCGATCAACTGATGCTGATCGCCCCACTGGAGAAATACAAGAGGGGCGATCAACTGACGTCGGTCGCCCCCATCAGAGCAATACAAGAGGGGCGATCAACTGACGT
>CAZEQC010000149.1:0-7715 GCA_964514285.1 uncultured Anaerolineales bacterium | reverse complement strand
CGGGCGAAGAAGGAGCCAGAGGCTTTCGGCGCCTTGTACGACCGGTACGTGGATAGGATCTACAGCTACATCTGCTACCGTGTGGGGAGCGATCAAGACGCGGAGGATCTGACCGCGCGAACGTTCTATCGTGCGTTGGATCATTTCCATGGCTATGAGGATCGTGGGGCCCCGTTCTCGGCCTGGCTCTACCGCATCGCCCACAACCTGGTGGCCAACTGGCACCGCGATCATAGTCGGCGAAAGATGATCGCCCTCGACGACCTGGTGCTGAGGGCGCCGCGACGGAAAGGCCCGGCTGCCAAGACAGAGAAGATGGATCAGGAGGATGTCCTCCTCGACGCGGTGCGTCGGCTGGCACCGGACCGGCAGCAGTTGATCATTCTTAAGCACGTGGAGGGGATGACCAACGCGGAGATCGGAGAGGTGATGGGGCGGACCGAGGGGGCTATCAAGTCGCTCTATCATCGCGCCTTGGTGGCGTTGCGTGAGGATCTGGCAGACGAGTGGGAGGAACTGGGATAGGCGGCGAGGAGGGAAGGATGGAGTCAGATAAGGCGACGAGAGCAGAGACTGAGCGAGGGACAGGGCTCGCGACCGTTGCTCAAGCGTTGGCAGCCTGTCAAGAAGAAGACGGCACCTGCCCCGCTGTGTCCCATCTGAGCCATGAGGATCGTGCTGAATTGCAGTCCCTCCTTCGTATAAGCCATCGCTTAGACGCCCGTATGGCGCCGTTCCATCCCTCACCAGCCTTCAGAGAGAGCTTGGGCGACGAGCTGATGCGGGAGGCAAAGCACCGCATGCTCAAGCGGGAGAAACGGCACCGCATCGCGGTGATCAGTGCTGCAATAGCCGGTGGGATCGTCTCTATCGCCTCCCTGGTGGGAGGGATCGTGGTGCTGGTCAAATGGCTGCGCACGCGGAGTGAATCGCGACAGGCCTCGACAGCTTAGCACGTGCCATAGAGTGGCAGCGATAGACCCCGGCCTCCGGTCGGGGTCTTCTGCTGTGTGGTCCCATTTTGGATCACCTGCGACGTGGCAATCATGGCTGCCGACCTTTCTTGCTACCCCGAGGGACTCAGATATTGGGCCGGTCACGCCTCTGGCGAACGCCGATGCTTGACTTTTGCCCTGGCTTGGGTATCATATATCGCGTCGCTAGGCTCGGGCGACAGCTGTGGCTCTGCCTCGTCTGGGTCTAGACCGTCGCATTAGCGTACGAGCAGATCAAGCTTGGAACTTAACTTATGAGAATTCTCGTCACGGGTGGCGCCGGCTTCATTGGCTCTAACCTGGTCGATACCTTGATGGAGCGGGGGCACGAAGTCACCGTTCTCGATAACCTCTCCGTCGGCAAAGTCTCCAACATCGACCATCATCTACAGAGCGACCGTTTCCATTTCGTCAATGGCTCGATCCTCGATATCCCTACCTTAGAGCGGCTCGTGCGTCAGGTGGACGTGATCTACCACCTGGCAGCCGTGGTCGGTGTCAAGTACGTCGTCGAGGATCCTCTCCACGCCATCATCACCAACGTCAGGGGCACCGAGAACGTCCTTGAGCTGGCGTTCAAGTACTGGGCCAAGACCGTCATCGCCTCCAGCTCCGAGATCTACGGTAAGTCGACGGCAGTTCCTCTGCGCGAGGACAGCGATCGCCTGCTGGGCCCCACGACGGTCAGCCGCTGGTCGTATTCCGACGCCAAGGCGATCGACGAGTATTTCGCCGTGGCCTACGCGCAGAAAGGCCTGCCCGTCAGCGTGGTGCGCTATTTCAACGCCTACGGCCCGCGGCTGGATCCCAAGGGCTACGGCAGCGTGATCGCCAAGTTCCTCACGCAGGCGCTGCAAGGTGAGCCGCTGACCGTCTACGATGACGGCGAGCAAACGCGCTGCTTCACCTACGTGGCCGACGCCGTCGCCGGGACGATTCGCGCGGCCACGGCGCACGAGGCCTCCGGACAGGTCTTCAACATCGGCTCCAGTCGTGAGACGACCATCAACGAGCTGGCGGAGTTGATCCTGGATGTGACAGGGTCGAGCTCGGAGATCACGCATCTCCCTTACGCCTCGGTCTACGGTTCCGACTTCGAGGAGACCCGCCGTCGCGTCCCCGACGTGACCCGGGCTCGCAAGGTGTTGGGCTTTGAGGCTCAGACGCCCTTCGATGAGGGCCTGCGGCGAACGTTGGCCTGGTTTCAAGAAGGAGATGGTGCCTAACAGGTTGAGTTGCTTTCGGCTTGCCCCGTCTCTGCGTCTTCGTCGAAAGGTGGCCGGCTTGAGTGGCGGATCTCTTCGCTGCATCGGGCGCCTGGCGGAGCATTGTAGCGTTAGATCATCGGTGTCGTTTCACGATAAGGCTCCCTTCGACGAAACGACTGAGATCATGACGACAGATGACCGAGGTCGTGCAATCGTCGTCAACGCTTCAGTGGTGAGAGAGCTTGGGTGGAAGTTGTCCTATAGCCATATGAGTCGGCTAGGACGATCTTTAATGGGCTGCATGGCGGGTGACGTTCAACAAACCTGAAGAGAGGTTGGGGATGTACAAGACGAGATTGAGCACGTTCTGCGACAAAGTGCTGGAGATGGGGTGGCTGCTGGCCGTGATCATCACGCCGCTCTTCTTCAATGTTTACTCCAGCCGTGTCTTCGAGCCAGATAAGCTGACTACGCTGCGGACCCTGGCTCTGGTGATGGCCGTGGTCTGGTTGGTCAAGTTCATCGAGGAGCGAAGCCACGGCCGCCGGGACGTCGGGTTCTCCTGGCAGACACCCCTGGTGGCGCCCACGCTGTTCACGGTGGCCGTCTACTTGGTCAGCACCGTCCTCTCCGTCAATCCTTGGGTCAGCTTCTTTGGCTCCTACCAGCGCCTGCAGGGCACGTACACCACTCTAGCCTACATCGTGCTTTTCTTTGTGATTCTGCAGGGCCTTCGCACGCGGGCTCAGGTGGAGCGACTGCTCACCGTGGTCATTCTCAACAGTCTGCCCATCGCTCTCTATGGCCTCGTCCAGCGCAACAAGCTGGACCCCCTGCCCTGGGGCGGGGATGTGACGCGGCGCGTGGCCTCCAATATGGGAAACGCCATTTTCGTCGCAGCGTACATGATTATGGCGGCACCGCCGACGCTCTCCCGCGTGGTGGACGCCTTCCGTTCCATCCTCACCGACGAGGAGACTGGGGCGGCCGATATGCTCCGCGCCGCCGTTTATATCTTCACCTTCCTGGTGCAGCTCATCGCTATCTGGTACACGCAGAGCCGTGGCCCATTGATGGGCCTGCTGGCCGGGCTGGGGATCTGGCTCACGCTTGGGTTCCTGGCGCTGCGGCGCGTGCTCAGTCGTCGTCTCTGGCGCGGCATCTGGATCGGTGCGCTGTCTACGATTGTGCTTGTGGCCATCTCCTTCTTCCTCATCAACCCCGGTGGGCCTTTGCACGAGTGGGCGTTAGAAACGCCGATCAAACGCGTCGCGCTGGTGCTGGAGTATGAGAGCGGCACCGGTATGGTCCGCAACCTCATCTGGCAGGGCTCTCTTGATCTGATTCTGCCGCGCGGCGAGGTCTGGTATCCACCGACCGAGACCCACCCTCAGGGACATACCGACCCTTTCGATGCCCTGCGGCCGCTGGTGGGACACGGCCCAGAGTCGATGTACGTGGCCTATAACTCCTATTACCCACCTCTGCTGGGACACTATGAGTCCCGAACCGCCTCGCCGGATCGATCCCACAACGAGACCCTGGACGCCTGGGTGACCAGAGGGTTCTTGGGCTTCGTGGCCTATCTGTGGCTCTTTGGCGCCGTTTTCACCCACGGTCTGCGTTGGCTTGGCTTTCTGCCCGATGATTGGCGGCGGAAGCTCTTCTTTGCACTGGTAGCTGGAGGGGCCCTGGTCGCAACGGCCATCGTCATACCCACCATTGGCCCCCACTTCTTCGGCCTAGCCATTCCCATCGGTATGGTGGGGGGTATCTTCCTCTACCTGGTGGCCTGGGGCTTCTCGGAGTGGGAGAGCAAGGAGGACGTCGAGCTGCACCCGCGCTTCGTGCTCCTCATGGGATTGCTCTCCGCCATGGTGGCGCATTTCATCGAGATCAACTTCGGTATCGCTATCGCCGCCACGCGCACTACGTTCTTCTGCTACGCCGGCCTGCTGGTCGTCCTCGGCCTCGATCTGGTTGAGCATCGAGAGGAGGAGGAGAAGGCCTACCGCGGCAGCAGGAGGCGGCGGGGTGAGAGAACCCTTCCGGCCTGGTTGAGGCCTACGCTGGTGGCTTCCGTCGTGGGTGGCTTCATCATCGGCACGCTCTCCTTCGACTTCGTCACCAACGCTGAGCGCCTCACCGACGCCGGGAGGATCGTCTGGCGCAGTCTGACGGTTCTGCCTGCTCAGGGGGCCCGTACCTCGTACGGCGCGTTGATGATCTTCGCCTTCACCTGGGTGATGAGCGCTGTGCTCTTCATCGCCCAGATGGCGAAGCGCGGCGTCTTCGAGGATCGGGAGGGCGATTGGCCGGTGGCGACGTCTCTTTACGCCTTGATCTCTTTGAGTTTAGGCTTTGGCTTTGCCCTCGTCCTGGCGGGTCGCCACGCCTCGGTCGTGCGAGCTCGACCGGAGACCGTGGAGGGCGTGCTCCGGGTGGCGCGCCAGGTGGCCGGGACGGTCACGCTCTACGACCAGTACATCATCGTCACCCTACTCCTCGGCGGGGGGGTGCTTCTCATTGGCACCGGCGGCGCGCTAAAGCCGGTGCGGGGCCTCAGTCTCATCGCGCTCCTGGTGCTCGCCCTGCTGGCCGGCGCCGCTGCCGTGGTGAGCAATCTCCATCCCATCCAGGCTGATATCATCTACAAGCAGGCGAACCCCTATGAGCGGCAGGATCAGTGGCCCGTGGCCATCCGTCATTACCAGCGCGCCATTGACCTAGCCCCACGGGAGGATTTCTACTACCTCTACCTGGGCCGCGCCTACCTTGAGTATGCCAAGACGCTCCAGGACCCCCAGCAGCGCCGCACCATTCTGGGCAGGACGGAGGAGACGCTCAGGCAGGCGCGCGAGATCAACCCCCTCAACACCGATCACAGCGCCAACCTGGCCCGCATGTACCGCACCTGGGCCGAGCTGGCCACCGATGCGGAGACCCGGCAGGAGATGATCCAGCGGTCGTCCCGAAACTACGAGATCGCCACCACCCTCAGCCCCCAAAACGCCATCCTTTGGAACGAGTGGGGCATGCTCTACCTCTCGACGGGCCAGTTTGAGAAGGCCCAGGAGAAGGTCGGGTACTCCCTGGAGATGGATCCCGGCTTCGAGCAGACCTGGACCATCCAGGCCGATCTTTACGCCAACCAGGATATGATCACCGACGCCCTCGAGGCCTATCAGACCTCGCTGGAGATCGACCAGAAGCAGGTCGACGTCTGGCTGCGCGTCGGTGACATCCATCGGCAGCGGGAGGCGTGGGAGGAGGCCATCGAGGCCTACGAGACGGCGCTGGATCTGAGACCGGGCTACACCCAGGCCTGGCGTGTGCTGGGGTCGATGTACGCTCAGACGGGGCGGGCGGAGCAGGCCGTCGAGGCGCTGCAGCGGGTGTTGGAGCTGGCGCCGGGGGCCAAGGACGCCTGGGATACCCACCGGGTGCTGGCCATCCTCTACAACCAGATGGGACAGACGGATACCGCTCTGGCGCACGCCCAGCAGGCGCTTGAAGCGGCGCCAGAGGAGCAGAAGGCCCAGTTGGAGCAGCTCGTGGCCCAACTCCAGGGGAGCTAGGGAGCAGGGGAGCTAGGGGGCAGGGGAGCTGGGGAGCAGGGGTGGGGAGCTAGTATGATTCGGAGCCACGAAGAACTGGACGTCTTTCGGCTGGCCTTTGAGGGAGCGATGCAGATCTTTGAGCTGTCGAAGGGATTTCCGCTGGAAGAGACATACTCATTGAAGGATCAGGTTCGCCGTTCGTCACGCTCGGTCTGCGCTAATCTGGCCGAGGCTTGGCGAAAGCGCCGCTATGAGGCAGCGTTCGTGAGCAAGCTGAACGACGCCGAGTCTGAGGCCGCCGAGACTCAGACCTGGATCCAGTTTGCCGTCGAATGTCGCTATCTGCCGGAGCATGTTGGCCGGGAGCTGCACCAATCCTACGACCACGTGATTGGCAAACTGGTCAACATGATCCGCAATCCCAAGCCATGGATTCTAAAGAAGAGGCCCCGATGATCTCCGTTGCCCCCCTGCTCCCCTGCTCCCCTGCTCCCCTGCCCCTCCGCTCCTCCGCAAAGCGAGGAGTTTCGTCGTGACCATCTATCTGCTCGCCTTCGCCGGTGCCCTCGTCCTGGCCATCGGGGCGACGCCTGTGGCTCGCTACCTGGCGCCGCGCATAGGCATGATCGACGAGCCCGAGACGCGCAAAATCCACCAGCGACCGGTCCCCCGTCTGGGTGGCGCCGCCATCTTGCTGGCTGTGGTGGTGGCGGCCCTGGTGCTCGGGGAGCGCTACAAATTCGACCAGTTCGGCAGCATTATCGTGGGCGCGACGGGTGTCTCGTTCATGGGCCTCATCGACGACCGCTGGGGATTGCACGCCTTCATCAAGCTAGGAGGTCAGATCGCGGCGGCGCTGTTGCTCTACGTCAGTGGGGTCAACGTGAGCACGTTCCGTCACCCATTGGTCAGTCTGTTTGTGACCGTCTTCTGGGTCGTCTACATCACCAACGCCATCAATCTGCTCGACAACATGGACGGCCTGGCCGGTGGCGTGGCGGCCATCGCCGCGGCTCACTTCGCCCTGATGTGCTCCTTCAGCGGACAATACCTGGTCGGAGCGCTCTCCATCGCCCTCCTGGGGGCCTGCCTCGGGTTCCTGCGCTACAACTTGAACCCGGCCCACATCTTCATGGGTGACTCCGGATCCCTCTTTCTGGGCTTTATGCTGGCTGCCACCGGGATTAAGCTCAGCTTCCCGGAGAACGTGAGCTTCGTCGCCTGGATGGTCCCGGTGTTGGTGATGGGCGTGCCCATCTTCGACACGGCGCTGGTCGTCGTCTCCCGGCTGCGCCGAGGCCTCAACCCGCTGACCACGCCGGGCCGGGATCACGTCTCCCACCGTCTGGTGACGGCGGGTATGCGGCGGCGGGAGGCGGTGCTCACCATCTACGTCGCCTCATTCGTCGTGGGGCTGCTGGCCATCTTCGTCACTCGAGCCTCGGTGGTGGAGGGGTATATCGGCGGTGGGGCCGCGGCACTGCTCGGTCTCTACGGCCTCTGGCGCATGGAGCGACCGCCGTTTTTTGAGAGGGGGAAAGCGAAGATAGCCCGGAGCGGAGGAGCGAGGAAGCAGTCGTAGTCGTGACCCTTCTGGTCCAGGCAACCGATCTAGGGACTGGTTATTGGATAGCAGATCCAATCTCCTGATGCTCTCTTGTCCTCAGGGGTAGATGAAGTATAATGTGGTGTTGCCAACAAGGGCGTCTTCCGTCGTCGTGGCGACTTCAGTCGCTCTGAACCGCCGAAGCGGCCGGCTGCCAGGGGAGCGAACGTTGCAGGAACGACGCCAGTCGTTCGCTGAAACCCACTCCTCACCACGCTGCTCCCGACGACCTGGGCGGGCTCCTTTGGTGCCGGCTCAAGATCCTTGTCGGCGGGCGGGTCGCCCGTTCGTCAGGCGTGAGGAAAGGCTTGGGGCGAGTTGCTTATGACTGGCACGTAAGAAGCGG
>CAZEQC010000148.1:0-7805 GCA_964514285.1 uncultured Anaerolineales bacterium | reverse complement strand
TGGGAGGGTTGGGCATCTTGCTGATTGGTTTGAGCCAGGATCCTCTTCGCGTCGGGGTGGGGATGTTGACGTTCTTGTCGGGCTTCGATCTATTCTACGTTGCCCTGGAGCCCAGCCTGGTCGTGACGGGCTTTCTGGGGGCTATCAGTTTCGTCACTGCGCTTGGCATGGCTTATCTGAAGGCAGCTGAGGTCGCTTCCGGCGGCGAGGAGGGTACGCCGTGATTGCGGGCCTTATTCTGTTCTTGGTGCTCCCCTTGGTGATAGGTGGCGTCGTGTATGCTCTGCGTCGATGGGGGACCTTGTCTGCCCTCTTGTCCATCGGCACCAGTTTGGCCCTCGGTATCGCTATCCTGGCGTTGCCTTTGGGACAGGTCATAGAGCTCTGGGGCCGTCAGATCGTGATGGGGGGAACCGTCACGTTCCTGGGACGGGAGTTGGTCCTGGAGGCGGGCGACCGTATTGCTATCGCCTTTCTCTACTTGACAGCTTCAGGCATCTTCGTGCTGGCGTGGCGGGTCGCACCGGGGACGCTGCTCTTCCCGGTGGGATTTGGTATGCTCAGTCTCTTGAGCGGCTCGCTGCTCATTCGCCCTCTGATCTACGCGGTTCTGGCGATTGAGATCGCGGTGGCGCTTTCCGTCTTTGCCCTCCAGATCGAGGGTGGCCCCCCTGCTCGGGGAGCGCTCCAGTATCTCTCAGTCTCGTTGTTGGCTTTGCCGGGGCTGCTCGTTATCCATTGGCTCATGGATCGCTACGCGTTGACGCCCGATAACACGACTCTGCTCAATGTGGCGTCTCTCCTGTTGGCTCTTTCATTTGCCTTGCTGATGGGCAGTGTCCCCTTCCAGATGTGGATGCCGGCCATTGCCGATGACAGCGAGCCTCTGGCCAGTGCATTTGTCTTCACGGTCAACTACGGAGCAGTCTGGTTCCTGCTGCTTGCTTTCTTGGAGACGTATCCCGACCTCATCGCCGGCGCTCGTTTCGCTCCCTATGCTTCCGGCGCTGGTCTGGCTATGGTGGCCGTTGGAGGCCTGTGGGCCGCGTCACAGCGCCACCTTGGGCGGCTGATGGGGTATGGCGCTTTGGTGGACGGTGGGGCGGCTCTCATTGCCTTTGGCATGGGGAGTGAGCGAGGCCTGGCGCTGGCTCTGCTCTGTCTGTTGGTTCGTCCCTTTGGCATAGCGCTTATGGCGATGGGCTTGAGGGGCTTGGGCACGGCGTCCGCACACGACCTGCGCATAGAGGCTGTGCGCGGCCTCGGGCGAAGATTGCCCTGGAGCACTGTTGCCTTTGCCGTCGGCGCGCTTTCGACGGCTGGCCTCCCGGTCAGCGCTGGCTTCGCAGGACGATGGGCTCTATATCGCCTCCTCGGGCCTTCGGATCTGATCTCAGTGTTGGCGATGGTGGGGGCGAGCTTTGGGTTGATGGTTGGCGTGTGGCGAGCGTTGTCCGCTCTCCTGGTCGATGAGCGGCCCGCGACAGAGGAGATGGAGGAGCCCTCGGGCGCGACTGAACGCTGGCCCCGGGCCCTCGTGGTGAGTCTCATCTTGGTCGCTTCTGTGGTAGTAGGGCTCAGCCCCCGGTATCTCGCGCCAACGGCCGCGCGTCTGGCTGAGTTTTATACCTTCTTTGCTCCTTGAGCGTTCCCACACCTCTTTTCGAAACATAACTTCGAGGCATAGCTTTGAAGCATAATCAATTGAGTAAAAGTATTTATAAGGCAAAATGAACCTACCAGCAGGGTTTCAATTTAGTCAGGGCAGCCTTCAAGACTACGTTGATTGCCCAAGACGCTTTCAACTCCGCTACGTGCGACGCTTGCGTTGGCCCGCTGTCGAGATGGCCCCTTCGTTAGACAACGAACGCTTGCTGCGACAGGGATCTGCCTTCCATCGTTTGGTTCGGCAGCACCTTATGGGCGTCCCGGTCGAGACGTTGTCGAGGTCGTTGCCCGCTTCTGATCTGCGGCGCTGGTGGCGGAATTATCTGGAGTACGGACTGCTCGGCGTGCCTATGAGGCGCTATCCAGAGGTCCGACTGTCAACGCTGGTGGGCGGCTTTCGCCTCGTGGCCCAATACGATCTTATCGCTGTGGATCCTGGCGAGCGGGTCGTGATCGTGGATTGGAAGACCAACCGCAAGCGCCCGCGGAGGGAATGGCTGTCGGAGCGGCTGCAGACCTGCGTCTATCCCTACGTGATTGTGCGATCCGGTGATTCCCTCGCTGGCGGCTCTGCTGGACCCGACGATGTGACGATGGCCTACTGGTTCGCCAATTTCCCCTCAGCGCCGGAACGCTTCCCCTACACAGGGCGCCGGTATCGGGCCGACGAGGCGTATCTGATCGGCCTCATGGAGGAGATTGTCGACACGCTTGGCGAGACCTCGGACGGTGATCTGCTGTCGCCTGCAGAGGGCGACGCCCGATGTCGGATCTGTCGCTATCGTTCTCTGTGTCAGCGCGGGGTTGAGCCCGGCCGATGGGACAGCGGAGAGCAAGCGGTGACCGCGGAAGAGCCTTTCGACCTCAGTCTCGACTTCGAACAGATCGGCGAGCTTGAGCTCGGGTGAGCGCGTGGGGCTGTCGCCGGCTCCTCTCCTTGCCCGAGCCCTTGTCGACGGGCTGCCACGGCCCGCCGCTGACAGGCGGGGACAGCCGGACGAGAATCCCTGCGCGGCCCCCCGCTCGGAGTTCACTCGTTCAGCGGGACGAGAGGCTCTCGCTCTCCCGGTCTAGATCCTCGATAAGATGCCGAAGGTGGCGGTCCAGATCAGAATCTGCACCAGTATAGCACTGGCCCACAACATATAGCTTGCTAGGCGATCACGGTGGTATGAGATGCCGCCAAGCACCCCATTGATCAGAATCGTCAGGAGGCCGATCAGGGGAATGAGGAAGATCTCTGACCGAGGGCCCAGTCGGTCGGGAGAGCCTGCAAGGGTGAAGTGGAGCGGTATCAGCATGGGAAGCCTGGGAAAGCGGGCCGTCAGGATGCCCAGCAGGAGAACCAAGGCCAGGGTGGCCACGCCCAGCAGGATCAGGCCCAGGGTGTCACGCCATATCGGCCAATCGAGGACGGTCGGGCGCTTGGATGTCTGCTCCATCGCTTGAGTGGGGCCCATCTGCAGGCGCTGCTGGAGCGATTCGAGAAAGGCCTCTCGTTCAGTCGGGGATATGGCGTAGACCAGCCCTGGGGTCGCCACGAAGATCTGATCCGGAAGAGGTTGCGTGGCGTAGAAGAGCGTCGCTCCCTCCTCAGGTAGTTCGCCGTAGCCGACCCAATGACCTGGCCACCGGCCGCCGTAGAAGCGAAGCCTCCCCTCGATCTCGTCGCCGCTGAACACCCGTTCGATGTCCCCCGTCGGAATCACCTGCTTGGACGTGCCCCAGTTGATGATCAGCGCATTCCGATCCAGCTTGTAGCTCGCGCCAGCCAGCCCGTAGACCCAGTAGGCAATCAAGCCCGCCAACACGAAGCCGAAGATCGCCGCTATCCCGACGATGAAGGTGCCCAGGCCGATTGGGCGTGAGGCAGCTACGCCGAGCAGGGCGGCGTTGCCCAGCGTGATGACGCTCGTCAACCCGATGCCGATAGCAAAGCCCCGTCCTACGCTGACCTTCCATTTCGTCATATCGCTTCTCTCCTTGCAGGGAAGAGATTATACCAGGGTGAGAGCCCCCGACAACCCGCGGCTGTCGGGATAGTTTGGAGGAGAGAGGGGGCGCGATAGCGCATCGTGTGGCGAGTGCGTGTCATCTATCGCAGGTCCGTGGTCTCCGTCGCGACATCATGTCTGGGAGGCAGAAAAAAACGCCCTCAGAGCCTACTCTGAGGGCGTGGGGGGCCAATGGCGCGGCTACTGCCCGAGATGCATGGGCATAATCACGTGGGTGAAGCCGTTCTCGCCGATCGGGCGGATAACGCCTGGGCTGGATGACGTGGTTGTGTCGAGGCTCACCTGCGGGGCGTCGGTCACCGAGAGGACGTCGATCAGGTACTTGACGTTGAAGGCGATCTCGACCTCCTCGCCCTCGATGCTGGCGTCGATCTCGCTCACATCCTCGCCCGTTTCAGCTGACGTGGCGGAGACGCGCACGCGGCCTGGCTCCAGGTCTGTCCCGGGTTCTACCTTGATGCGACTGATGTTGGCCGCGTCTCGGGCGAAGATCTGAGCCATCTTGCAGGCCTTCAGGAACGGGGCCGTGTCGACCACGGTGTGGGTGTTGCGGTCCCTCGGGATGATCTGATGGTAGTCAGGGAAGTTGCCATCGATCAACTGCGAGACGAGGACCACGTCGGTCAGCTCGAAGATGACCTGATTGCGCTCCGGCGTGACGTGGATGGTGACGGGCTCCTCCTGGTGTCCACTCACCCGGCGCAGCTCCGTCAGTGCCTGGGCTGGGATGATAATGCTGAAGGGGTCGGAGACAGCGTTCGGCAGCTCGACAGTGCGAACGGAGAGCCGGAAGCCATCGGCGGCAGCCAGCGTCAGCTCATGGTTGTCGAACTGGGCCAGCACGCCGGTGAGGATGGGGCGGCTCTCGTCTGTGGCCGCAGCGAAAGCCACTTGCTCGACCGCCGTCCGGAGGACGTCAGGTTCAATCGGGATGCCCTGAGCTTCCTCGTCGGGTACCGTGACGATGGGGAACTCCTGTGCATCAATGCCCTTGATGTTCGCTTCACTCCGGGCAGCCCGCAGGTTGAGCGTCTGCGTCCGCACCACCAGCTCTAGATCCACCTGTCCCGGCGGTAGAGCATTGACCAGGTCGATGAACGTCCGCGCTGGAACGGTCGTGGATCCCTCTTCCTCTACCTTGGCTCCAATCCAGCAGTTGATGCCCACCTCGAGGTCAGTGGCAGAGAGCCGCAGCCTGCCGCTGTCCGTGGACAAAAGGACATTCCCCAAGACCGGAAGTGTGGAGCGGGGCGAAACTGCTCGTCCCACAATGCTTAGGCCCTCGGCCAGGTTTTCTTGTAAGCAGGAGACCTTCATCAGTATGGCCCTCCTCAGTGGTTATTGCTAGTCTCTGTTGGATTCACAGTATACACTAACTCGCGGAGCCGCACAAGTTACCGTCCTGAGGGCATCTCCCAGCCGGGGATCTCCAGTCGAACCAGGTCCCCGTGGACGTCGACGATGGCGCGAAACCCCGCCATCCACAGGGCCATGCGGAGCTCCTCCGCGTCGATGGCGCCCGCCTCGAGGATCTGGTCCATGTGGTCGATGGCGTGCTCAATCGAGGCTCGTGTGAAGAGATCCTCCTCACCCAGCATGCCGATGACGCCTTCCGTGACCACGTCCCCCATCGCTTTGATTCGCCGTTGCAAGCGGCTCACGATCTGGCGGTCGACGTAGCTCGCTTCGACGTGGCGGAGGAAGTCATCTTCGGGGACAGCGTAGAAGGGGTCCCCCCCGATCGTCACGACGTCGGCCCGCTCGCCCTCCTCGTTGAACACCAGGTCGGCGAACAACGGGTCTCGTCGTCTAGCGCTCATGCTCTCTTTCCTCCCACTGCGTCCGGCCGTCCCCGGGGTTCAGCGTCCGGCGGCCCCGGTGATTCTCCATGCCCGGCCTTGAAGGTGTAGATCCCGTCTTGTATGGGGAAGGAGGCGCCGCAGGCAGCGCAGGATAGTCTGTCGGGACGTTCTTCCAGGCAAGTCGCGCCACACGCCGTGCAGCGGAAGGGGGTTGCTCGGACGTGGCTCGACGCGCTGTCCTCCGTCTCGCAGCGCAGGAACACGCTGGGTGAGAGGGGGAGGAGCGCCCCCGTCGGCTGCAGGGCCCGATCGAGGGCCACCAGCAAGTCCGTGGGCAGGGAGCGCTTGAGGACGTCGAGTCGGAACGTGGAGACGGCGCGCCGCGCGCGGATCCTCAAGCCCACTTCGCGAAGCTTCTCCTCAATCCAGACTGGGTGAAAATCGAAGTTCAACGGCACGAACTCCACCGGGGACGGATCGAAAGGGGACCACGCCTGACGCCTTGCCAGATAGCGCAGGATCGCCTTCAGGTTCCTCTTGTTGGCGAACTCCAGGACGAAGGAGCCCTGCGGCGCCAGGATCTGGGAGACGCCCCGCAGCACGGAGGGGGCGTCGGTGGCGTGGTGGAGGGTGCGAACCATCACCACGGTGTCGAAGGCACCGGGGACGAAGGGGAGGTTGTAGAAGTCGCCGGCGACGTAGAGGTGACGGGGATGCCCGTCGGCTCCCTCGTCTCCCCATAGCTCCTGAGCCTGGCGCAGCTGCGTCAGGGCGTAGTCGAAGATGATCACCTCGTCGTAGCCGCTGTAGAGCGGCATGAGCCGGCCGTAACCACCCCCGATGTCGATCAGCCGGGCGCCCGTTGGCGGAAGTAGGTGCTGCAGGGCTGCTCGCTCGGCTCCATCTTCGTACGCTCGGTCTTGACCCCAGAACTCAGTGCGGTAGTCTGAGCCCTCGTAATCACAGATGGGACGACCGGTGTTGTCCGTCATCTTATCCCAAGCTGCACGTCCTCCGGCAGGTCGTCGAGCCGCCGGCGCAGAGGCCGGAAGACGTTGCGCAGGTCTTGCACAGCCGGATCCAGGCCGGCCTCGCCCAGCGCGATGCTGACGGGCACGTCCATCTGGACCGGGACGGTCTCGCTGACCGGGACCGTCAGCTGCACGGGGATGGTCTTGGCCACGGGGACGACGGTGTTCAATCGGATCGGCAGCCGGACGCCGGCCGGCAGGGACAGGGAGACCGTTCCGTTGATGGCGCCGCCGCCGCTCGGAAGGGTGAACTGGGCCGGGAGGCTGCGCAGCGGCACTGGTTGCTGGAGCGTGACGACCGTGTCCTGCTCGATGGCGAGCTGGAAGTTGATGGGCAGCTCCTGATCCAGGGGTAGGTCGAATTGGATCGGGATCGGCTCGTTGATGGGGATTGTGGTGTCGATGGTGGACTCGCCGAGACCGACGAAGGCCGCATCCAGGTCGTCCAGCATCGGTTCAACCATGCCGGTATTGAGCGCCAGGCCGAGCCTGATCGCTGGTAGGCCCACCACCAGCAAGGTGATGATCAGGACGAAGTTGACGGCGAACGAGAAGACGATGGCGATGTCCTTGAAGGCTTGCCATACGGGTTTGAGACGTTCCATGGTCTGTCCTCCCCTCCTCAGTGTTCCTGAAGCAGCTGGACCGCGATACACTACCTATCTTAGCATTTCTGGGCAAAAGAGACAACTCTCCGCATCTGATCCGAGTATTCCGTGCTCCCAACCCCCTCTTGGGGTCGGGCATCCCGTGCTCGCAGACCCCGTCTCGGGGTCGGACTTGGAACAGGTGTCTGGCGTATGCTGCCGCCGTTGCCTTCGGGGATGAGGCCTACGAGCAGTGCGTGCGGTTGCCCTCTGGTCACGGATCGGAGCACCGGCATGTTTCACGTGAAACACGGATCTTTGATCGCCGTCACGATCCCCATGGTTTCACGTGAAACATCTGAGCGGAGCCAGAAAGTCACAGCCTGCGCCGCGCGCCATCGCAGTGCCCGTCATCTCCTGGTTGGTCCAGAGTGGCTTCTAGAAGCCGATTCCCAAAAGCCATGACGGCACGTTGCGCACCCCACGCCAACGGTTGAAACCGCCGGCTGACACTACAAGGTGCGTTAAGACGCACCGGAGCGCCATGTTCGGACCGCCGAATCCGGTTCGACAGGTTTTCCGTGACAGCCGTCGGATTCGTCCGATCGGCTGCTTCCGCGGCGTCTACGAAAGCTCATTAGCCTGCCCGTCGACGCACGAGCCATTGACTTCTAGATCGGGTTGCATTATACTTCCCAGGCC
>CAZEQC010000147.1:0-7815 GCA_964514285.1 uncultured Anaerolineales bacterium | reverse complement strand
CTCGCCCCGGTCCTCCCGCAGCTCGGGCGGGATCAGGGGCAGGCCCAGGGCGGCGTAGACCTCCTCCTCCGAGGCGCACAGGATCTCTCGGGAGCCTTGCTCGCCCTCCTCTCGCTTCAGCGCGTACTCGCTGAGCGAGAGCCCCCGCTCCAGGGCCAGGCCCCGCAGCCGGACGTTGTGCGCCTGGCTCCCCGTGAAATACTGAAGCGCCGTGCCCCACCGGGCCGGCTCCAACACCCGCAGGTCCACCTGAAAGCCATCGTGGGTGTGCACCGAGGTCTTGGTCGCCCCGCTCAACATCACGTCCGCCACCTGGGGCATCGCCGCAAACCGCTCCATCACCGGCTGAGGATCCGACGAGGCCACCAGTAGATCCAGGTCCCCCACCGTCTCCCGCATGCGGCGCAGGCTCCCTGCCGGTGCAGCCTGCACGACGCCTGGCGCGTCGCGCAGCAGATCCAGCATCTCCCGGGCCAGCGGCCAGGCGTCGCCGAGGAGCGTCCGGCCGGTGCGGCGCTTGAACCGTTCGATGCCCTCCAGGACGTTCTGCTCGCTCTTGGCCCCGAAGCCGCGAAGCTCGCGCAGGCGGCCGGCTTGCGCTGCGTGCTCCAGAGCGGAGATATCCTCAATCCCCAGCTCCTTCCAGAACCGGGCGGCGCTCTTCGGGCCCACCCCCGTGATCTCCAGCATGGTGACGACGCCCTCGGGGACCTCGTCCTGCAGCTTCCGATAGGCCTCCAGATCCCCCGTGCGCATCAGTTCGTCGATCTTGGAGGCTAACGTGCTGCCGATGCCCGGGAGCGACGTCAGCTCCCCCTCCTGCCAGATCTCCTCCACCGGCCGCCCCAGAGACGCGATCGTCTCGGCGGCGCGGCGGTAGGCCATGACCCGGTGGTAGTTGGCGTCTTGGATGTCGAGGATGTCGGCCATAGCGGAGAAGATGTCAGCGACTTGACGGTTGTTCATGGTTCACCTGCTCCACGCCACCTTGAGCCCTGGGGCGCTGTCGGCCGTCGTCGACGAGGATACACCAGCCCGAAGCCTCCAGCGGGGCTTCCCAGACCGGTAGCTTGTCGGCGATTATACCCCAATCGCGATTGCTTGACAATGCCTTGGGGGTGAGATAAGATAGCCTCCGGCACGGTGGATTGGGCTATGGGAGGATCATGCTACGAGCCTTAACCTTCGATTTCTGGGGCACGCTTTACGAGAACGCCTACGCGCGCGACGATCGGCTGCACCTCCTCGGGGAGACGTTGGCCCGTCACGGGCACTCTCGTTCCTGGGAGCAGCTGGACGCGGCCTACAGCCACGCCCGCTCCGTCTGGGATCGCGTCTGGCGCCAGAACCAGCGCTCCATCCCCATAGAGCGCTGGCTCGACGAGCTTCTCGGCTATCTCGACGCCGACCTCCCCGCGGAGGCCGCGGCCCAGTTGGGGCGGGAGATCGAGGAGATCTACCTGCGCCAGGACAGGCCGCGCCCCGTCTCCGGTGTGCAGCAGGTGCTGCCCGACTTGGCGCAGCGCTACGCCCTCGGCCTCATCTCCGATACCGGCCTCACACCCGGCCGTGTGCTGCGCCAGGTGATGCAGCGGGACGGCCTGCTCGCCTTCTTCGATGCCCTCACCTTCTCCGATGAACTGGGCACCGCCAAGCCGAACCCCCGGCCCTTTCTCCACACCCTCGATCAGCTGGGGGCGAGGCCCGAGGAGGCGGCCCACATCGGGGACCTTCCCGAGACCGATCTGCGGGGGGCCCGCCGGGTCAACGTGAAGGCCGTCCTCTTCCTCGGCGTCAGCGGGCGCCAGGACGGCCGCCCCTTGGCCGACGCGGTCTTCGACGATTACGATCAGCTGGAGCACCATCTAGAGCGACTGGCATGAGTACCTACGAATACGTCGGCAACCCCCACGTACACACCTCCTACTCCGACGGCACGGCGCTCCACGCCGACGTGGCACAGGCCGCGTCCCGGGCCGGGCTCGACTTCGTCATCGTCACCGATCACAACGTCTGGGTCGATGGCCTTGAGGGCTACCACGACGAGGTGCTTCTCCTGGTTGGCGAGGAGCTTCACGACGTCCGCCGTCGACCGCAGGCCAACCACCTCCTCGCCTTCAACGCGGAGGCGGAGCTGGCGCCGCTGGCGTCGGACCCGCAGCATCTGATCGATGCGGTTGAGGAGCGGGGCGGCCTCTCCTATCTCGCCCATCCCTTCGAGCGCAGCAGTTCCATAGAGAGCGGGCTCGGTGCCATCCCCTGGGAGAACTGGCAGGTCGATGGCTACACCGGCCTGGAGATCTGGAACTATATGTCCGAGTTCAAGGGCCTGCTGCGCAACCGGCTCTGGGCCATCTTCTACGCCCTCGCGCCCACCATCGGCATTCGTGGGCCCTACCGCGCCACGCTCGACAAATGGGACGAGCTGTTGGCCGCGGGCAAGCGGGTCGCCGCCATCGGTGGCGCCGACGCGCACGCCAGGTCCTATGCGGTCGGGCCCATCGAGAAGGTCGTCTTCCCTTATGATTTCCTCTTCCGCTGTGTCAACACCCACGTGCTCACCGACGTCCCGTTGACCGGGGAGCTGGCGCACGATAAGGCCTTGATCTACGATGCGCTGCGAGCGGGCCGGACCTGGGTCGGGTATGACTTACCGGCCTCGACCGCCGGGTTCCGCTTCCACGCGCGCAGTGTCGACAGCCAGGCTATGATGGGGGAGGAGCTCGTGCGCCGGGGGGCCACCGTCTTCGAGGTGGAGACGCCCCAGCCGGCCGATACGCGGCTCATCCGCAACGGAGAGCCCGTCGCTCGCACCAGGCGCCGCACGCTCAAGCACACCACCGCGCGCCCCGGGGTCTACCGCGTCGAGGTCTACCGCCGCTATCGGTTGGAGCAGCGAGGCTGGATCTTCAGTAGCCCCATCTACGTCAGGTGAGGCGCGTCTCAGCAATCGATCGTGCCCCCTTGCTCGATCTCAGATCGTCAGGAGCTGGGGCGTTCCTGGTCCCTTGGCGTTTGACGAAGTAGAACAAATGTGCTATACTGGAACTGTCCACACAGACCGAAGCGTCGCTTGCCGACGGTCTGGCTGGGTCGTTTCCAGGGGGCGGAGGACGTAATCATCATGGTCAAACAAGCGTATACTGAGGAAGATATCAAGGTTCTCGATTACCCCGAGAACATCCAGCGTCGGCCGGGGATGTACGTCGGCGGTCGCGGCATGACGGCTCTCCACCACCTGGCCATCGAGGTGATCGACAACTCCGTCGATGAGGCCCTCATGGGACACTGCCAGACCGTCGATGTCGTCATCAAGGAGGATGGGGCCATCGCCATCAGCGACGACGGACGCGGCATCCCCGTGGGCATGCACCCGGAGAAGGACAAGCCGACCATGGAGCTCGCCTTTACCACCCTCCACGCGGGCGGCAAGTTCGACGAGGGCAGCTACTCCACCTCCGGCGGTCTCCACGGCGTGGGGATCAAGGCCACCAACGCCCTCTCTTCCTGGCTGGAGGTCACCGTCCGGCGCAACGGCGTGCTCTATCGCCAGCGCCACGAGGACGGCCTGCCGGTCACGCCCGTCAACATCCTCAATCCAAACACCGAGGAGGTCGTCGGTGAGGTCGGCGTCCGCGGCCAGGTCAAGGCCGTCCGCGAGAACAAGGACCGCTCCATCGGCACCGGCACCACCATAGCCTTCAAGCCCAACCCCGAGTACCTGGACGAGATCGATTTTGACTTTGCCACCCTGGCTCGACGGTTGCAGATGGTCGCTTTCCTGGTGCCCGGTCTGGTCAATCGCATTGAGGACCAACGCGGCAAAGGGCGCGTCCGTCAGTACTGCTACGAGGGTGGGTTGGTCGAGTACGTGGAGCACCTCAACCGCGACCGGAAGGTCATCCATCCCCCCATCGAGCTCCAGGGCTGCACCGACGACGGGACCCAGGTCGAGGCCGTCTTCCAGTGGCACGATGGTGACTTTCCCGAGCTCGTCTCCTTCGTCAACACCATCCCCACGCCCGACGGGGGTGGGCACGTCTCGGGCCTCATGGCCGGCCTCACCAAGGCCATCAACGTCTTCGCCGAGGAGCGTCGCGGGCTGCTCAAAAAGGGCGATAAGATCATCGGCCGGGATACCCGCGCCGGCCTCACCGCGGTGCTCAGCGTCCGCATGCACGACCCCCAGTTCACCAGTCAGACCAAGACCCAGCTCGGCTCCGATCAGATTCAGGGCCAGGTCCACTCTATCGTCTATGAGGGCTTGCTGGCCCATCTTCGTAAGCGGATCTCCCTGGGCAAGAAGATCGTCAACCGTTGTCTAGCCGCCTCTCGGGCGCGCCGGGCCGCAGCCAAGGCCCGCAAGCTCGTCATGCGCCGTTCGGCCCTCGAGGTCGACGAGCTCCCCGGGAAGCTCGCCGACGTGGCGAAGGGCACCCCCACCGACCAGACGACGCTCTTCATCGTCGAGGGCGACAGCGCCGGCGGCTCGTGTAAGCAGGCTCGCGATCGTCGCTACCACGCCATCCTCCCCCTCCGCGGCAAGATCCTCAACGTCGAGCGCAAGCGGCTCGACCGCGCCCTCAGCAACAAGGAGGTCAAGGCCATCGTCGCCGCCCTCGGCGCCGGGGTGGGGAGCGACTTCACCATCGAGGATATGCGCTACGGTCGCGTCGCCATCTTCGTCGACGCCGACGTGGACGGGGAGCACATCAAGACCCTCCTCTATACCCTCTTCTGGCGCTTGATGCGCCCTATGGTGGAGGAGGGCTTCCTCTACGTCGCCCAGGCGCCGCTCTACCTGCTCCGCAAGGGCAGCGACCGCCGCTACGCCTACAGCGAGGCGGAGCGCAAGCGCGTCCTGGAGGAGTGGGGCGGCATGCGCGGCGTGACCATCCAGCGCTACAAGGGTCTCGGCGAGATGAACCCCGGACAGCTCCGCGAGACCGTCTTCAGCGTCGACGACGACGGCAACCCCGGGCTCAACCGTCATCTGGTCCAGGTCAAGGCCAACGACGTCCACGCCGCCAACGCCGCCTTCTCCCTCTGGATGGGCGCCGGGGCCAGCAAACGGCGCGAGCGCCTCATGCGCTACTGGAGCGATGGGGCTATGCTGGATGAGAATGGCGGATAGACTCTGGCGCGCACGGCTTTGCGCATTCACCTTAGCAGAGGACGCTTCATATGACTGATGTCAAGACGAAGACCGTCCAGGTCCCGGTGGAGACCGTCGATCTGGCCAGCGATATGACGGCCGCCTACATGGGATACGCCCGGGTCACCATCACCGACCGCGCCCTTCCCGACGTCCGTGATGGCCTGAAGCCCGTTCAGCGGCGCATCCTCTACGCCATGCACGAGCTGCGGCTCAGCGCCGACCACCCGCACAAGAAGTGCGCCCGCATCGTCGGCGAGGTGCTCGGCAAGTACCATCCCCATGGCGACGCCTCGGTCTACCACGCCCTGGTCCGTATGGGACAGGATTTCTCCATGGAGATGCCCCTCGTCGATGGTCAGGGCAACTTCGGCTCCGTCGACGGAGACAGCCCGGCCGCTATGCGGTACACCGAGGCCCGCCTCACCGCCATCGCCGACACCATGCTCCAGGATCTCAAGATGTCCACCGTCGACTGGCAGGAGAACTTCGACGGCTCGCTCCAGGAGCCCACGGTTCTCCCCACGGTCTTCCCCAATCTCCTGGTCAACGGCTCCGCCGGCATCGCCGTCGGCATGTCGACCAATATGCCGCCCCACAATCTCGGCGAGGTGTGCGACGCCCTCGTCTTCGTGGCCAAGAACTGGGGGGACCGCGGCGACGTCACCACCGACGACCTCCTCGACTTCATCCCGGGTCCGGACTTCCCCACCGGTGGGATCCTCTACCGCTACCGCGACCGCGGCAACGGTCTGATCGACACCGTCTACGAGGCCTACGAGACGGGCCGGGGGCGGATCGTCACCCAGGCCCATGTGCTCGTCGAGGACATTGGCGGCGGCAAGTCGAACCTCGTTGTCACCGAGCTGCCCTATAACGTCCAGAAGAACACGGTCATGGAAAAGATCGCCAAGGAGATCCATCGCGGACGCGTGACCGGGGTGACCGATCTGCGCGACGAATCCGACTACACCGGCATGCGGCTGGTGATCGAGATCTCCCGCACCGCCGATGCCAACCAGGTCCTCAAGCAGGTGCTCAAGTACTCCCAGCTGAGGGAGACCTTTGGCGTCATCAATCTCGCCCTGGTGCCCTACGACGCGGGCGACGGGGCAGCCGCCCAGGAGGCCGACAGCCGCCCCACCTGCCTCTCGCTCCGCGAGCTCCTCGTCTACTTCATCTCCCACCGCCTCGAGGTCATCGAGCGCCGCAGCCGCCACGAGCTGGAGAAGAAACAGGCCCGTCTCCACATCGTCGAGGGCCTCCTCACCGCCCTCGACGTCCTCGACGAGGTGATCGAGACCATCCGCCGTTCGCGAGAGCCGAGGACGGCCCGAAACAACCTCATGCGCACCTTCAAGTTCACGGAGGAACAGGCCGACGCCATCCTCCATACCCAGCTCCAACAGCTTGCCGCGCTGGGGCGAAACAGGCTCAAGGACGAGGCCAGGAGCCTCGCCCAGCGGATCGAGGTCCTGCAGGATCTCCTCGCCTCCCAGAGCCGTCAGTTGGACGTCATCATCGAGGAGACCACCTTCATCAAGGAGACCTTCGCGCTCCCCCGCCGCACCGTCATCGTCGACAGCGAGGACAAGGCCGCCGGCACCACCGTGATGACCGGCTCGGACCTGGTGGCGCCGGAGAAGGATCAGGTCCTCGTCCTGACGCCCGACGGCCTGGAGCGATCGGACGTCGCCGATTTCTCCTACCGTCCCAGCGACGGCCTCACCACCCGGGCGGCGCGCAGCGTCCACCTCGCCCACCTCCGGGCCGGGCCCGACGACGAGGTGATCCTCCTCAGCAGCCGCGGCCGCGGATGGCGGGGCAAGGTCGGTTTCATCCCCCCGGAGCCGTCCCCCAAGGCCCTGGGCCTGGAGCAGGGGGAGCACATCGTCGGCATGGGCGTGCCTTGTCCCGACCAGTACCTGCTCCTGGGGAGCCGATCCGGTCGGGTGAAGCGTGCGGCGCTGGCCGATCTCTCCCTGCTCCATCGTGAGTGGGGGCCGGTCATCGGCCTTGCTGACGATGACGAGCTTCTCTTCGGCGGCCTGGTGGGCGAGAGCGCCGACGTCATCTTCTACACCAAGGAGGGGCAGCTGCTGCGGCTCGACAGCTGCGAGATCAATCCCCAGAAGACCGACACGGCCAGCGGCGTCATCGGCATCTCGCTCAAGAGGGGCGACCGCATACTCGGCGGCGCTGTGGTGCCCAGAGCCGACGCCGTCGGGGAGGAGGGCGGCTCCGAGGACGCCTGCCAGGTCGTCGTCGTCTCGGAGACCGGCTACGCCAATCGCGTGCCCCTCTCCGCTTTCTCCGTCCAGGGCCGGAACACCCAGGGGGTCCAGTGCCTCCGGGAGACCAAGTCCGGGGGGAAGGTGGGCGATGTGGCGATCGGCAGGGCCGGCGATGCCCTAGACGTCTATCTGGAGGACGGGAGGCGCTTCCACGCCGACGATCTCTCCGTGGTCGCCTCCCTCACCCGTGGATCCCGCGGCAATCGCCTCTTCGACGCCGGCGACGCCACCGTCCTGCGGGCCGTCACCCTCTCCTAGGACGGCCCGGCGAAAACCTACATCCAGCCTTTCTGCTCGGAGGGGGTTGTCAGATCCCGCTCGATCCCGCTGGCTTCAACGCTCCAAGCTCTCAACCCCACACGCCTC
>CAZEQC010000146.1:0-7855 GCA_964514285.1 uncultured Anaerolineales bacterium | reverse complement strand
CCTTGTCGTCCTCGATGGGAATCAGGTGGATCTCGTCATAGTAGGGCTCATCACCCCAGTAGTCGGGATTCTTGGTCAGGACAACCATCTCCTGAGGCTTCCACTCGGTGAACATGTAGGCCCCGGTCCCGATGATGTCGGTGGCAAAGGCCTCGACGCCGATCTCCTCCACATACTCTTTGCAGAGGATGTTGCCGCTGACGACGGGCATGGTGGAGTTCCACAGCGGGGCGTAGGGCTCCTTGAGGTGGATGATCCCGTTGTACTTGTCGACGATCTCCACGTAGTCCAGGGTGCCCCAGTCGTCAGCGTAGTCCGCGTCCAGGTCGGGGTCGATGAAGCGTTCATAGGAGTACTTCACGTCTTCCGTGGTCAGCTCGCCGTAGCCCTCGTGCCACATCACGCCCTCGCGGAGCTTGAAGCGGATCTCCAAGCCGTCGTCCGACTGCTCGATCTCCTCGGCCAGCTGATTGCAGAGATCGTAGGAGTTGGGGCAGTAACGCACCAGGCCGTTCATCACGGCGTTGGCGACCACCCCGTCGTTCTCGGAGATGCGGAAGGCGGGGTCGAGGTTCTGGATGTCGCCGTAGATCCGGGCCGTGAGGATCTTTGGCTCCCCCGCTTCCTCAGGTTCTTCCTCTACCTCTTCCTCCTCCGCAATTGTCTCATCCTCGGGCACTTCGGTTGGCTCAGCGACCGACTCCTCGGCCGGCTCCGGCGTTGCTTGTCCGCCACATCCCGCCAGAAAGCTGACGATGATCAGGACGCTCAAAAGGGACCATACTATTCGCTTCGTCATCTTCATATCCTCCTAGATTCTTCTCCTGCTCTACCTATGCGCTTGCACGCTCGTGACGGTCGGTTCTGGGTATCGGTCGACCGGTCTCCTGTCGCCGCTCTCGCGGGCCGTACTGAGCCCTGTGTTAGATCTCGGTTTTTGACCTCCTTTCGGGTGGGTGACCCTTTCTAGCTCCTAGTCTTCTACCAGTGTCTGACGTGCTTGCTCCATAATCTGATCGAGCTCCCGGCTCACGTCCTCAGGTAGGGGCTCGACAACGTGGGTGGCCAGAATCTCGGTTGCCCGCGCTCTCGCTCTGGCGACGACGCCCTCGCGTCCATCTCCATCATCGTCCGCTGTGGCCCAGACGCTAATACCCGGCATCCATAGGGCGCCGTGCCTCATATGCCTGACGGTGTGGGCCTCGCCCAGGAAGACGCCGTCGTTCTGGACGACGTCCCGTATCACCTCGAAGGCCAGCGTGTCGTCGTCGACGGCACAGCCCCGGGCCACGCGCTTCAGGAGGCCGATGATCTCATTGTCGATGACGGCGACCTCCAGGGCCCCGGCCATGCCGCTCTCCGTCGTCCCCACGCCAGATAGAAGGTCGACCCCGGCCAGGGCTGGGACGAAGGCATTGGTCAGCCGCTCGTAGGCGAACTGTGGATCGAGCCGGGTGGCGCTGGAGGAAAGCCCGTAGGCGTCGCAGGGCAGCCCGAGCCGGTGGGCGAGCTGGGCGGCGCACGCCCCGCTCATGCCCACCTCCGGCCCTCCCCACGACGAGGTAGCTGTCCGCAGATCGATGGGGCTGATACGGGAGCTGTAGCCTACCAGGGCTCCGGGCCGGCCGGCAGCGGCGATGACCAGGCTGGCCAGCACCTCGGCGTGCTGTTGCGCCAAGGCCCCGGCCATCGTGATGGGGCTGGTGGCGCCCAGACAGGGGGCAGGAAGGGGGTAGAAGGGGCTGCCGGACTCCACGACGGCTATGATGGCGGCGGTGATCGGCTCGCTGAAGGTGAGTGGGCTGACGGGGGAGACGCTGATGATCATCGAGGGGTTCTCCCTGTATGACGCCATCCCCCCGCAGCAGGCGGCGGCCATCTGCACGATGTGATCCACGGGTTCGGGCTTCTCGACCGCAGCCGACGACACGGGCTTGCGCGTGTTGCGCAGCGTCACCGCCGTGGACGCCACGGCCAACAGCTCTGGAGGGACGTCCTGGGGGCCGAAGAGGGGGACGACGACGTCCACGTTGGGCAGGGCATCCAGCACCCGCGTGACGTCGGCCACGTCCTGGAGCAGCGCGGGGCGGCGCTGGCCGGTCTCCAGATCGTAGATGAAAGGCGGCCCGCCCCCGTTGTGAAATCGGATCGCTCCATCTCGCAGCGCAAAGGCCTGGGAGCCATCGCGGTTGCGGATCTCGGTGTGGGGCCGGACGTCCTCCAGCGCCTGCTCGACGACGCTGCGGGGGACAAAGACCCGCTCCTCCTCGATCCGGCAGCCTCGCCCGTGGAGCATCTCGCGGGCCTCGGCGTGTTGGAGCGATATCCCGACCTCCTCCAGCAGGCGGTAGGCCGTCGTCTCGATGCGGTCGAGGGCTTCCTCGGACAAGCAGCTCAGGTGTAGGCGTTGTTGGTGCATAGGAGAGGAAATCTTCGTCAGGTCATCGCTGGTCGAGATGGCGGTGCAAGTCAGCTCGGGCGTCAGAGTGGCCGGCTTGGACGTACCTTCCATCGTGCAGGCTCTGGTTGGCAGGCTGGGACATGGATCATGATAGGTGTTTCCGCATCGTGCCACAACGGTGGAATGTGGTAGCGAGGCTGGCAAGAAAGGGCTGTTCTGTGGGCAGGGATAGTCACTAGAATGAGCGAAGGGCCTACCACAAAAGTAGTAGGCCCCTCTACCACAATCCGCAGATGTCTCAGATTGCGCAGATGATCCACACATCTCAGAACCTTGGCTCCACTGAAAAAAGGACCATTGAGCGCGCAGACCCTAAAGGTTTTGATGTGAGCCTTCAGTTTCCTGACAGAATCGCAGCCTTGGAGACCTATTCTGAACTTGACCTTAATCTTCTCAAACCTTTAGGGTCTCTGCTCCGTTCTTTCAGTAGAGCCAACCTTGCGTGATCGGATCGCAGGATTTCCAGAGGGCGTCACCGTCTCCATCGTTGAAACGAACACGCCGGCCAGTTCGCACGCCGCGTGAACGGTGGGCGAGGGTCTTCTTGTATCACTGCTCGCAATACCCCCCGTCTGCACTATAATGCATTCGATGAAGGTCGTTGTGAGCCAGGGTGGAACCGATTCTGCTTGGTGGGAGCAGTTCCACCGACAGCGATAGGATGGCTGTATGAGCGAAGTCACCAATCCGCACGACCGCTTCTTCAGGGACACGCTCTCTCGGCCCGGTGCAGCGCGCGCTTTCCTCCAACACGTGCTGCCGGCTGAGGTGAAGGGAGTGTTGGACGTCAGCGAACCCGAGATGGTCCAGGACTCGTTTGTTGACGCCGACTTGAGAGCGCATCGAGCCGACCTGCTGTACCGCGTGCAGCTGCGAGACGGACGGGGAGCCTATGCCTATGTGTTGTTCGAGCACAAGAGCACGCCAGATCGTTGGGTCGCGTTCCAACTGCTGCGCTATCTACCACAGGCGGCGCCCCATAGGGAGGCCGAGGACTTGCAGGAAGCAATCAAGATGGCTTTTCCAGAAGAAGGAGATGTGCTTATGTCCACTGTGGCCCAGAAATGGATCGAACAAGGCCAGCAGCAAGGCCTTCAGCAAGGTCTTGAACAAGGGAAACAGGAAGGCATCAAGGAGGGCGTGCGGGAAGGCCTGCTGGCTGGTATTGAGGTCAGCCTGGAGATCAAATTCGGCGAAGAGGGCTTGCGGCTGTTGCCGGAGATCTACAAAATAGAGGATGTAGACGTGTTGCGGGCTGTGCAGAAGGCGATCAAAACCGCCGAGGTTGCGGAGGACCTGCGGCGCATCTACCGCTAGCGCGTCGAGCGGTGCCGTTGTGGTCAGGGGGTTTCGGGATCCAACTCGGCCAACCCCTCGCGCAGGGCGTACAGGGTCGCCTGGGTGCGGTTGGCCACGTGGAGCTTGTCCAGGATGTTGCTGACGTGCGTGCGAACCGTCCATTCGCTGATCATAAGCTGATCGGCGATCTCCTGATTGGTCAGGCCCTGGGCCACCAGCTTGAGCACCGTGACCTCGCGCTCCGTCAATGGATCCCCGGCCGGCAGCAGGTCCGAAGGTTCCTTCAGCTCGTGGATCAGCTTGAGGGCGATGGAGGGGTGCAAGGGAGCCTCGCCGCGATGCACGTCGTAGATGGCCTTCAAGAGCTCGTCGGGCGAGGAGTCCTTCAGTAGGTAGCCCTGGGCGCCGGACTTGATGGCTGGAAAGACCTGATCCTCCTCGGCGAAGCTCGTGAGGACCAGGATGCGTATCTCGGGGTTCTCTCGTTTGATCTCGGTGATGGCCTCCAGGCCGTCCTTGCGTGGCATCACCAGGTCCATCAGAACGACGTCGGGCCGGAGGGATCGCGCCTTGAGAACGGCCTCCACCCCGTCGGCAGCCTCTCCCACCAGCTTGATGCCGGATTCACTGCCGATCAGCGTGCGCAAGCCCTCGCGCACGATGGCGTGGTCGTCGGCGATCAGAATGCGGATTGCCTCTTCCATCATAACCCCCCGTCTAGCCCGTCGGCCGACTCCCGAAAGCAACCGTCACCGCCACCTTCGTCCCCGCCTCCGGGGCCGAGGTGATGGTCAGAGATCCGCCCAGCGCCTGGGCTCTCTCATGCATGCTGGCAAGTCCCATACCGCCGGCGCAATCGACGGCGTCCGGGTCGAATCCACATCCGTCGTCCGTTACCTCCAGCACGACGTTTCCGTTGTCGGCCCCGATGTGGACCACCACGCTCTCGGCCTCAGCGTGCTTGAGGGCGTTGTTCAAGGCCTCCTGGGCGATGCGGTAGAGCCCCTCCTCCACCGGCGGTTCCAGGTCCACCAAGTCGTCCGCCAGGATGCGGGCGTCGATGCCCGCTCGCTTCTCCACGGCGTCCAGCCTGCGGAGCAGCGCCCCATGGAGCCCCACCTCCTCCAGGGCCAGCGGCCTGAGCTCGTGGATCAAGAGACGCATCTCCTTGAGGGCCTGTTGCGTGATCTCCCCGATGCGGCGGAGGTAGTCCTCGACACGCTCCTTCCCGTCGGAGCTGGCCGTCCGTCGCCATCCCTCGGTCAGCAGCAGCAGGCTGTAGAGGGACTGGGTGACCGAATCGTGGAGCTCCCTGGCCAGGCGGGTGCGCTCCTCCAGCACGGCCAGCTCCCGGCTGCGGTCGTAAAGCCGGGCGTTGTCGATGGCGACGGCGATCTGATCGCCCAGGCTCTGGATCACCAGCACGTCCTCCTCGGCGAAGGCGTCCACCTGGGAGCTCTGCACATCCAGGGTGCCGATCACCCGATCGCCCAGCTGGAGCGGGATCACCAGCTCGGATCGCGTCTCCGGCAGACGTTCGTCGAGCAGGTAGTGGGCGTTCTGCGTCACGTCGTTCACCATCACGGGGGCCTGCGACTGCACCACCCGGCTGTTGATGCTGTCGGCGCCGAGCGTGATATTCTGGTGTTGGGGCTCCGCTCTGCTGCTGCTGGCTCGCATCACCAACTGATCCGTCTCGCGGTCCAGGAGGAAGATGTGGACGTGGTAGTAGCCGAAGGCGTCTCGAATCAGGTGGACCACCTGGGTCAGCAGATCGTCGATGTCCAGGATCGACGTCACCTCTTTGCTCACCCGGGCGCTGGTCTCCATTTGTACGGCCCGCCGCTGCAGGGCCTGGTTGGCCGCCCGCAAAGCGTGGGTGCGCTCCTTCACCCGCTGTTCCAGGCTGTTGATCAGCTCCCGCAGCTGGGCCGTCATGCTGTTGAAGGCCTCGGCCAGCGTGCCGAGCTCATCGTCCCGCTCTACCTCCGCTGTGCGCTCCAGGTCCCCGGCGGCGATCTGCGTCGCCGTGTTGACCAGGTTGACCAGGGGCCCGGCGATGCTGCGGGTGAGCAGCAGCGAGGCGCCGATGGCGAGCACCACGGCGATCAGGGCGATGCTGAGGTTGACGCCGAAGATGGCGTAGATAGCGCGGAAGCCCTCGGCCAGATCCTGCTCGGTACAGAGCACCGCCTGCAGGTCCGGCAACCAGCGGTAGACGCCGACGACGTTGACGGCGCGGTGGTCCTCGAAGACGCCAGCGCAGTTGACCTCATCCCGCGCTGCCGTCTCGATCCCCTCAGACCGGACCGCGCGAACGCCGCCATTGGCGGACGGGTCGTCGCCAGCCGGCAGAGGGACGCCCTCCAGCAGCGCATAATCCGCGTCCACCAGGTAGGCCTTCCCCGTCTCGCCGAGTCCGGTCCGCTCCGCCAGGATCTCGTTCAGCGTCTCGACATCCGCCCGGGCGCCGATGACGCCCAAGGGACGTCCTTGCTGGCCCACCACGGGGATGACCGCGATCACCGAGCCTGCCTGGTGAGAGGTCGAGAAGCCTGGTTGGTCGCTGTTCCCATCGAAGGGCAGCTGCGTGTATGGCGCGGCCATACCCTTGTGGAAGAAGTCTTCATCGCTTACGTCGTTCCCCTCTTGCTCCAGGTCAGTGGAGAGCGCCACCTGGCCGCGAAGATCGACCAGGAACAGCTCCTGGAGTTGCGGAGATTGCCCGACCAGGCCGTGGAAGCGTCGGCGCACCGCTTTGTTGTAGAACTCGTAGTGTTTGTTGTCTCGCGCCAGGTTGAGCACCACGCTGATGCGCTCGAAGGCGCAGTCCGTGTTCGACGCGATGACCAGCTCTTCGTGGAGCGACTGCACGGCGTTGCGGAGCGCTGACTCCTTGAGCGCGGCCACCGACACCAGGCGATCGATCGCCTGCTGTCGCCCGTTGTAGTACCCCACGATGCCGGAGCCGACGCTGATGCCGATTGCCGGCAGAAGGGTCATAAGGACGAAGCATACCAGAAGCCGGGTGCGGATGGTTGTGGGCTTGAGTCCGAGCATGGGCTGTTCCCTTCCCTCGATCCCAATGATACGCCTCATTATACCATGCAATCGAGGCCGGACATAGTCGCTGGGAGCGGGCCAGTGTCGATCGCGAGGACGCTCCCTTTCCTCCCTCCCACGCATGTGTGACAGGATCGCCCTCTAATGGTATACTGATGGCGTCGACAGGACTTCCGACGTCTTTCATCGTGATCGGTCGCGGTGCTGATGGCTCCTATGAGCAGGTCCGATTGCGTCCTGCAGGCTGCTTGCAAGAGTTCGGAAGCCTGTCGCTGCTCTAAATCACGGTGTAGCACGACAAGTAACAGAGAGAATGGAGGAGTGTCACAGTGCGTAGACAGCAACGAGCAACCATCGTCTTCTTGTCCGTCCTAATCATCGCCGCGTTGGGCGTTCTCAAGGTCGGAGCGGCGCAACCGGGGCCGAGGCTGCGGATTGAGCCGGCCCAGCTTGAGCTGGACCCGAACGAGAGCTTCTCACTGCAGGTGATGATCGAGGGCGTGGAGAACCTGGGTGGCTTTCAGGTGGAGCTGGCCTATGACCCGGCCGTGGTGGAGGTGACGGAGGGAGCCGTGGGCGACTTCCTGACCAGCACGGGCCGCAACAAGATTCCCGTTGGCCCCACCATCGACGAGGAGGCGGGCACCGTGGTGCTCGGCGCGGCCACCTTCGGCGAGTCAGCGGGCGCCGAGGGTTCTGGCGTGCTGGCGACGATCTCCGGCACTGCCCTGGCGGACGGGGTCAGCGCGCTGGCTTTGCAGAACGTACAGGTGCTGGACACGGCGGCCAGTGCCATGTCCGTCGAGGCTGCAGGCGGCCAGATCATCGTCGGGGATGCGGAGGCAGGGGCTGCAGCGTCCCCCACGTCCGCTGCCACGCCCGCCGAGCCGTCCCCCAGCCCGGGGGCCGATACGGATCCCGCGCCCGCCCCGGCGGACGCTCCGGCGAGGACCGTGCGCTGGACCTGGGTCGTGGCGGCGGTGGTGGTAGCTGGTCTCGGGGGCGCTGCCCTGCTCATCGGCGCCCGGCGCC
>CAZEQC010000145.1:0-7867 GCA_964514285.1 uncultured Anaerolineales bacterium | reverse complement strand
ACACCGCGGGTCACAGCTCGTCCCGAGCCATCAGCTCAGAGCAAGGGGGCGAGCAATTACCAGCAGGTCCCTGATCTACCTCTAGTATAGCTGCAGGGGGCCATCAGTACATCAGCCAAGGGGTGGGTTGTGATGCTACCCAAGCGATCAGGGCGAGCCCTGGTCAGCTGACCAGGGCTCCTTTGGCAAGAGGGCTCTGAGGAGACGAATCTGGAAGAATAAGAGACCTCCCCGGCCGTTGTTGGTCGGGGAGGCGACTCTGCTACAAGCTCTCAGGTACCGGGACTAGACACTGGGATCCAGGATGCGACCAACGAAGAGCACAGCGCCGGTCTCGATATCGCGAATCAAGAACAGGAAAGGATGATCTATGGTGAAAGCCATCGGTTCCTGTGGCATTGCCGACAACTTCATTACCACAGCGGTAGCGGCCGCGGCTTCGGTGCCGTCCTCGTCAACGGATACAAAAGCCTTATGCAGCACGTCCGAGATGAACAGGTCCGGACTACCCGTCATGCCAGAGAAGTCGGCGCGGGTGGAGAAAGCCTCTGGCATCCCCATCGCAGCCAGCGTCTGGCTCAAGCTGAAACGTGATTCAAACTCGAATTTGGGCATAGTCAGGCTGACCTGCTTATGCTCCAGTTCGGCAAGTATGGCCTGCACCCGCTCAACATCCAGGGTATCTTCAAACGCCTCGATGCCCTCCCTTTCGGGGAGCAAGATCACCATCGACATCTCACCGCCATCATAGGGGAGCTCCAGCGCCTGATAGCCCTCGCCCTCGGCGTAGCCGAAAGACTCGGTCTGATGCATCATCGGAACCGTGACTTGACCGCCATCGAGCAGCGTGAAGGGGCCCTTCTCGGTCTTCTCCTCCTCGAACGGACTCGCCCAGGCAGCGTTGAAGTAGATAGCATTGGACAGCACCAAGCGCGTGAGAGGGTCAATGGCGCCCTGAGGAATCAGATTCTCGATCTTGCCCTCGGTCTCCTCGCTGACCCACTCGTTGATCTTGTGGCGAGCCTCCTCCGGCGCCCCCTCGAAGTTGAGCACGCGCAGGCCGGCCCCGTAGTTCGTGGCCAGAACATCCAGGAACGCCTCGCGGAACTGGTAATCCTTCTGTCCCCATATGGCGTTGGCGATATTCAGCTGGAATCCCTTTTCATCCTTTCCCTTAGCACCCTTGCCTCGCTGGACAAGCTCTTGATCCAGCGCGTTGAACGCGGGATGGAGATCATCCTGCGGAAGGATGAAATGGAGGGTATCAACCATCTGGGCCTCCGTCTCGGACCGCGCACCAGCATAGGTCATGGCAAGCGCCAGGGAAATGCTATAGGGCGAGTAGAAGAGATTCTCATCGCCCTGCTCCTCGACCAAGCGTCGGTAAAGATCGAAGGCGAACGCGCTGTTTCCCTCGACCAGCTCACTCATCTCCGTCAGGGGTACATCAGGCTTCACCCGCTCCTTCTCGGAGGCCAGAACCGCGCCCGAGGCCGGGTCTTTGCTCGACTCTTCAGCGACTCCACAGCTAGCCATAGCTAACAACGAGATCACTATAGCCATCAGCATGATTTCTTTCATCCTCTCCCTCCCCAGTATCAGATCCTCGTATACTCATCGCCGCACCACTGCTCGTCAGCCCAGCCTGTCATATCTAAGACGGCTCGAAGACGGAAAAGGTTCCAAAGCCCGCCTCAAATCACGTAGGTGTAGACTTGGTACCGTGCGGGATTCAAGAACCCCACCTTCTCCGCCACTCGGATTGAAGGTAGGTTCTCCTCGTCACAATGCCAGTGGAGCTTGCACCCTCTCGCGACACTGTACTCAACGCAGGCCGCTGCAACTAAGGTAGCGTAGCCGCGATTCCGATAGCGGGGACCCGTAGCCAGCCCTAGTTCGACGTCGCGGTCAACGGCATAGACGGTCAAACACCAACTGGCGACGGCTCTATCCTGCACGAGGCAGAAGCCGAAGCCCGTCTCTATGAAGTCCTCCACACTGTGCCAGAAGGAATGGATCCAACCGATGACGCTGTCGAGATTCTCGAGGTGATCCTTCTGCAATAGACGGTCATCTATGGGCCGTATAAGACAGTCGGAGGGGAGTCGCTCCTTCCAGTCAACGCCCAGGCGATCGAAGACATAGAAACGGCGCCACATCCTATGGAGCTTCGCATCAGGGAGCAGAGAACCGACTTCGTATTCCCAGGCAGAGGGCGAGTGATGCAACGTGAGGGAGGGAATCTGACGACATCGAGCGTCGGGAGCCACGCGTCTGGTGAGAAGTATGGACAAAGCCTGGTTGAACGTGCTGTCGTCAGAGTCTCCAGCCAAGAGCATCGTACCCATCCGATTCCACATCCAACCGGTCCGCGGGTTAGCCAGGTCATCGACGTAGATCCAAGCCGGCGTATTGCCGGTTATGATGGAATCGACCACCAGATTATAACGCAGGTCATCAAATAGGGGCGAAACTCGCCCGTACTCAGGTCTTCGCAGCCTACGCATCAGGTGACTCAACCTCGCAGATGGCATTCAACGTGCTGAACGCCTCCCGTTCAGCCCTGCGAACGGACGACGGGGAGAGTGATGATCTCCAGCGTCACGGGGCGGTTCAGAGTCTCCCTCAGTGCACCAGCGATCCTGTCAACGGTAGGGCTTTCGAGTTGATCAACAGATCGGACCGTGGCGATAATCGTCACGTGCCGTCGCTCTATCTGATGCTCAAAGTCGACCAAGTCTGCCTCCTGAGCGGCCATCTTTTCCGTCAACACCTCTCGGATATGGCGCCGGGCATCAGCATGGCGCACGATGCCGGCCATAATGATCCCCAGCGGAACGGCGATAACCAGGACAAGAAGCACAAAGCCAATCAACCCACGTCGTATGCGACGATTGGTTTCTGGCTGCCAAGTTTGAGAGCGAACACCCAGGAGGACGAAGACAATGACACCAGCCAAACTGATGGCAGCGATATTGGCCAAGAAGAGCAGGAAAGCCCCCCCGGCCACCTGAGGCTCTCCCAGCGACAGCCCCAGGCCCGCCACCCCTAGAGGCGGCATCAAGGCAGCGGAGATGGCTACGCCGGGCAGAGCGGCGCTCACCTCCTCGCGAGATATGGCGTAAGCTCCGGCCATCCCCGACGCGAGGGCTATGACCAGATCAATCAAGGTGGGCTGCGTGCGCATCAAGATCTCGTCCGTCAATTCCTTGAAAGGCGAGAGGATACCGATGAAAACGGCGAGGACGAGAGCCAACGCCACGCCCTTGAACATCGACTCGATAGCCAGACGGACCAAGCGCACATCGCCCATGACCATGCCCAGGGAGAAGCCCAAGATCGGCGACATCAAGGGAGCGACAAGCATCGCGCCGATCACCACCGCGGCGCTGTCCAGCAATAACCCCAGGGTAGCAATGATAGATGACAGGACGATGAGCACGAAGAAATTGACCCCTGGTCTGGCGCTGTCTCTCATAGCCTCGCGTAGCTCCAGCTGCTCCTCGATGTTCAAACGAGGGAAGAGTTGGAGCAGCCCGCGCGTCAGCTTGCGACTCCAGAACTGAGTCGCTCCTCCATAGCGCCGAACGATCACTGCCGTCTTGGGGACACGCGCAGCGATCTGCTGAGGGATGCTACCGAATACAAACTGATCGAAGAGCCCTTCCTCAGAAGCGCCAAGCAGCACCAGGTCATATTTCTCTGCCTCGCGGACGATACCCTCTACGACGCTTTCAGCGACGATGACCTTCTGCTCTGGAGGGCGCTCGAACTCAAGCCCGTTCAACGTCTTGGCTATGCGCCGTTTGTTTTCGTCTATCTGATGGTGAGTGGCTCGACCCAACTGAACATAGAGGGCCGTCACTTCTGACCCAAAAGCCTCCGAAAGGAGCAAGGCCAGCCGCGCCGCGATGGGAGCATGAGGGCCACCGGCGGTTGGCACCAGAATCTTCTCAGCTTCGCGCCATCTCTCGCCCTTAACCACGGTGACCTCGCATGGCGCGTCCCGAATCACGGCGTCGATGATGGGGCCCATGGATGCGCCGGCGGAGCGGGTGTAGCCACGCCAGCCGAGGAGAATCATATCCACGCCCTCCTCGCGAGCCGTATCCAAAACGCCCTCAGCCACGCTGTGAGCCACGCGCGTCATCGTCTGGATGGCGAAGCCCTCCTCCTTTGCCTGCGTCATAGCCCGCTCTAGCAGCACGCGCCCGACAGCCGCTCGATGGCGGCCCTCCTCCAGGGGAACCTGGTCCGGCACTGTCACCACCTGCAAGGCCAGGACCTTACCACCCTCTTGACAGGCAAGAATACCTGCCAGACGGAGCAATGTGCCAGCGGTAGCTGGATTGGCCACCGGAACCAGCACCTGATAATCAGGCTCGGCTTTCTTCTCGGAGGGCGGCTTGAAGACAGTGACTCCCTCCTGGGCCTGGATATGATGACCGCGGGCATAGAGCAGGTAAAGAAGACCGCCAACGACGAGACAAAAAGCTGCCCAGGTCAGGATGGTCGAGGGCCATAGGGAGACGACCAGCACGTCGATGACCAAGGACAAGCCTGGCACCCAGGGATGGAACGGCAACGTGAACGAGGAGGTCTGGGCCTGCGGTTGGAGAACAAGCGCCAAGTTGACGCCCATCAGGACAAGGAGGTAGAGCAGCCCGGTAAGCTGGCTCAAGAAAGAGGTTGGAAGGATCGTTAAGAACAATAGGGCTGCGGCAACGAGAGCGATGATCCAGACAGGCGTCCCAAAGCGGGGGTGCATCCGGAGGAAGCCCGATGGCCAGTAGCCATCTTTACTCATAGCATAGACCTGACGCACCACCAGAACGAAGACGTTGTTGAACGCCAGAGCAAGGGCTAAAGTACCCGCGGCAAGGATCAGCGGCCGCCCCGCTCCACCAGCCACACTGGCCCCAAACGAAGCCAGAAGGAGCTGAGGATCTGCCAGAGCCCCAGGTTCCACGACGCCGATGACGACGACGGCGACCAGTGCCTCGATCAGCGTAACCAACACCGGCGTCAGGAGAAGAGCCCGAGGGGTGCCACGTTCGCGCCGCTGCATCTCATTCTGAAGCGTGGCTGTGATCTCCAACGCTACAAAAGAGGCCATCAACAGGGGGATCGCCTGTCGCCAATCCTGGGGACCTCCTCGGTAACGCGCGAGATCGATGTGAGGGACGGCCAAGAGGGTGAAACCGACGAGGAGCACCATGAGGATGAGCAACGCAGTGATCAGACCACGTCGTCCCTCTCGCGTACCCAGGGCGTTGTTGAGGGCCAACAAGAGCACCGATCCCGCAGCCCAGGGCCAGACAGGAAGCGCCAAGTTAAGATGATCGCGCAGGAGGATGGTAATCTGGACGCCCAGCCCATACGCGAGAAGAGCACAGACACCCAGACCAGAGAGAATCAGCGTCCAACCGGTCAAGAAGGCCAGCCATCCACCCTGAGCCTCGTGAACCTGGCTATATGCGCCACCACGTTTACTGCCGCTGAGGGTCAGTTCGACGTAGCCCAGCAGGTTAGCCAAGATCAGGAGGAGCGCGAGCAGAAAAGCCAAGGGGGTGAGCGGTCCAGCCGCGGCGATGGCTTCGTCCATAAGGACGAAGACAGCGACGACGACCATCACACCCAACCCCCGGGCGATGACGTGACGGAGACTGAGGCCCCGGCTGTAGCGAATCTCGCTCAAGCGCGCCTACCTCTCCTCAGAAGGGACAGGCCCAGCTGAGCCGTCAGCGACCAACATAACCCCTCTACCCAGAAGCCAATCGCATCGTGCTAGGGTGAAGGCGTCGGTGTGGGAAGCGGCGAGGTCGCTTGGGTCTCGGTGATGACCGACTGTGCCCCCAGTGGGGTCACGAGATCCATCGTGTCAGCCCACAAGGCCTCCAAGCTCGGGCGGGCGCGGAAGGATCGCTCGGCGATCAGATCATCAATCGCCGTCAAGCGTTCGCGTAGATCATCCAGCACCGCCCCCTCCGAAGGCACCAATTCGCTAGCGTGGGCAAGATGAGCCATGGCTAGTTCCAGCGTATCGCGAGCCGCTCCGGGGTTGTCCTCAACCAGCAGGAGACGCACCTTCAGGAGATCCTGTGCGGTCTGAAGGAGCGAAAGGCGCGCCAGAGACGCATCCAGCTGTCCCTGAACGTCGTCCAAGGTCTCATCAAAGGTCTCGACCTGCCCAAGGAGCTCCTGTTGGGCCTCCGCGAGCTGCTCTTGGACCTCCGCGATTTCCTCCAGGGCCGACGCCGTACCAGTGACCTCCGAACGGACCTGGTCGATCTTCTGCTGCTGAGCCTGTACATCCTCTCCGAGAACGACCAGATCTTCCTCAAGGCCTGTGATATGCTGCGTCAGCCGTTGCTCCGCCTCCTGGAGCGCCTGCTGGTCTTGAGCTTGAGCAGCTATCTCCTCCTGGAGCTCGGCGCCCTCGATTTCAAGATCTACGATACGATCCTGGAGTGCACGGTGGTTGTCGAATATGCCCTCCGAGTTCTTCGCTACTTGCTCCTCCAGGATGGCAATCCGAGCGCTATTCTCCTGAACCGGCCACACTAAGCGTCGATAGGCCCACGGTATGCCGTAGAAGAGCCCCAGCCCGATCAGCATGCCGATAACGAGGACGAAGATAAGGCGAACCAAGAAGCGGAGGAAGCCCCCCAAAGCCCGGACGAAGGGGCTGCCTGACGAACCTGTCTGCTCTGTCATTGCCTACCCCTCACTTTCCTTCAGGCGTCGGCGTGGGAGTCGGCATCGCCTCTCCCTCGATCTCACCAAAGACGTCATTTAGCAACGCCTGGAGCCCACCAAAGAAGCTCTCCGTACGCTCGGCTTGCTCCTGCAGCGACTGCACATCCTCTGAAAGCATCTGTAGCTCCTCAGACATGGCGGCGATCTCTTCCTCCATGGCGTCGGCCTGATCACGAAGCTCGGTGGTCTCCTCGCGCAGATCATCCACAGATGCTTCGACATCCTCCACTCTGGTCTTGAGATCTTCGAGATCGTCGAGCCGCTTCTGCAGCCCTTCGACCTGCGACCCTATCGTCTGCACGTCCGTCGCCAGACCGTTCACATCGCTTTCTAGGTCCAGGACGGCCCAGCTGTGTCCAACATCAAGAGAGCCGTTGATGCCTGCCCAGACGACCAGTGCGAAAACCATGCCAAGCAGCCCACCCAAGATCGCGGTCCAGAGCCAGGACAGACGACGCCACCAGGGCGACGGAGGTGCTGCCTCAACTGGCGTGTCCAGGGATCTGGCTGGGACATCGTGCTCCGCTGGCTCTTCCTGAGCCGGTTCTTCCCGGGGCTCGCCTAGCTCTTCCTCTTCAGGCGCCTCTTGATCTGGCTCAGCCTCGGCCTCCTTGGAAGGCTCCATCGACGCTTCCTGTTCGGCAGACGCAACAGTTTCCTCCTCTTCCTTCGAGGGCTCCTGTTCTGGGACCTCCTCCTCCAAGGGCAAAGGCTCTTCAGAGACCGACGCTCCCGGGGGAACAGCTCTGACGGCAAGCTCTGTCTCCTCCGACGTCAACTCAGGTTCAGCTTGAGGTTCCTCCTCAGCTTCCAAAGGTTCCGATGCCAGGTCCTGGTCCTTCTCCGTTTGATCCGGGGAGGCCTCTGGTGTCGCGAACTCATTCTCGGCGGGCAGCGTGACTGTCAGGCGATCAGCAATCTCGCGATAGCCCCGCTCGCCGATGCCAGACACAGCGGTGATCTTTCCGGGCTCGTCATAAGGTTGTACGGTTTCGCGATAGGTAACGATGCGCTGGGCAAGTACCGGGCCGATGCCCGGGAGCTGCGCCAACTCCTCAACGCTCGCGGTATTTAGGTCTATCCTCTGCTCGGCCATCGAAACCTCCTT
>CAZEQC010000144.1:0-7949 GCA_964514285.1 uncultured Anaerolineales bacterium | reverse complement strand
TCTTTGGGTGGATCGCCAGGGCTTGGACCCGGTCGGTCCTCAGGCCATCATTGACCGGACGCCAGGTGTCGCCGCCATTTGAGCTCTCGAACACGCCGTCACCCCACGTCCCGGCGTAGACCATGGTCGGCGTCACCGAGTGGATGGCCAAGGAGCTGACGCGGAGCTCCCTCAAGCCGGTATGGGCCGCGTGCCAATGCTCGCCGCCGTCGGTGCTCTTGAACACGCCGTCACCCCACGTCCCGGCGTAGACCATGGTCGGCGTCACGGGGTCGATCTCGAGAGCCAAGACCTTCGTGTTGGTGATCCCCGCATTGGCGGCGCTCCAGCTCTCGCCGCCATCCGCGCTCCTGAACACGCCATCCTCGGTCCCCGCGTAGAGTGTGTCTGGCGTCAGCGGGTCGATCGCCAGGGCGGATACATCGGCGTTGCTCAGCCCAGCGCGGGCGGCGGCCCAGTTCCCGCCGCCGTCGGTGCTCTTGAACACCCCGCCAACGTAGCCCCCCACGTAGAGCGTGGTCGGCGTCACCGGATCGATCGCCAGGGCCATGGGCTGGATACTGGACAGGCCGGCGTTAACAGCGCTCCAGTCCCCACCGCCGTCGGTGCTCTTGAACACGCCGCCGTTGGTCGCCGCATAGACGGTGGTCGGTGTCGCCGGGTCAATCGCCAGGGCGTACAGGTCCGGGTGCGTCAGCCCCTCGTTGATCGCGCGCCAGGTCGCACCGCCGTTCGTGCTCTTGAAGACGTCACCGGTGACGCCTCCCGCATAGACCGTTGTCGGCGTCGTGGGGTCCACCGCCAGGGCCTCAATACGCCCGCCTTCAGGCCCGATGCCCGTCCAACCACCGGACCCGGCCGAAGCGACGCGGGAATGGCCGAGGGTCAACAGAGCCAGGAGGCCGATGATGATCAGGGCTCTCCGAGATAGGGTCGCGCGCAGCATAGGGATCTCCTTTTTCTTGGGTACCACAACCTGACGTTCACCTCAAACCCCTCAGAACGATGTCAGTCAGGACACTCCAGGGCGCGGCGCAGACTTGCCCGAGACCTTAAGGGGGTCTAGGTCCAGTGCTCCCTGCAGCCCATCACTACGGCTGAACCAGCGTGAAGCGCTCCCAATCCTGGATCTTGTCCGTCTCCGCCACCACCGTCCACGCCAGCCCCGACGCCCAGCCGCCGTCGCCGGCGGTGAGAAACCGCCCGGCGCAGCTCTCGAAGGCCACCTCGCCGCCCCCCGGGCCGCCCTCCGGGCCGCCGTCCAGCTCGTGCGGGACGAACCGGGCGCAGTCGCCCAGCGCCGAATCCTGCCACAGCGCCCAGTCCCAGCGCGTGGTCCCTCGCCGCGGCGCGGTGACGTAGCGATCGTGGCACGTCAGCAGGGCGATCTCGCCGCCCCCCAGATCGACCCAGTCGAACACCCCGCAGGCGTCCAACTCGGGCCGCTGCTGGAGCGCCCAGTCATCGGCGGCCCCCATGGCGGTGACGTAGCGGCCGTGGAAGGAGACCAGGGCCACCTCCCGCGCCGGCGGCGCGGTCGGCGTCGCCCGGGCCGTCTGCACGGCCGGGGCCGCGGTCACCGTCTCGGCGACGGCCGTCCCGATCAGCTCCGAGCGGCTGGTGCCGATGCAGCTGATCGACGTCATCAACCCCAACAGCACCACCAGGGCTCGGACGGCGAGCGTCTCACGTTCCATTCTCTGACCTCCCAGACCCATCAAAGCACAGGAACCTTACCGCAACCTTACCAACGATCAGATCGCGTCGGCAACGGCGGATGCCGTTACGACACAACTCATCAGGATGCCGTTCTCTGCGTGGCCGAAGACCCTCGGCCCTCCGCGCCTCTGCGGTGAAGCTCTGTCCACAGGAACGGCTGAAGCCCTTGCTACAATGGAAGACGCCAGGGTTCGCTCCGGGGCATCACGCCTGGTCGTAGGGAAAGGTGGCCTTGAAGACCGAGCCCTGATTGGGCCCGCTCCGCACCAGGACGACGTCGCCGCCCTGGCGGCGGGCGGCCTCGCGGGCGGCGTAGAGACCCAGGCCGCTGCCCGGCTCGATCAGCCCGTCCCCCCGCTCCCGCAGCTCGAAGATCCGCTCCCGCTCCTCCTCCGGGATCCCCCTCCCCCGGTCCCGCACCTCGACGGCCACCCTCCTCTCGGCGCCCCGGCCGGACCGCTCCAGGGAGAGCTCGACCGCCACGGCGCCGCCCGGATGGGAGTACTTGATGGCGTTATGGACCAGATTGCGGAGCGTCTGGAGGGTGAGGCTCCGATCGAGCGCCGTGGGCTCCACGTCCTCCAGGCTGGGCCGGAGCGTCACGCCCCGGCTCTGGGCGTAGGGGTAGAGCTCCAGCAGCAGATGCTCCACCAGACGCCGCATGCTGAGCAGCTCCCGCCGGGGCGCGGCGGGCCGGGGGGCGAAGACGTCTAGGATGTTGTCCGCGTGCTGCATCAGATCGTGGGCCTTGGTGACGATCCGCCGCTGCTTATCGCGCAGCACCTGCTCCTCCTCCCCCAACCCCTCCAGCGTCTCGACACCCTTCTTGGCGATGTAGTCGAGGCCCTTGACGAACTCGTGGGCCAGGGCGCTCTGCAGGTGCTGGTGGAGATCGTGGAGGTACTCGCGCCCCTTCCCGGCCAGGTCGTCGGCGTGGGTCCGCTCCAGCTCCCTCATCCGGCCCCGCCAGCGGCTCCGCAGGACCCAGAGGGCGGCCAGGCCCGCCGCCCCGGCCAGGCCGAGGATCAGGAGCAGCTCCCCGAGGGAGACGTAGTACTCGCGCAGGAGGTCACCCATCGGCGCCCTCCTTCCCGGCGCCGCCGCAGCCGTGCGCCAGGGCGCTGAGGCTGGCGCGGACGGGATCCCCGCGGAAGCGGTAGCCGAGCCCCCGCACCGTCTCCAGGTAGATGGGCTGGCCGGGATCGGGCTCCAGCTTATCGCGCAGGCGATGGACGTAGACGGCGAGCGCCGCGTCGCTGACGGGCTTGCCCCAGACGCGGTCCTTGAGCGTGGTGGGCGGCACCACCTGCCCCGCGTTCAAGGTCAGCGTCTCCAGCAGCTCGAACTGGAGCGGCTGAAGGTGGACCTCCTCCCAGTCCCCGTCCCGGCAGCGCCAGATTCTCCGGCGGGAGCAATCGACCAGCAGGTCGTCGTCGACGACGAAGACGGCCGGCGGCAGGTTGGCCCGCACGCGGGCCAGGATCTCGCGGTTGTCCCGCGGGCGGGTGACGTAGTCGTCGGCCCCGGCCTCGAAGCCGCGCAGGACCTGCTCGGTCTCGGTGCGGAAGGCGGTGACCAGGATGATGGGCACGTCACAGGCGTTCATGCGGATCGCCTCGCAGACCTCGACGCCGTCCACCGGCTGGTTCTCGAAGACGATGTCGAGGACGATCAGGTCGGGCCGGTAGTCCCAGACCAAGTCGTAGGCCCGGCGGCCCTGGGACGTGGTCTTGACCTCGTAGCCGGCGGCGCGCAGCATGGCGGGGAGCCGGGCGATCTCGTCGGTCGGGTTGTCGATCTGATCGTCGACGACCAGGATTCTGAAGGGCATCGGGACCTCCCAGGGTGAGCCGTGTTGGAGAAGCGAGGTGTGGTGGTGGGCGGGGGTGAGAAGGCGGATCGGGCGCGGCACCACGCTCCTCCCGGTATCGAGCCCGCGCCGGGGGTACGCCTCGCCGAAGACGGTCACCCGGCGCTAGCTGCCACCATTGTACTGGCAGCTGGCCGTTGAGGCAAGGCCCAGCGCCGCGCCGGGTCGACGATGCCGGCAAGGGCGGATTGCGAATCCGCCCAGAGCCAGCGAGAAACCATGCTCCCGCTCGATTCGCAATCCAGCGGCGCTCCGCAGGAGCGCACACGCTTTCAGATCAACGAATGCCCAACGAATGAAGAAGAGCGATCGGCGAATCGAACTCAGAGCCGATACGTGCCCCCGGCCTCCAGCACCTCCGTCTCCGCGGCCAGCTCCGCCTCCATGCGGGCCAGGGCGTGGTCGCCCGTGTCGTGCGCGGAGAGCAGCACCCGCTGCGGGCCGGCGGCGTTGATGGCGGCGACGGCCTGGCTCAGATCCTCGTCCGTGATCCGCTGCCAGGGCGGCTTCCCCGTCCCCGCCACCCGCTGCAGGTCGACGCCGGCCCGGCCGCCCCGCCCCTCGCGGACCGGGACGTGGAGCCCGCCGCACAGGACGTAGAGCGGATCGTCGGAGAGCCGGCGCGCCATATCGAGGATCACCTCGACCCCCGGGTGCCCGCAGCCGGTCAGCACCACCAAGCCCTTCCCCTCCACCCGGGCCACCAGGGCTTGCTCCTCCATATAGCCGAGGAGGAAGAGGCTGCGGGCCAGCGGACCGGTGGACCCGACGCCGGCGGTCAGCAGCCGTGGAGCGTCGACGAGGCGCGGCTCGAAGCCCGGGGCCGCGGCCTCCTCCGGCAGGAAGCAGGGCTTGGGCTGGGAGGGCAGGAGCGAGTCCGGCAGGCGCACCTCCCTGGCCCGCTGGGCGGCCATCCCGCCTAGGTGATCCAGGTGGAGGTGGGAGATGACCAAGGCGCTCAGCTCGTCCATCGCGATGTCGACGCCCAGCTGGGCGGCGTTTTGGAGCAGCGCGGGGCGCGCCGGGCCAAACCCGACGTCGAAGAGCAGCGTGCCCCGATCGGTGCGCAGCAGGTAGGAGACCCCGGCGTCGCCCAGGTAGCCCTCCCGGGTCCGCCAGTCGACCAGCACCACCAGCTCCAGGAGATCGAGGGCCGGCAGCTCCAGCGGCTGGGCGCGGTCGATGCGCTCCTGGTTGACGGCGTCGGCCCGCGCCCGCTCCTCCCGGAAGCGGCGGTTCCTGGCGAGCAGGAGGGGCGCCGTGACGGGTGAGGAGAGGGCAAGTACGGGCCACCACAGCGGCGATACGCGGGGGTTCACGTGGGCTTTCCCTTCCTGTAGTATGGCGTGCACCATCGATGCGAGCTCCATGATACACCCGTCGGGTCGCAGGTCAAGGCCGCGACCAATCCCTCTCCCCCGGGGGAGACGTTAGGCCCTCTCCCTATCCCTCTCCCCCGGGGGAGAGGTCAGGTGAGGGGGATAACCTCGCTTCGCGACTTGACTTCTCCGGCGACCGATAGTATAGTGGCCCAAGGTTTCACCCACCAAAGGGCAACGGACGTGCCAGCAGAAACAACGGACCCACAACCTAACCCCCTGCGCAGCGTCTACACGTCGAACCTGCCAGAGGTCCTCGACCAGCTCAACATCAGCCTGGTCGTCTCCACCTACCAGGCCGGCAAGGTCGTCCTGGTGCGCAACGATGGCGGCACCATCAACACCCACTTCCGCACCTTCCAGAAACCCATGGGCCTGGCCGTCCACCAGCACCGCCTGGCTATCGGGGGCAAGAAGACCGTCTGGCACCTGCGGAACATGCCGGCCGTGGCCCGCAAGCTGGAGCCGCCGGGCAAGCACGACGCCTGCTACCTGCCGCGGCGGATCCACGTCACCGGCGACATCGACGTCCACGAGATGGCCTGGTCCGGCGACGACGAGCTGTGGATCGTCAACACCCGCTTCTGCTGCCTCTGCACCCTGGACGGGGACCACAGCTTCACGCCCCGCTGGCGGCCTCCCTTCGTCAGCGCCCTGGCGCCCCAGGACCGCTGCCACCTGAACGGCATCGCCATGGTGGACGGGCGTCCCAAAGTCGTCACCGCGCTGGGCGAGACGGACACACCGGGCGGCTGGCGGGAAAACAAACGCGACGGCGGCATCCTGATGGACGTGGAGACGGACGAGGTGCTGCTGCGCGGCATCTCCATGCCCCACTCGCCGCGCTGGTACCGCGACAAGCTGTGGGTCCTGGAGTCCGGCCAGGGCAGCCTGGCGCTGGCGAACCTGGAGGCGGGGACGCTGTGGACCGTCGCTCAGCTCCCCGGCTACACCCGCGGCATCGACTTCGTGGGCCCCCTGGCCTTCATCGGCCTCTCCCAGGTGCGGGAGTCGGCCACCTTCAGCGGCATCCCCATCGTCGAGCGGTTGGAGGAGCGCATCTGCGGGGTCTGGGTGGTCAACATCGAGACGGGCAAGACGGTGGCCTTCCTGCGCTTCGAGGAAGGGGTAGAGGAGATCTTCGCCGTGCAAGCGCTGCGCGGCATTCGCTTCCCGGATATCTTGGAGTGGGAGGATGAAAAACTCGACCAGTCCTACGTGCTGCCGGACGAGGCGCTGGCGGACGTGCCCCTGGAGACAGAGGTCGGGAGGAAGAAGAGAGAGACGCCTTAAAGGAGATCCATTATGAACGAACAGAGGAAGGGAGTAGAGCACAGATACGAAGCGGAGGTGGTGGCCGCGTGGCGGGAACAGCTGGCCGAGGCGGCGGAGAACCCCTGGCTGGCCGACCTGTTGTTGAAACACGGGCACCGCATCCTGGAGCGCTTCATCGCTTTCTACAAACAGGTGCGGCGCCTGCCGCACCGCACGTTGTGGCGGATGCGCCGCAGGCTGGGGCTGAGCGTGGGGGCGGCGGCGCTGCTGCTGGCCCTGAGCGGGATGGCGGTACCGGCGGCCCACGCCGCCGAGATCAACGTGGACGGCACCTGCAGCTTGGCGGACGCCATCACCGCCGCCAACACGGACACAGCGACGGGAGGCTGCGGCGCTGGCAACGGCGCGGACACGCTTACCCTAGGCACTGACCTCTCGCTGGGGGCCGCCCTGCCACCCATCACCAGCACGATCACCATAGAGGGCAATGGGCATACGATCGACGGTGGGGGGAATACCTTCGCCGTGCTGAACGTGAACGGCGTGGGGGGCAACAGCGGCGATCTGACGCTGCGCGAGGCCACGGTCACCCAGGGAGGCGGCGGCGTCAGTAACACCGGCGGCATCGTCCGCATCGAGGGCTGTACCCTCTCGCACCACAGCAAGAACCTCGGCGGCGGCGTCTTCACGTATGGCGGCAACGTCACCATCCAGGGCAGCACCATCTTCAGCAACACCGCCGCTTACGGCGGCGGCCTGTATAACTCGGGCGGCAGCGTCACCATCCAGAGCAGCGAGGTGTTGAGCAATTCGGTCACCAAGGCCGGCGGCGGCTTGTACGCCCACAACGGCGACATCACCATCGAGGCGTGCACCATCTCCGGCAATGCCGCCGATAGGCTTGGCGGCGGTGTATACAATTCGGCATTTTTCGATGCTCAGGCCACCCTCATCATCCGGAGCAGCACCATCTCCGGCAATACAGCCGCCTCCAAGGTCAGCGACCAGGGCGGCGAGAATTGCTACGGCATCGGCGGTGGCGTCGTCAACGCTGGTGGGTACTATGGTACAGCTATCACCACCATCGAGGACAGCACCATCTCTGGCAACAGCGCCGGAGACCTCGGCGGCGGCGTCTACAACGCTGGGGAATTCTATGGCACAGCCGCCCTGACCATCAAGAACAGCACCATCTCCGGCAATTCGGCCTCGTCCGAGTGCAATGGCTACACCTACGGCTACGGCGGTGGTGTCGTCAACTCCGGGCTGTCGTTCGCGACCGGGCAGACCACGATCGAGAACAGCACGATCTCCGACAATTCGGCCGCCTCCGGGTGCAGCGATCACTGTTATGGCATCGGCGGCGGGATGTTCAACGCCGGACTTGTGCACGCCACAGCTCAGATCACCGTGGAGAACAGCACCATCTCCGGCAACTCGGTCATGCCCGGGTGCAGCGAGTACTGCTACTACGGCTCCGGCGGCGGTGTAGTCAACGCCGTGGTGTACAACGGCTCGGCCGAGGTTACCATCGAAAACAGCACTGTCTCCGGCAATTCAGCCCTCGTCGGCGGCGGCCTGGCCAACTACAGCTACTACGGGCTCCAGCGCCAGCGCACAGGCAGAAAGCGTCTTGCCCGCACGCTCGGCACGACAATCGAGAGCCCCGCCGCCCCCAGCTTCGGTTCCACGATTGCGATCAACCT
>CAZEQC010000143.1:0-8073 GCA_964514285.1 uncultured Anaerolineales bacterium | reverse complement strand
GACCGCCAGTACGACCACCCGTCAGGCCTCCGGTCCGGCCACCCGTGAGACCTCCAGTACGACCGCCAGTACGACCACCCGTCAGGCCTCCGGTCCGGCCACCCGTGAGACCTCCGGTCCGGCCACCGGTGCGTCCCCCTGAAGAGCGGCCAGTAGAACGGCCGTGAGATGATCGATCGGGACGGTCAACGGCTGTGCTGATCTAGAACAGACGTAAGGTAGCGCTCCTGACAGGAGCGCTACCTCTAAATCCTGTCTGCAGGCTTGTCTCTGGAGGTATTGCGATGCCAGAAGAGATAGACACAGTAGTCCGAGAGAAGAATCGCATCCTCAACCGGTGGGAACAGTACTATGGACAGGAGCAACTGCAGTCTTTTCCCGTTCATATACAGTTCCCAACGGGAACCCGATGTAACCTCAAGTGTCGATTCTGCACGGAGAGGGATACAGAGAAAGCCAAGAAGCATAACTACACGGATCTTACCTTTGATGAATTCATCTCTATCATAGATGGGGAGGGCTGGAAGCAGGCCCTGATCTGTGCAAGCCGAATCGATCTCTATGGCTGGGGTGAACCACTATTCAACCCGGACTATCCAAGGATCTTCGACTATGTAACAGAGCATTTTCCGGGCTTAGGCATAAACGTTTCCACGAATGGCGTCTTGTTCAATCATAGATGGGCTGAGAGGATCCTGGCCGCTGAGAGATCCACGGTCAATTTCTCTGTCAATGCTGCAACAAAGGGGACCTACTGTAGGTTGATGGGGCGCGATCATTTCGAGCGCGTGATAGCCAATGTGCACGGTGTCACCGAGCTCCGAACTGAGCGCCAAACGCAGAATCCAAGCGTCTCTCTGTCATTTGTGGCTACAACGGAGAATATCAGAGAGCTCCCCGGATTTGTTGATCTATCTGCTAGCCTTAATGCGGATTCAGTTCTCGTGCAGGACACTATGTTGTTGACAGAAGAAGCTAAGAGACTATCGCTGGAGAACGAGCCAGAGTTGGCGCGCGAGTTGTTCAAGGCAGCGGCATTGCAAGCGAGGAGAAGGGGGATAGGTATAGTCTTTGCTTCATTCGAAGTACACCCAGAGAACTATCTGCCAAGTCCCGGCGAACAAATAGAGACCCTGGACGCGCACTGCAGCACCAGGAGCGATGGCGCCACGGGAGCAGTGCTTCCTAGAGATCGGGATGTCCCCTCACCATACGCGGCAGATACCGATTGCTTTGAACCCTGGGTGAGTTTCATGGTGCGTGCCGACGGAGAGGTGTTCCCATGCTGCGGTGCCTTGGATTTGCCAGGGGCTTCCCTTGGGAACATCTACAAGCGCAGCTTCCGGGACATCTGGAACGGAGAAGACTATAGGTCCCTGCGCAGAACCATCAACACGGACAGACCACCCGCGTTCTGTGCCCTTTGCCCCACGAAGGCGGGCCCCGGTAATTGAGGCAGCAGATGAAGAGAGTCTTGCTAGTAAGTATGCCCTTTCAGTCCATCAGCTATCCAGCTATCGGAATCAGTCTGCTAAAAGCTAGACTGAGTGAAGAGGGTATTCCTTGCGATGTGAAGTATTTCAACATGAACTTCGCTGAGATGATCGGTATCACGAGACACGAAGAGATCTTCAAAGAACAGAGCTGGAGGTTGATGTTCGGAGAGTGGCTGTTTGCTCAGGCCTTCTTCGGGGAAGACTTGCCTGCAGAATCTGAGTACCGCGAGTACATCACCCAGTTCCTCCCAGGCTTAAGAACAAGGATGGATGAACTCTTCAGCATAAAGGAGCTGATAGACTGTTTCCTCAATCAATGTCTCAATACCGTTGACTGGGAAGCCTATGAGATCGTCGGCTTCTCAACTATGTTTGAGCAGAATATGGCATCGGTAGCTCTCGCACATCGGATCAAGCGCCTCTATCCAGAGGTCACGATCGTGTTCGGCGGAGCCAACTGTGAAGGAGAGATGGGTCTGGAGCTGCACCGACAGTTTCCGTTCATTGATTACGTCTGCTCTGGAGAGGCAGACTTCAGTTTTCCGGAGCTCGTCAGGCGGATATCAGATCGACAACCGATCGAAGATATTGAAGGTGTCGTCTACCGCAAGCATGGGAGATCGATAGAGATCCGGGGTGTCACAGCAGTCGAGAATCTGGATGCTCTCCCATATCCTGACTACGATGACTACTTCTTCCAACTCCGGTCAGCCTCCATTCCCCCATCCACATGTGTCGGAGTAGAGATGGAAACGTCCCGGGGGTGCTGGTGGGGTGAACGGGTACAGTGCCGCTTTTGTGGCCTGAACGGGCGTTCGATCAGTTTTCGGAGCAAGAGCCAGGAACGCGTAATCGACGAACTCTGCTACGTGAACGAGAGATATGTCGAACCGCATGATCTGCCGTGGATCTACATGGTAGACAACGTACTTGATATGAGGTTTTTCCGAGGGCCGCTTCTGGAGCTATCACGTATGGGCTTGCCTGTCCAGATCTTCTATGAGACGAGATCTAGCCTGAGCAAGGAACAAGTCCAGGTATTGGCCGAAGCTGGTGTCTACTGTATTCAGCCAGGAATTGAGAGCCTTAGCACCCAGGTGCTGAGGTTGATGACTAAAGGTGTTTCAGCACTTCATAACGTCCAGTTGCTTAAGCACTGCCAGCGATTTGGCGTCCACCCTGGATGGAGTCTGCTCACCGGCTTTCCCGGCGAGCAGATGAACGCTTATCGACAGATGATAGACTTGATGGGGAAGCTTACCCATCTACAACCGCCAGAGGTGAAAGCTCCCTTTGAGCTGGACCGGTTCAGTCCCTATTTCGAAGCCCCGGAGGCGTACGGCATAATCAACGTACAACCCGGACGGGCCTACCGGTTCATCTATCCGTTTGATGACGCCGCTTTGTTCAACTTGGCCTATCACTTCGAGTTCGAGTATAAAGATGACGTCAGACCTCCGGACTATGACGCAGACCTCCAAGAGGCTCTCGATCATTGGCAGAATTGCTACGTGAAGGGAGAATATCTCTGTTCATCTCAGGTTTCGCCCTTCGTTCTGTTCATTCAAGATGGACGGTCAAGCGCAGTCAGCCCCCGCCTATTCCTGGCGTTCGTTGAGAAGGACATCTATGAGTATTGCGACTCGATTCGCAGTTTCCACTCGATCGTCTCTCACCTGCGCGACAAGTATCCCTACCATCCCGTAAGAGCTCGGGACGTCAGGGATTTCCTCCAGGACATGGAGGCCCTTAACCTCATGGTGAGCGAGGGTGACCGGCACTTGAGTCTGGCCATCCCTGTTGGGAGGTAGCTCTTCGCCGTGGGGTGAAGTCCCCCTCCACAGCACAGAGGCACGCTCAAAAGAGAGGTAAGCCTATGTCCCAGAAGACACGATACCTGGTTGGCTATCGGCACAGCGCGGTCGTGCCGAAGGCTCTGGCGGACTGGGTGGACGCACACGTGGCGTCAAGTGACGACATCGACCTGGTCCGAGAGCTAGAGACCGGACAGCGCGTCCTCGCAATGACCGAGGAACGGGCTCAGGAGCTGGCCACAAGCCGTACGGATCTACTCATCGAGGAAGATCAGGAACTGGAGTTCTTCATGCCCATGCCAGGCCTCTCGCCCCGAGTCCCCTCCGCAGACAAGCGACCTGTGAGAGTGGAGGTCGTGGACGAGAAGACCCGAGAACCGGTCGACGATGTGACGATATACTGCATGGGCACGGACGTCACATACAAGGGGGTCACCAATGAAGACGGGATCGCCACCGTGTCGGTCTTCGAGACCCACATGCAGCACGTGATCGCCTCGCCTAGAAACACCTACTGGTCGCGGATGATCTCTGCGGTCGAGGTGGAGAAGGGTTCTCAGGTCAGGTTCGCGCTTGGTGAGATCCCTGTCCCTGGCGGCTGTAGCTGGACGCATTTGCTCCTTGGCGTCGATCAGGTCAGTCAGTCGTTCACCGGGCGAGACATCAAAGTCGCTGTGATCGATTCGGGCATAGCCGACCACCAGGACTTGAGGCCCTCCGGTGGACGCAACACCCTGGACGGCCAGGACCCCACAACGTGGAACGTCGACGAAAAGGGACACGGCACCCATTGTGCTGGCACCATAGCAGCGTTGCGAAATCGGGGCGGCGTGACCGGTGTTGCCCCAGACGCAGAGACATACGCTTTGAAGATCCTGCCGGGCGGCCGACTGAGCGATCTGATCGAAGCCATTAACTGGTGTGTGGACCACAAGATCGATGTCCTGAATATAAGTCTGGGCAGCCCTTCGGACTCCGTCCAGCTGGAGGTAGCTCTCGTGGAAGCGGCTGAGCGGGGCATCACGTCGGTGGCAGCGGCGGGGAATGACAGGACTGCGGTCGCGTACCCTGCTGCGTACGACAGCGTCATTGCCGTCTCTGCCATCGGCAAACTGGGCACGTTCCCCCCAGACAGTGACCATAACCGAAAGATCGGAGACTTCTTCAGCACGGACGGCGAGCTTTTCTTCGCCAATTTCTCCAACTTCGGGCACGAAATCGACGTTTGCGCTCCAGGGGTGGCTATTCTTTCGTCTGTACCCACGGGCTATGCCTCGTGGGATGGCACCTCGATCGCGTGTCCTCATATCTCAGGACTCGTGGCCCTCATCCTGGAAGCCTACCCCGAGATTAGGACAGGAGACGGGCGGCAGCCCTACTATGTCCGTCAGATCCTCGCCGACTCGGCTATCGATATCGGCCTGCCCGTGGAGCTACAGGGTCTCGGACTGCCAAACGCCGCATTGGCCTTGGCCGACGCCCAGTATCGGCGTCATCAAGAGGAGCGGGCCTGGGCCTCCCTTCAGCACTATGCGGAGGCTATGCTCGACCGGACGAAGACGGTAGCGCGGGAGATCGAGCAGCAGTTGGCTGAGCTCGAGACGATGTAGGCTGTCGCAGCGCGGATCCCCAGCCATACGAACGGTCGGATCTCGGGCCGGTTCCGTCATCGTTGTTGAGCTCAAGCCATCGATCGGTTCATCGGTTGAGAAGCATCACGGGCCCGTGCGCTGGACGAGCGACAGGAAGACCTGATGCGCGAGCGCAATCCCCAGGGGAATGGCCATCGTCTTGCCAGTCCCTTCCGGGGGACGCACGGGCTGGTCTGCGTCGAGCACCAGCCGCACGGAGGCACTGGGGTTCATCGTCGCGGTGACCACATACAAGCCCTCATCCGCCCCCGCCGTCGTCAGCATCAGCGCAAAGCTCCCGACCGCGTCCGTCGCAAACGTGCCCAGCTGGTGACCGTTGACCGTGATGGTGCCCGTCCCATCGGCGGGGAAGGCGCTGCCCGCAAGGGTGAAGGCGCTTCCCGGAGCACCCCCTTCCAATCCCTCTACCCCAGGGCCACAGCCAACGCTTCCACAGGCCGGCGCTGGCCGCCGGATAGCCACCGAAGGTGTACCAGACCGCCCCCTGGCTGGGACAGGCGACGTTGGCGTAGACCGTGCCGTAGTCCGCGCCCCGCACCTCCACCCCCGGATCGGCCATGACGCGGATCAGGTCCCCCGGGGCCTCCACCGCGGCCTGACCCTCGCACAGCTGGCGGGACAATGCCTGGAGGCGCCGGTAGCAGCGCTGCGAGGATGTGAGTGGCTCCCCGGGCGCGCCCTCCCCGCCTCCGCGGTGAAACGCTGCTGCACGCCCAGGCCCCCAACTCCGACAACGGAACATCTTCACCCCGAAAACCGTCGTAAGTATGACGGCCGGCCACGCCGCTTGTCGCTGCGAACGAACGTGGCAGAAGAAACGAGAGCCATTAAGACGAAACAGGAAAGGAGAGAAACCATGAGGAAGATGATACTGAGCATAAGCGCCATTGCCATCCTGGCCCTGGCCGCTTGCGGCCCGAGTCCGGTGGCACCCGACAGCGGCCGAGCACCGGGTGAGGCGGTGGCGTCCGACCTGGAGCGCGTCAGCGCGCCCGAGGTGAGCGACGCCGCGATGGACACTCTGGTCGAGGGAAACACCGCCTTCGCCCTCGAGCTCTACCACCGCCTTGCCGATGAGAAGGGCGGCGAGAATCTTTTCTACTCGCCCTACAGCATCTCGCTGGCCCTAGCGATGACGCACGCCGGCGCCCGCGGTGAGACGGAGGAGCAGATGGCCGACGCTCTCCACTACCGGCTGCCACAGGAGCAGCTCCACCCGGCCTTCAACGCCCTGGACCAGGCCCTGGCCAGCCGCAGTGAGGGCGCAGAGGGGAAGGACGACGAGGAGGAGGGCGACGAGGGCTTCCGGCTGAACATCGCCAACGCCATCTGGGGGCAGGAGGACTACAGCTTCCGCGACGCCTTCCTGGACACCCTGGCCGAGAACTACGGCGCCGGCCTGCGGGTGCTCAACTTCGCCAGCGCGCCGGAGGAGGCCCGGACCGCCATCAACGAGTGGGTCAGCGAGAAGACGGAGGGCAAGATCGACGAGCTTATCGCACGCGGGGGCATCATGCCCGGGACACGCTTGGTTCTGACCAACGCCATCTACTTCAATGCCGCGTGGGCCGAGCCGTTCGAGGAGGAGCAGACCGAGGACGGCGCCTTCCGCCTGCTGGACGGCGGCGAGGTGACGGTGCCGCTGATGAGGCAGACCGCGTCCTACGGCTACGCCGCACGCCAGGGGTATCAGGCGATCGAGCTGCCTTACGACGGCCGCGAGCTCTCCATGGTGATCCTGCTGCCCGAGGCCGGCGCTTTCGAGACCTTCGAGGAGGCGCTGGACGCCGAGGAGATGGCCGCCGTGATGGAGGACCTGGACCGCGAGCAGGTGAGGCTGAGCATGCCCAGCTTTGAGTTCTCGTCGGGCTTCAGCCTCAAGGACGCCTTGATTGCCCTTGGCATGCCTAAGGCCTTCTCCGGCGAGGCCGACTTCTCCGGCATGACGGGCAGCCGGGACCTCTTCATCTCGGACGTGATTCACAAGGCTTTCGTCTCGGTGGACGAGGAGGGCACCGAGGCGGCGGCGGCCACAGCGGTGGAGATGGTGGAATCAGCGATGCCCAGCGAGCCCATCGAGGTGACCATCAACCGGCCCTTCATCTTCGCCATTCGGGACATCGAGACCGGCACCGTGCTCTTTGTGGGCCGGGTCCTCGATCCCAGCTAGACGCCGCAGACGAAGAAGCCCTGGGCATCGTGCAGCGTCCACTGTTCAACGGGCTCGCCTTCGGCGTAGAAATCCTCCTCCAGCCCGAGCGCCTGGAGGATATGGATCCCGTTGCCCCACAGCAGGATGCCCAGGTTACGGGCGCTGTTAAGGACCGTTAGGGGGTGATCACCGGTGAGTATCACCGGGCGAATACCGCTCCGCACCTCCTTGCGATGGTGACCGCGACCGGGGGTTCAGAATCCTCGTTTGAGTACGCTCCTACTTGGACACGGACTTGCGGATCATTGAGACTGTGGTAGAGTGGTCAGAACAGCTACAACGTGGAGATTGAGACGGCCTGGGGCTCCTCGGGGACCTGTGGCTGAACCCGACCCTCGTCGGTCAGATTGATGCGTTGCCGCCGGTGTTAGTCGCCTCGTTGATCCATACCGTGCTCGTGTTGGCCGTCGCGGTGGCGGTCGGGACCTTGCTGGCCCACGGGAAGCGCTTACGCTTCATGCTGTCCGGAGAAGGTGCAGGATAGGAGACCGATCTAGCTTCGGTTCCCCCCACGCCCCAAGGGCTTTCGTGATCGGTGCTGTCTTCGGAGTCGACTTCTGTCTGCCCAAGGCGCGGAATCTAGGCTAAGCGCAACTCAAAGATAGAAAGGATGGAGACTATGGCACACATGATGATGCTGGTTGCCGACGACGTGGAGCAGATCAACGCGGTATTGAAAGCCTGGGAAGACATCCACGTTGATGATATCGTTTTTATGGAGAGCACGTGTTTTCACCGTGGGGTAAGAGACCACCCACACATCCCCATGCGATTCATGTTTGAAAGGCTAGCACGAGGGCAGCGGCAGTGTTCAGTTACCTTGTTCGGTGTCGTAAGAGATGAAGCGATGGTCCAGCAGTGCATCGTTCAAGCGGAAACCGTCATAGGTGACTTCGATA
>CAZEQC010000142.1:0-8081 GCA_964514285.1 uncultured Anaerolineales bacterium | reverse complement strand
ATGAGAACGTCCGTTCTCACCCCTATCCTATCAGCTGCGACCAGTTGGGTCAAGGGATACGACGGCCAACTGCAAGGCGTAGTCCGCTGACTCCCACCCGATCTTCTCCTGCCCAATGCCGCTGGCTAGCCCGTGCGCTAGCTTACACGGCCAAACCACGAGCCCGATCCACTGAGCGTGAATCCCCGTACATACGATCAGCCGCCCGAAGTAGCGCGTGGTCAGCAGTGTGGAGCCGCGCTCTCCGGAAAATGGGTGCCCTCCACCAAAAGGGCCGTGGACGAAGCCAGCCGTCTGGTCGGCGCACAGGGGCGAGGAGGAGACGTCGCCAGCATGGTCGGCTAGAGGACGGAAGTAACCATCGGTTCGAGTGGAGGTCGCCCCTAACACCAAAGATGTCGCAACGTGTCGATCAGCAGGTCTTTCCCTTCTTCATACGGTCTGCATCCAGCCTGTACGCTATCTCCAAGGGCCCCTGGTAGAATCCCCTCGTGAATGTCAAGAGACCAAGAGACCGAAAGAGATCAAACAGATGTTCGAGAAGATGAAGCAGACGAGCATGACGATTCTAGTAGCGCTTGTCGCCGCAGCTACTCTCGCCGCGGGTGTCGGCGTTACGGTGGCAGCGGCGGCCCCCTGGACGACCGCAGGACGCCAACGACAAGGAGAAGGCCGGTGTCGAGACTGCAGGACTCGCCAACCTGAGCGATAAGGAAATAGAGGGTATTCTCCTTATGCGCGAGGAAGAGAAGCTAGCCTGGGACGTTTACCAGGCGTTATTCGATATGTGGGGCCAGCCGGTCTTCCAGAGCATCGCCAACAGCAAACAAGCGCACGTGGACGCCGTCAAGGGACTGATCGATCCCTATGGTCTGGACGATCCTGTGGGCGGTCGGCTTGACGCGTCCAATCAGCTCGTCACTCCTCCCAACGTCTTTGCCCGTCAAGAGGCTCCGGCGCTGTCGTTGAAGAAGTGGACATCCTCCAGACGCCAGTCCACTCCCACCGGCTCGCCCGGCTGATGGACAGCCCTCGAACTAGGGACCTCGACGTCGAGTTCAAGACCGTCGTCCAGGGCGACACTGTACCGCACGACGGCGCCCAGGTAGACGGCTTCCTTAACAGTACCGATGACATCGGTGCTGCCTGCGTCGACCAGGCGCAGTCTCTCAGGGCGCACGGCACCAAGGACCTCCCCGTCGGGCAGCGTCAGATCCGCAGGGACTGGGACCCGGTGGCCCAGAAGCTCAAGCGCGCCGTCAGCCACGTGGCCGCGGAGCATGTTGGCGCGCCCGATGAAGGCGGCAACGAAGCGAGTCGCGGGATTCTCGTAGATCTCCCAGGGCGACCCCACTTGCTCTATGCGCCCCCTTTTCATGAGCACGATTCTATCGGCGATGCTCATCGCTTCCTCTTGGTCATGGGTGACGTGGATGGTGGTGATGTTGAGGGTGCGCTGAATCTGGCGGATCTCCTGCCGCATCTCGTCGCGCAAGCGAGCGTCCAGGTTAGAAAGCGGCTCGTCGAGGAGCAATAGCTTTGGTTCGATGATCAAGGCGCGCGCCAGCGCCACGCGCTGTCTTTGACCGCCGGATAGCTCGTGGACACCTCGCAGCTCGTACCCTTCCAGTTCTACCAGCTGAAGGATATCGCCGATCCTCGCCTGTATGTCGCTCTCTCTCCAGCCGTGGCGCCGGAGTCCGTAGGCGATGTTGTCATAGACATTGAGGTGAGGGAAGAGCGCGTAGTTCTGGAAAACCATCCCCACGTCCCGAGCCTGCGGTGGTAGATGGGTGATGTCTCGCCCGCCGAGGCACACGGTCCCCACCTCCGGCTCGCAGAAACCGGCGATGATCCTGAGCGTGGTTGTCTTGCCGCAGCCCGACGGCCCCAGCAGACAACAGAGCTCTCCCTTATGGACGTCCAGCGAGAGGTTGCTGATGACTGTCTGATCGCCGAAGCGCTTGGCGATGCCTGCCATCTGAAGGTCGATCAAAGCGGTGTGCGAGTCGTGAGTATGTCTTGAATCCACGTTTGTGCAGTCTCCCTCATACTGATCGCGATGATGCCCAGAACCCCAGCCGCCGCTGCGACGATCATCACGATGGACAAGGCGGCCGCTTCCCCAACACTCCCTTTTATGGTGGCCTCGAACACATCGGCCGAGAGGGTCTTGTTGCTGGGGGTGATCAGAAAGATGATGGCCCCCAGCGTCTTCACCGTAGCAACGAAGGCGTACAACGCGCTCACCAACAAGGCCGGACGGGCCATGGGCAGAATGATACGCAGGAATGTAGTGAACTTGGAGGCGCCAAGACCAGCTGAAGCCTCCTCGATGGAGCGGTCCTGCTGCATCAAGACACTGGTTCCAGCACGCAGACCCAGGGGCAGCTCTCTGATCACCGTACACGTCACGATGATGGCCCAGGTGCCCGTCAGCAAGAACGGCGGATGGCTAAACGCCAGGGCGTAACCGACACCCATGAATGTACCGGGGATGGCGAACGGCAGCGTGGCCACGAAGTCCAGCCACGTTCGGCCCGCGAAGTCTCCCCTGTTCACAAGATAAGCTGTGACGATGCCCAGCAAGCTCGTCGTGAAGCTGGTGACTGTGGCGAAGACCAGGGTGTTCCGCGTGCTGTTCCATCCCCGCTGCGGAAGGATGCGGAAGTGATCCAGGGTGAGCGCGAAATCGGCACCCAGGTGCTTGGTGAAGGCTGATAGAAAGACAGACGCGAGCAGCGTGAAGACGAGGACCGAGAAGGCCATCCCGACCGTCCAGATACCGGCTTTGATGGGCTTGCTCAGTTGAAGCGGTTTCCGCCCTCCGCTCCCTGACTGGACCTGCACGGTACCGGCGGCGCCGCGCTGGAGCCGCGTGTAGAACCAGAAGACGATGAGGCTAAGGACGAGCAAGACCACGTTGAGCGTGGAGGCCATGCCTGTATCGTAGGTGCCGATGAGCTGTGTATAGGAAGCAGTGGCCAGCGTGGTGAAGCCTCCCCCCACGATGATGGGTGTGCCGAAGTCTGCCATGGAGCGCAGGAAGGCCAGAAGTAAAGCACTGATCAAGCCAGGCCGGATCAATGGTAGCGTCACGGTCGTCAGGACCTCCCACTCGCCGGCCCCAAGGTTGCGGGCTGCGTCTTCCACCTGGCTGCCCACGCCCGAAAGCATCGCCGAGAGAAGGAGAAACGTGGTGGTGGTCAGGCCCAAGGTCTGGAGGATGAGGACACTCCGCCAGCTGTAGATCTGCCAGTCCAGGTTCAAGAGCTTGTGGGTGATCAACCCATTACGGCCAAACAGAAAGATGTAGGCCAGAGAGTTGACGAAGCCGGGGATGATGATGGGAATGACGGCGGCAACGGCAAACAGCCGCCGCAGCGGTAGCGTCGTCTTCCATGCCGCCAGCGCGATGATAAGTCCGAGCAGCGTGGAAAGCGATGCCGAACCACACGCCAGAAGCACGCTACCAAACGCGGCGCGGCGGAAGCGAAGTCTGGCAAACATCGCAGCGTAGTTAGCAAGAGTGATCCGTCCGTCTTCCGCCACGCTCTTGACCAAGACACTGAGCATGGGGTAGATGACGAAAACGGTCAGCAGCAGGGCGATGAAGACCGGAGCTACGTACTTGCGCCATCTCATAGTGCAACGTCCAATCGGGCTCTGAGCCCTTCCTGAAGGGCCTGGGAGACCACGCGCCCTCCCAGGCCCTTCCCGGGCAGGTTACTGGAACTGCGGGTAACGCTGGTTGAATTCCTCAATGACGCGCTCGCGCTCGGCGCCCCACTTGAGGTGGTCGTAGGCGACGAGATCCAGGTCGCTCAGACTGGGTACGCCCTCGATCGTCTCGACGTCCGTGGTGGGCACGCGGGGGCTCGCTTCCATCAGGATCCTCTGTCCCTCCGGCGACAATGCCCAGTCGACGAAGATTCGGGCATTGTTCGGATGCGGCGCGCCGGCGACGACGGCCACCGGTGACGGCCACGCCAGCACTCCGTCAGCCGGAAAGACCGGCGTCAGGGGCGCGTCAGGGTTGTTCATAGGCATGTTGTGCGGATCAGGAACGATGCCGATGGCGTACTCGCCCGCCAACGCCTTCTTGGCCGGCCCAGAACCGCTCTTCTCCAGGTAGGGAACATTGGCGTACATGTCGTCGAGGAAAGCCCAGCCCTCCTCCTCACCCATCACCTGCAAGATCCCGGAGACCGTGGTGTAGGCTGTGCCCGACGTATTGGGGTTGGAGGCCATCAGCTCATCGGCATAGACTGGAGCGGCTAAATCCGACCATGCCTCCGGCATCGGGAGTTGCTTATCGTTCAACCGATTATCGTTCACCAGGAACCCGACGACGACCAGCGAGACCCCGGTCCAGTAGCCCTCGTCGTCGCGGAAGGCGGATTCGACGTTGCCCCGGTTGGGGGATTGATAGGCCTCGATCAGCCCTTCATCAGCCGCCTGGATGAAAGCATCCGACCCGCCGCCAAACCAGATGTCGGTCTGCGGATTGCCCTTTTCGGCCTTGAGGCGCGTTAACACCTCGCCCGAAGACATGGTCAGGAACTCAACTCTGATGCCGGTTGCTTCCTCGAATGCCTTAGCGATAACGTCGGGCCCGCCATAGGCCACGTACATGCTCAGGACTTTCTCGTCATCGGGCTGTATGTCGCTCGACCCAGTTCCCTCGCTCGACGGTACTTCGGGGGTCGGATCGATAGCTGTCGGCGCACCGCAGGCCGTCAGCGCTATTATGGCCAGCACAAGCAGGCCGAGGAGCCTGCCATTTCTCGTCATCTGTGTATTCTTAGACATCCTGCCTACTCTCCTTGTCTTGCTTCGTCTTTGTCGCGTTTTTCGCACGGATGTGCTTGAGCAGCAAGGCCCTGGTCATCAAAGCCTCACTGCAGCTGTCTAACTCAATGGTCCACCACGTGCACCGGGTCTCGAGTAAGCGGTCGACGATCGGTCCCAAAACCGTCATATCCTCTGGGGGACAATGTCGATCCGTCTCTCGCTCGTACATATGAACCTCGTAAAGGCGCTGGGCGAAGGCATCGATGAAGTCGATCGGCGTTAGCGCCCCGTCCAGGACGCGCTGGTTCGACACAGCGTGTCCGACGTCAAACGTGATCATGGCACCCGAGGCTTGGGCCCAGTCCACCACCGTGTTGGGGTCACTGGTAGGCCCGCGGCGGAGGTTCTCCAGGCAAACCGTGATGCCTAGCTGCCGACCGTGGGCCACCAGCCTTGATAAATTCGTGACCACCCGATCCGGGTCAAGCGAGGTGGTCGGATCCAGGCCGACGTGGATAGTGATCACCTGCTGCCCTCTCCCAGCCATCGCGTCCAATACCGCCTCTTGCGTGCGCAATGCTCGCTCAGCGAGCTGTGGATCCGCGTGACCGAACTCACTCTCGGGGAAGAAGCCGTGGTAACGCACCGGAGTCCCCGCTTCGAGCAATGGGGTCACGTGCACCGGGAGCTGCTGGGGCGTCTGTGGGTCTGGCGTGTACTCCGCCGCGAACCCGTGATCGACGATGCAGGCGACACGCTCTGGATACATGAACCACTTGGCGGATACGGCGATGGTGGGAGGAACCCTGGCATCAGTCATCATAGAGGCAGCCTCCCGGCTCAACCCGATGACCCACAGCCCAGTGTGAATGGCGGAGCGCTGGGCCGCGCCCGTCGCGCCACTGCACACGTGGTCGGGACGCGATTTCCAACCACTGCTCGTCACACCCGACGAGGGCACGGGCGCGGTTCTCGAGACGCGGGTCAGCGCTAGCTGGCTGGCGCCACCCGCAGCGGATGTGGCGTTCGAGGTACCCCACTGCGGGACCGTTCCCCTCACGGACGTATCTCCAAGGCGCGTTCTGTCTCGGCTGTCGGGTCGCCGCGGGGGGTGGCGGCAGGACGGTGCGGGCAGCACCGCCGGGACGCATAGCTCGGCGCCGAGTCTGACGAGAGGTACGTGCTAGTAGCATTGTGTGTTCTCCCTTGATCGACGTCTGATGGTGAAACAGGGGTCAAGCCTCTGTGTCACCGACAACGAAAAACGCCGCTAGCACACGCCAGCGACGCTCGTTATCCTATAGGGGACACACGATGCCGAGTCTCAGGAAGCGGCCATATCACCGCCGCTCCCTGGCGTGTGCAAGCTTGCCTGTGGATGTCCAACTGACATCCCAGGCCCATTCGCTCAGGTGCAGCGGTATTGCAACACGATCTCACTCCCTGTGACTGTTCTACTATCGGTCAGACAGGAAGATTATACAAGAGAGGTGCAATCTCTGCAAGTTCATCCTGTCCAGGGCTTTCATAGGCGCTCAAGAATCTGGGCGGTAAGGAGCATGAGGGACGGCGTACCTCCAGAGGCGGGAGGGTTTCGGGCAGGTGGGCCGGGTTGGGCAGCATCCGGAGAGATTCTCGGAGTCCATTTCCGCAGCGAGTGCGCAGACGATGCGCAGGGGCTCGAGGAAGCAGAATCGAACAGGAGTCGTTGGCGGGTGTCAGCTCTCGCCCGTGATTGGGCCGGTGGTTTTCGGCTAGGTGTTAGGACAAGTCGCTTGTACTGATGGCGCTGAGTGTGTGACTCCTGTCGGCGAATGGCGCACAGAACGTGTTCTCTCGTGCTTGGCCAAGAGACGGACAAGCCCATTGAGGTCGCCATCCAAGTTCTCAACCACCTCATCGCCCAATCGGTGTCGCTGATGGTCAACAACGGTTTCCTCAGCCGGGATGCGTGGGAGGAGGCCTTCGTCTGTCCCGACGGCATGCTCCATCACGCCGCTTCGCGCAGACGCTGTTCCTCGGCTAGCGATACCTGCTACCAACCCACCTCCCCCCACCATCCCCGCCCTTGCCCTGCTCAGGACGAGGGACGCCAAGGGTGCGACTGCGACACTATCGCTTGCACCGATGCCTGTCAGTATGCCACCCCCTGGGATGCTGAAGCTCGCTTCGTCTGGTATACGGGCTCCAACCAGCCTCAACGCAGTCCTAACCGATCCAGCAACGACGGTCAGAAGGATAGCCCATCCGGCAAGGGGTGCTACGGCTATCGCAGCTTACCCCTCCAGATCCCCGACCCCCAACGCCGCTTCAGCATCGTCCTGCTCGACGACTTCCTGCCTGCCAACGCCCGCGAGGAGACCCCCGCCGCCGCGCTCCTAGCCCAGCTCCCTTCCTTCTACCCTTCTCTCACCGTCGACGCCGTCGCCGGTGATGCTGCCTTCGGCTACGATGTCTTCCTGGATGTCGTCTACAACGCGCTCGGTGCCCGCCGCGTCGTCGACCTCCGCTCCCACACCAGCGATGACGACCTATCCCTATGGCCCGTGCGAGGCTACGATGACAAAGGGCGTCCCGTCTGCCCCTATGGCTACTCCTTCACCGCCAATGGCTTCAAGCCTCAGCGCCAACGCCACAAATGGTTCTGTGGGCAGGCCTGTCTCAACGGCAAGGACCCTCTTGTCCTCGTCGAGGACATCCCTTACCCGCCACTGGAGTGCCCACACGCCCATCCCGACTCTCAATCCTACGGCAAGATCATCAACGTCGGCGAGCGTTTCGAGGACGGTGCGATACGCCTTGTGCGCGACATCCCTGTGGGCACACCCGCCTGGAAGCGTATCTATCACTGCAGCCGCAACGCCGTGGAAGGGCGTAACGCCACTTTCGAGAAGTGGAACCTCAAGCGCATGCCCGTCTATGGCGATCCGCGCAGCAGGGCTACTACCTTTCTGGCTGACGTTTGGCTTAACTCAACCACTATCGCCCGCCTGGTGCGAGAGGCGACGACCGCTACGGGCAACACCCGACGTTGCCCCTCTTAGCCATACGGAGCATCAGGCCTCGCGAAATCTCTCTCGCGTGGCTCATGCCACTCTGCCTGTGACTCAGAATCTACCCTCTCGTGGTCCTGCAACCTCATCTCTTCACAGCTCCTACCGCTCGATCTTGGTGCCTCCTGGCAGTTTCTGCTTCGTTTCCGACCCCTCATCTGGGCAACCCTCGCTCCATCAACCCCATTCTATGGCTACCCTCTCACCCTGGGCCCCCTTACTGCTTCGAAAACC
>CAZEQC010000141.1:0-8241 GCA_964514285.1 uncultured Anaerolineales bacterium | reverse complement strand
GGTTACCGCCCCGTTGCTGAGCTGAGTTGGAGAACACTCGGCTGTTTCTCAGAATTAGGCTAGCATCATTATAAATGTAGATACCTCCCCCATAGGTTGCGTGGTTGTCGTGGACGTCGCTGTTCTCTAATTGCAAGTGGCCGATAGTCCGAATCCCACCGCCATGGCTGACGGACGCCACGCCACCTCGAAGATCGAAGCCTCTGATCTCGACGGTGGCCGTGCTGGCGTTGATATGAATCACCCGCCCCGTACCCTGTGCATCGATGATGGAGCGACTCCCCTTCGGGTCCGGTGTCATCATCCAGTTCGTGGTGGTGAAGCCGCCCCGCAAGATCAGATCCTTGCCTATGGCGATGGAGCCCGTGTAATACCCTCCCGCCACCCGGATCTCGTCGCCGGAGGCAGCCTGAGCGACGGCGTATTGGACCCTTCGACAGGGTTCGGCGGGGGAAGAGCAGCTCCCGCTGTCCTCCCCGGAGGAGGCGACGTAGCGGACGGTGCAACCACCGTCAGCCAGCAACGTCGGAGAATTGAGGAGGATACACAGCATAGTCAGCATGAGCAGAGCCCACAAGGAGGCTACGACCAGGCGTCCTACACCCGCTTGGCCTGTTCTTGATAAGAAGGTCTTGCTTCGGGTGACGTAGATCTGCTTCATCATCTCCTCCTCACGCCCTTCGATGGATGCTCCATCAGCTATGCCCTATGGCTGGCGCACGTTAATGCAATTAAATTTGTTTATACTATCTATGATAGACAGATAACGTGCATAGATTACTTGACTCAGAAAGCCGAGTATGCAGCTGGTCTCGGTGGAACGAGACCCCTACGCTGGAGCAAGGCAACTGGCTCCACTCACAAGGGAGCTGGCCTGGCTGTTATGGGTTGCCTGTGGGTCTCTCTGTCGCCAGCGATCCCTACGTCAGCGAGAACACCGTAGCAACACTGAAGAGGGGGGTAATTCAATCCAACGTAACCCGGTCACGTATCTGGGAGGGACCTCTTCCTGGGACGGTGGGTCTGGTCTTCTCGTCAACCAGGATGAGCGCCTAGTAGGTCCCCGACATCTCCGCTCCTGAGTCCGTCGAGACCGTGAAGGTGCCGGGAGGTGCGCTGGCGCCTGTCGTGAGTTCGCATGGCTCGTTTGCCGTGCACTGCTTGCTTACTGGTCCTAAACCCGCGTCGAGCGTCACGTCGGTGTCCTCAGTTACCACGACGGTCACATGTAGGTCGTGGAGGCCTGACCCGCTCACCAACTCTGAGCCGGCGATGGCGATGCCCCCGTTCAGGTGTGCGGTGACCTGAGCGAGAACGACGTTGATGGTCGGTCCTAGCACCGACAGGATGACGATGACGACGATGGCCACCAGAACGAGGATCAGGGCGTATTCCACCAACCCCTGCCCCCTTTCTCCGGCATGCCCCTTCTGTTTCAGCATCAACATGATGCCCCCTCCTATGATCGACAATAAGCCTACCTATAGTTTGATACCTTAGGATACACTATCTGTTGGACGGCATCAATAGGTAATTCGAGCTATTTGGCTTCTCCTCGCGCTCGATAGGTCTGCAGCCTGGAGGCGAGGAGGCGGCTCGCCCAGCGGAGCCACCTCCATCGACCGGGTGGGTTAGCTCGGGCCTGTTGACCGGACCAGTCCCACTGGGACGCGATCCTCATGATGTCGACGACGGTCACGATGTGATCCCCGTCCGGGTCGTAACGCGGCCTGTAGCCCGGGTCGCCCTCTTGGTCCCGCCAGTGGGCGGCTATGTCCGAGATGTCCCCAACGTCGACGCGACCATCGCAGTTGAGATCCGCCCAGTAGCAGATGGTGATGGTGTGCGTGGCGACCACGGCGCCGGCGACGTTGCTCGCCGTCATGGTGATGGTCTGGCGGCCCATGGCCGGCCAGGTGAAGCTGACGCTGTCCGTCCGGGTCAGCGGCTCCTGTCCCGTCGCCTGCCAGGCCAGGGTGATGGGCTGGGTGGTCGTGGGCGGGCTGACGGTCGCGGTGAAGGCGTACGCGGTGTCGGTGATGCCCGTGGCAGGCCCGTGGATGACTGCGCTCTTCGGCGGGATCTGTTCCTGTGTGACCGTGACGGTGTGGGTGGTGCTGACGGGATCGCCGCAGTTCACGGCCGTGACGGTGATCGTCTTGGTGCCGGTGGTGGGCCAGGTGACGTCGATGGTGTCGCTCAGCTCGTAGCGAAGGCGGCTTCCCGGCAGATGCTCTGTCGCCGACCAGCTGTAGGTGATGGGCCTTGCGGCGGTGATTGGGATGACGCTGGCAGTGAGAGTGACGATGACGTTCTGGGTGGTGGACACCGGGCCGGTGAGGACTATCCCGGTCAAGGGCTGGGGAGGGACGAGGAGCTCGTAGGCTCCGATGTCAACGCAGCACCCGTTGATGCGAGGGTTGTTGTCATAGTCCCATAGGGGCCGCTCTGGATAAGGGACCGGGTCCCCGGCGTCCTGGGCAGGCGACCCCTCTTTCAGATGGAGGTCCGGGGGATCGGCGTTCGGATCCATAAAGAGCGGATCTGCCAGGACGTCGCTGGGTGTGCTTGGGGCTGGCATTGCACCACCGGTGTTGCTGACGGCGTTGTGGTGGAACAGGTTGTAGGCTAGCGATACAGTCTGTGGCGCGCCGTCGAGGGCGCCGCCAATCGAGTTATCGTTGTTGGCCACGATGGTATTGGTGACCACCAAAGTGCTGTCACCTGACGCGTAGACCGCTCCCCCGCTCCTGCCCGCACCGTTAGCGTGGAAAGTGTTGTTGAGCAGCGTCACCGGGCCAGCCTGCGCATAAATCGCCCCTCCGTCGGTGATGACCACGTTGTTGTGCAGCAGGTTGTTCGTCATCGTCAGAGTGCCGCCGGCCTGGTAGATACCGCCTCCGAGCTCGGCTGTACCGCTGTAGATGTGATTGGCGTTGAGCTTCAGGTGCGCGCCCTCGTTGTAGATGCCGCCGCCGTTCTGCACGGCTTGGTTGCAGAACATGACGTTGTCCTGCAGCGTGGCGCTGACGCTCTGCCCCACGTAGACGCCGGCACCATAGTCGCTCTGGCCGCCGGTGAGGTGGAAGTTCTCGATCACGGGGGTGATGGGGGCCGTCCCCGAGGTGCCGGTGATGTAGAGTACCCGGCCGAGCCCTTCACCATCCAGGACTGTTGGGCCGTAGCGAGGTGAGGTCCAGTCGGTGGCGGTGTAGGCGCCGCGCAGGGTGAGGCTCTTGCTCAGGTAGACGGTCTGATTGAGCCCGCCCCGGGCCTCAACGCCAGCGCAGCGACCGGCTACCTTCACCAGACTGTCGGAGGCGGCGGCATCGACGGCCGGCTGGACGGCCGTGTAGACGCGATGGGTGTCGGTAGGGATGAGCGCCTGGCCGACGCGGGCGTAACAGGAGCTGAGGGGCGTGTACTCATCGGCGCCGCGGTCGATGGCGCTGCCAAAGGGGCGGCCGTGGCCGTCGACGTCGGAGAGTGCGACAGGACTGGGGGCGCCGCTGTCGATGGCCGGCGAGCCGGGGGAGAGGCGGAGGTCGTGGTTTTGGGGATCGACGAACTGCGGGTTCGTGGTGCGGTTGCCGACGCTGATGGTGGGTGATCCTTCGATGCCGGGGGGAAAATTGCCGAAGAAGTCGCTGTGAGAGATGATCAGTTCTTCTGCATCGTGGCAGATTCCGCCACCCTCGCCGTCGTTGGCCGTGTTGCTGATGATGAGCGTGTTGGTGAGGGCTATAGTGCAATTCCCGGCGTAGATCGCGCCACCATGCTGGCCCGCCTGATTGTTATAGTAGGTATCGTTCCAAATCCTCAGATTGGACCCGCCTCCGTGGATGTAGATTGCACCGCCGGTGTGGTCGGAAGTGTTGGCATAGAAAGCGTTGTTTATGGACGTGACGACACTGTTGAAATCGATGAAGATGGCGCCCGCCACACCGGCTGAGCCGCTGAAGATCTCACAGGACTCGATGGTCGCCGTACCGTGATTGAAAAGGTTGCCGCCTTGTTGCTCGGCTGAGTTGGAGAACACTCGGCTGTCTTTCAGAACCAGGCTAGCCTCGTTATGGATGTAGATACCTCCGCCATAGGCGGCGTCGTTATCGTGGACCTTGCTGTTTTCCAATTCCAGATGGCCGATAGTCCAGATCCCACCGCCATAGCTGCCGGTCGCCACCCCACCTCGCAGGTCAAAACCTCTGATTTCGACGGTGGCCGTGTCGACGTTGACGCGAACCACCCGCCCCGTTCCTTGAGCATCGATGATTGATTGATTTTGATCCGGGTTTGGGACAACCCAATTCGTGGTCGTGAGGCCCCCTTGCAAGGTCAGGTCCTTGCCTATGGTGATCGAGCCCGTGTAATGGCCTCCCGCCACCCGGATCTCGTCGCCAGAGGCGGCCTGGCTGATGGCGTATTGGACTGTTCGGCAAGGATCGGCGGGGGACGAACAGCTCCCGCTATCCTCTCCAGAGGGGGCGACGTAACGGGTGGTGGTCCCGCCTTCGGCGTGCGTGATGGGGTTATGGAGGAGGAGACACAGCACAACCAGCACGAGCGGGGCCCCGAGGGCGGCCGCGACCATGTGTCCTAGGCGCGTCCAGTCGATGCGCGGAGAACAAGCCTTGCTCTGGGTGGTGAGGAATTGCGTCATCGGCTCCTCCTTGCCTCACTCGATGGGTGGTTCACCTGTTTTGCTACGCCGGTGGCCGTATCCTGATTATAGCCTCTAGGCGGCGATGGGCCAAGCCGGGGTGCGCGCTTTCCGGGTTGGCCTCTGGCCCCGTGACGTCAAAGAGACTGGTCATGTGGACAGGCCACAGACCGGCTAACCGACCGATGCGACGTCGGTTGTGATGGATTATCATGCTTCTCAGGGGATGGACTGGGGTCCGTCTGGAGCGTGGAGTGAATAGCTCCTTGAGGGGAAACGGGGTATACTTGGTTCTGACGCGCGGGCCGGCGGCGGAGGGCCCGATGACTTCTTGAGACTTGATCTATGGTCCGACGAGTGATCCAGCGAGGCGGCCTGCGGGCTAAGATGACGGCCTGGGTGCTGATTCCCACGGCTCTCATTCTGGCGGCGGTGGGCGGCGTGGCTTTCTACGCCTCCCAGCGGATCACTGAGGGTCTCGTGCTGGAGCGGAATCAGAACCGCACGCAGCTGCTGGCCAACCAGCTGTCGGCGGATCTCCGGGCCTATGAAGAGCCCCTGGCAGCGGTGGCCGTGGCGGCGACTGATCAACCCCTATCTCGCTTGCAGGCCCTCTTGGACCGCGAGTGGCCGAGTGGCAAGCTGGATCCCTTCAACGCCGGCGTGATGGTCCTGGATGCTGAGGGCACCGTGATGGCGGCGGTCCCTGACTGGGCTCACACGACCGAGTCGTCCTCGCGCAGTGAGCGTTTTCCGGAGCTGGTGGTCAGTCCGACGGCGTCGGAGGATCTGTCCCTGACGGACATCCTTCCGGACAAGGTCGCCGGCATGGATGTCATTGCGTTGGCGCTCCCTATGGTGGACGTGAGGAACAAGAGCCAGGGGACGGTGGTGGGGCTCTTCCACGCCGATCGCGGCGCGACGCGGATCAGCAGGTTCTACCGGAACATCTGGGATCTATACATAGGGCGGCGGGAGACGGCCTACCTGGTGGACGGCAAGGGGCGGGTGATCTTCCACCCAGACACCTTCTTGATCGACGAGGATTTCTCAGATGTGGAGGCCGTGCAGCGGGCGCTTCGGGGGGAACGAGGGGCACTTCGAGGCCGCGACATTGAGGGGCGGGACGTGGTGGCCGGCTTCGCCCCGGTGCCGCGCACGTCCTGGGCCCTGGTCACGGAGGACCTCTGGTCGGAGATCACGACGACCAGCCGCCCGTACAGCCGCTTCCTGGTGGGGCTGCTGGCTCTGGGCGTGATTGTGCCGGTGGCGGTGGTGGCGCTGGGGGTGCGTCGCATCACCCGCCCCGTGGAGGAGCTGACTCGGGCGGCCGAGGCGATCGCCGGGGGGGACTTCGGGCAGACTATCGAGGTGCAGACCGGCGATGAGCTGGAGACGTTGGCCGAGCAATTCAACGCCATGGCGGCGCAGCTGCAGGCATCCTATGCCCATCTGGAGCAGCGGGTGGCGGACCGGACGCGCGAGCTGTCGACGCTGAACGCTCTCTCGGCGGTTGTGAGCCGCTCGCTGGAGCTGGAGGACGTCATGCGGACCGCGCTCGAGAAGACGTTGGAGGCGATGGGGATGGAGTCGGGCGCGGCCTTCCGCCTGGACGACGAGGGGACGCTGAGGCTGATGGCGCACGAGGGGTTGTCGGTCCCCTTCATCCGCGAGGTGAGGACGATGCCGCTGCAGCAGAGCATCGCCGCGCAGGCCGTGGTGGAGGCAGGGCCTGTGGTGCGCTCGGTCGATGCGTATCCAGAGGGGGCCTTGAAGGCGCTCCTCCGCCAGGAGGGCCTGGCGTCGGTGATCAGCGTGCCTCTGGTGGCGAAGCGGGAGACCCTGGGGGTGCTCAACCTGGCGGCGCGCGCACCGCGCCCCATCACGGCGGAGGAGCGATCGCTGCTGGCGGCGGTGGGACAGCAGGCCGGGGTAGCAGTGGAGAACGCTCGTCTCTACGAGCAGGCGGAGGCGGCGGCGGCAGCGGCGGAGCGAAACCGGCTGGCCCGCGAGCTTCACGACGCCGTGAGCCAGACGCTCTTCTCCGCCAGCATGATCGCCGACGTGCTGCCCCGCCTCTGGGAGCGGTATCCCGAGGAGGCGCGGCGCCGCCTGGACGACCTGCGACGCCTGACGCGGGGCGCGATGGCCGAGATGCGGACGCTGCTCTGGGAGCTGCGGCCCGCGGCCCTGCTGGAGACCCCCCTGGACGAGCTCCTCGGTCAGCTGGCCAAAGCGGTGGCCGGGCGGGCGGCCGTGGACGTGGTGTTGGACGTGGAACCGATGGTCACGCCTCCTCCAGACGTCAGGGTGGGGCTCTACCGCATCGCGCAGGAGGCGCTGAACAACGTGGTGAAGCACGCTGCGGCGAGCCAGGTGACCATGAGCGTGTGCAAAGCGGACGGTGGGATCGCGCTGCGCGTCCGCGACGATGGACGAGGTTTCCGGGCGCGCGATATCCCGCCCGGTCATTTTGGCCTCGGCACGATGCAAGAGCGTGCCGAGAGCATGGGCGCGGCGCTGACGATCGAAAGTGAGCCGGAGGAGGGAACGGTGGTGAGCGTATTATGGAAGGGGGGCACTGGCGATGAACGGCATTGAGTCGATTCGGGTGATGCTGGTCGACGATCATCAGATGGTGCGCAACGGCCTGGGCACGTTCTTGTTGGTCCACGACGACCTGGAACTGGTGGGTGAGGCTAGTGACGGGGAGCGGGCGCTGGCGATCTTCGACCACGTCCGGCCGGACGTGGTGCTGATGGATCTGAAGATGCCGCGGATGGACGGCGTGGCGGCGACGCGAGCCCTTCTGGAGCGCGACCCGGCGGTGAAGGTGATCGCCCTGACGAGCTTCAAGGACGAGAAGTTGATCCAAGAGGCCCTGGACGCCGGCGCCATCGGCTACTTGCTCAAGGACGTCGACGCTGACGACCTGGCGGAGGCGATTCGGGCCGCGCGGCGGGGCGAGCCCGCGTTAGCGCCCGAGGCCGCCTGGGTGCTCTTCCAGGCCAGTCGGCAGGGGCCCCGGCTGGGCGACGACCTGACGGAGCGGGAGCGGGAGGTGCTGGAGTTGGTCGTCGAGGGTGCGACGAACCCGGAGATCGCCGAGCGGCTGATCATCAGCCCGTCGACGGTGAAGACCCACGTCAGCCACATCCTCTCCAAGCTTGGCGTCCACACGCGGACGGAGGCGGCGTCGCTGGCGCTGCAAGAGGGATTGGTCGATTGAGGGTAAGGAGTGAGCGATGAGCGTTTGGCGTCACCTTGCGCTTGCGGTTGGGATTGTCGTGGTCGTGGCGGGCTGCGCATGGGTATCTCAGGAGCCCGAGCTGAGCCCCCAGGAGGTGGCAACCAAGTTCTACCGCTGGTACATCGGCTACCCGGGGAATCCACTGGTGGACCGAGAGTACCGTGAGAGCCCTTATCTGGCCGAGTCCTACGTCGAGGAGGTCGATGAGGCTCTGGAGGGCGGCATCCACTTCGATCCGATCCTCTTGGCTCAGGACATCCCGGAGCGGTTCACGGTGGAGGAGGCGGAGATCTCCGGGGATGAGGCCACTGTGATGGTGTCGCTCTATTGG
>CAZEQC010000140.1:4051-8554 GCA_964514285.1 uncultured Anaerolineales bacterium | reverse complement strand
CGGCGCAGCTGACCCTGGTCAGCGGCATCCCGATCCTGGAGAGGAAGGCCGACGAGCGCTGGGGCGGTCAGGAGGACTACGAGGCCTACAAGGAGCGGACGCCGGTCCTCATCCCGCGCCCGCCGGGGTAGAGGCGCGTGAAGGGGTCTCATCCTGCTCCGAGCAGGTCTGTGACCCGCGGTGTTTGGCGCGGAATCGTCGAATCAGGGGGCCAGCTGGGGCGTTGAAGCCACGAGGTGAGTAGGTGTCTGGGGAAAAGCGGATCAACGTGGAGAGAGCCCTCAGGCTCGCTCTTTGGATCGCAGCGGGCATGGTGGTTGCGCTGATCGCCCTCGACGTCACGAGGGGAGGGCGGCTGGTGGAGTTGGTCAGCCCTCCTGCGCCGACACCCGTGCCCGCCCGGCCGAAGGAGCCTCGCGACGGCGGCTCGGGCCATCCCTACTGCGGCGATCTCCATGCCGACGTCGATGACGGGCGCATCATCTTCGGCGAGGACGACCACTGTGCATACCGCCTGGTCGATCTGGACGAGACCGACGACTTCACCGCTATGATCATCCGGGCGAAACACCTGATGACCTTTTCCAAGGCGGTCGAGCTGTTCGACTGCACCGGCAGCGTCGGCGAGGGCTACCTGGAGGCCGAGCACCCGCGCCTCTACTACACCGAGGATGGCCGCTTCATCGAATGTGGCGTCGCCTGGTAGACCGCTCTGCTGTCGGTGGGCGCCTGCCGTCTCTCGGTGTCGGCGGTGACGCTCGAAGGCTGGGTGCTGATGGGTCTCAATGGCCAGACGCTGGACGACCCGAGACAGCTGCTCGCGGCTCTCGGTCGCCCGATCTCGTGCCAGTTGCTCAGCCGCCGATCAGCGTCTCGTGCAGATCCTCGGCCTCTCGGCGGAGCTCAGGGTCCTCCGGCTCGTCGCTCCGTCGCGCCTCCAACACGCGGCGCAGCCGGCGATGCACCTCCGACGTCAGTGGGTAACGGGCGGCGAAGAAGAGGGCCAGCCCCACCAGGACGATGGGCACGAAGGCGAAGATCAGGCGCAGCATCAGGATGAAGCCGTCGGACTGGGGCTGCTCGACGAGCCTGGTGGCGCCGGCCACGACTTCCTCCACCGGCATCACGTAGCCGGCCAGCGCCAGGCTGTTCGAGACCAGGAACAGCGCCACCGCGCCGCTCAGCTTCCGCGTGAAGGCGATCATCGAGGAATAGATCCCCTCGCGCCGCCGCCCGGTCTTCAGCTCGTCTACGTCGGGAATGTCGGGGAAGATGGCGTAGATCATCACCACGATGCCCCCGACCCCCAGACCCACCAGCGCCGCGAAGACGTAGACCACAAAGGCCGGCGCCGCCGGGACGACGGCGAAGCTGAAGAGCATGGTCACGATCCACAGGCCGGCGCCGACGATGTAGCCCACGTGCTTGTTCGTCCGCCGGCTGAGCCAGTTGTAGAAGGGGAGCGCCGCGATCTCGGCGAGCAGGAGCGTGCCGGTGACGTAGTTCGTCTCGTCCCCCCGCCCCAGGAAGTACTTCATGTAGTAGATGACGATGCTCAGGACGACGTCCATGGCGATGAAGGCGAAGAGGTACATCAGCAGGGCGTGCACGAAGGTGCGCACCCGGAACGGCTCGACGAACGCCTCGCGCCAGCGGAAGGGCTCCCGTTCCTGCTGGAACGCCGGTCGCTCCCGGGTGCTGATCACCGTGGCGATGAAGGGGAGGGCGAAGAAAGCCCCAAAGGCCAGGCCCATGGTGATGTAGCCGGAACGGACGTCCGGCGCGCGCTTCACGATCTCCAGCGGCAGCACGGCCGACAACAGCGACGAGACCACCGAGAAGAAGATGCGGAACGAGCTTAACGAGGTCCGCTCGTCGTAGTCGAGCGTCAGCTCGGCGGCCAGCGCGTTGTAGGAGAGCTTGACGATGCTCACCACCGTGGAGAAGAACAGGTAAGCGGCGACGACGAAGAGAAAGCGCTCCATCTCCTCGGGATAGTCCACCGGGTACCAGAGCGCGAAGAACGAGAGGAAGACCAGCACCACCCCCGCCAGCAGGTAGGGGCGGCGGCGCCCCAGCGGCGTCCGCGTCCGGTCGGCCACGATCCCCTCGAAGGGGTCGGTGATGGCGTCGTAGACCTTGCTGATCAAGAAGACGGTGCCGGCCAGGGCCGGGTTGATGCGCACCACGTCGGTGAGGAAGTTCAGGTAGTAGATGCTGATGACGATAAAGGACCCGCCGCCGTAGATGTCGCCGACGCCGAAGCCCAGCTTCTGCCAAAACGTCAGCCTTTCGGAGGGCTGCTCGCTCGAGTGTGCCACCATCGCGCTATCGGTCACGTGTTACTCCTGTCGTCCGTCGCCCTTATCATCGATCTCCCATCGGGATCGCCAGCCCCCGCGTATGCTTGGGTCTTACGGATAGGCCGAATAGGCGCGTCCCATCAGCGTTCGCCTAGTGTACTCGACAACCCGCGGCTTGACAAGGCTATCGCGTCTACTCGGGAGGTGCCGGGCACTGGAGAGGCGCCTTCGGCAAGTGCCCGGCACCGCATCCACCATCGCGGAGGCGCCAGGCGTGGCCCTCTTCTCCCGCGGGTTGAATGTGCTATAATTGGGGTGCTGATTCGCTGACTCGCTCGGAGCCCATGCCATGGATGATACCATCAGCTTTCTTCCCAACCCAGCTGCTCGCTCTACAGCACCGTCCAAGGCCGCCTTCGGCGCCGTCGGCACCCATCGTCCCGTCTACTTCTGGGCCGGGCCCGACACCGTGCGGATGAACCACCTCAAGTTCATGGATCAGCCGGTCAACGAACGCGTCCATCTGGAGGCGCATACCCCGCGGGCGGCGCGCATGCTGGCCGACGCCGGCTTCAACTGGGCCTACCTGATGTTCAACTGGGGCTTCCCGCCGGAGCAGGACCAGGCCCAGCGCGAGAGCTTCTCCCAGGCGGTGCAGGTCTTCCACCGGGCCGGCATCCGCGTCTTCGGCTACGTCCAGCTCTCCAACTGCGTCTACGCCGGCTCGCACCGGGAACAAGCGTGGTACGCCCGGGATCCCCGGGGCCGGCGCATCTTCTACTATACCGGCCGCTACATGACCTGCTGGCACCACCCCGCCTGGCGGGAGCACCTGCGGCAGCGGGTCCGCGGCGTCGTGGAGGCCGGGGCCGACGGCGTCTTCCTGGACAACCCCTGGATGGGCCTCCACGTCCTCACCATCGCCGATACCTGGGTCACCGGCGCCGGCTGCACCTGCCCCCGCTGTCGGGCCGCCTACGCGCGGGCCTCCGGCGGGCAGCCCATCCCCCGGGTCCTGGTCCCCGCCGATCCCGACGTGCAGCGCTACCTGACGTGGCGCGCCGATGTGGTCTGGGACCTGATCGACGAGCTGGCGGACGTCGCTCGCGGGCTGCGGTCCGACGTCGTGGTGACCGAAAACGTGTACGACGCCGTGAACCGCAATCACTACGCCGACTTCGGCGTCGACCTGCGCCGGGCGGCTTTGATCTCCGACGCGGTGATGATCGAGGATCACAGTTTCCCCCGCCTCGTCTCCGAGCGGATGTTGGTGAACAATGCCATCACCTGCAAGGCGGCCCGGGCCTGGTCCGGCGACACGCCGGTCACCACCGACCCCTACATCGCGGGCATCGGCTTCGACCCGGTCTACACGCCGCGTCAGTTCCGACAGGCGGTGGCCGAGGGCGCTGCCTGCGGGACGGCCACGGTGGTCAAGGGGACGGAGTTCTTCGACCGCCGAGACGGCGGCTTCACCCTGCTGACGGGCGAGCCGTTCGAGGCACAGCGTCGGGCCCTGGGGCGCATCCATCGCTGGCTGGAGACGAACGCCGATCTCTATGCCGGGGCGCACGAGGCGTCGCCGCTGGCGGTCTACTTCCCCTACGACACGCTGCCCTTCGACTGGCGCTACGCCGCCCCGCTGACCTTCGCCGCCTGCCAGACCCTGCTCGTGGAGGGGCTCCCCTTCCGCATCGTCGGCCGGGGGAGCTGGGAGGGGGTGGACGTCCTGGTCGTCCCGCCCGGGTCCGGCGAGGGATTGATCGGCCACCTGTGGGACTTCGCCGCCCGTGGCGGCCGCGTCGTGGCGCTGGGGGAGGGGCGGGAGGCGGGGCGGTCGATCTGGCCGCGCGAGAGGCCGGGCCCCACGTTTCTGGAGCGCCATCCCGCTGTGCGCGCGGCGGTGGGACGGGCGACTATGGCTCTCTTCCGAGCCTACTTCTCCAACCGCCTCTTCCGCCGCCTCCTGGACCGGGCCAACGTCACCCAGCGTGTCATCCAGGGCGGTGGGGAGGGTAACCCGCTGTTCGCCGTGCCGGCGACGAAGGAACGGGAGGCCCTGCTGACGGCCGTGGGCGATCTGTCAATCCCACGGGTGGTGGCGGCGGATCCGGTTCTGATCACCTGGTGGCGGGAGGGGCCGAGGCAGGTCGTTCGACAGACTCGGGACGGCTTCCCCAGCGGCGCGCAAGACGGCCTT
>CAZEQC010000140.1:0-3951 GCA_964514285.1 uncultured Anaerolineales bacterium | reverse complement strand
GGCCTTCCCGGCGGCGCACAGGAGCTGCTGCACCTGGTCAACTACGCCCAGAGTCCGCAGGATGTGACCGTCGAGCTCCCCTGGCCTGTGCGCGCGCGACAGCTCTCGCCAGACTCTCAAGGGCAGACGATGATGGAGGGACGCTTCCTTAACCTTCGTCTCGACGTCTACACCGTGCTCGCTTGCGAGGGTGGACCGAGGCCTGCGGCGCGTGGCGTGGGACGACAGACCTGAGGTCCGGACACCGACGTCTTCCTTCTTAGGTCCCTCTCTGTGCCCGCTGCGGGAGCTACGGCTGCGGCGGGGGGCCCTGCCCCGGCGGGATCGTCTCCCCGTCGGGCAGATCACGCAGGTAGGCGCAGGAGACGAACTGGACGTCCTCCCAGACGTACCCCCGGGCCTCGAAGGCCTCGATGTCGACGATCCAGCGCTTCTCCTCCCCCTCCAGGAGGTAGATGTGGGGGCTCTCGCGGCATTTGAGGATCACGTGGATCGGCGGCCCGATCTCGTGCTCCTCCAGGAAGCCGTCCTCCACGACGTGGACGTCCTCCCAGACGTAGCCGTGCATCTCGAACGCCCTCAAGCTGCTGATCCAGCGGAATCGTCCGTCCTCGTAGACGTAGATTTCCGGGTCGTCCTCCTCCTTGACCACCAGCCCGTCGCGGAAAACCAGAGCGCGGCGGTCGGGCATGGCGGTGGCCAGGGTGGTGCCGTGGCGGTTGATGGGGATGTTGATCACGATCACCAGGACCAGCAGGCCCAGGGCCAGGCGACCCAGCAAGCGGGCCGTGTGCGAGGGGACGGGGGACGCGGACAGCGCTTCGGGTTCTGTCGCCTCCTGGGGAGTCTCGGCCTCAGCCTCTGACTCGACCTCCCTATCCGGCCGGGGTGCGAGCTCGGGGGCCGGCCCCGCGGGCTCCGGCGTCGCCGCCTCTTCCTTCGATCGTTCGGCTGCCTCGACCGTTGGCTGGCCCCGGTCCGTCGCCACGTCGTCGGTCGGGCCCTCGGCCCGCAGCCGTTCGGCGACCTCCTCGGCCAGCAGATCGAGCAGTTGATCCCATCGGGTCTCTCTCTTCTCTTTCATCATCCTACCTCACCGTGACGAAGCCCAGGATCTCGCCGAAGCTGGCCAGGACGTTGGCGTAGAAGTTGCCGCCCAGCTGGCGGAAGAGCTCGAAGGGCAGGCCGGGCGCCCCAACGAAGGGACGCAGCGTCCAGGCCATCTGGCTGCCGACGAAGGCGTAGAGGATGATCCACAGCCAGACCACGGTGCGCCGGGCTCTGACGCCCTCGCCGCCACCGTAGGAGACGATCTGCATACCGTAGCTGAGAAACGTGACGCCGAAGATGCCGGAGATGGTGAAGACCCCCACGTTGAGGAGCTTGAAGAACTGGTACTGACTGGTGGTGAGGAGAAAGAAGGTGACGACCGGCGAGAAGCTGAGGAGGAGCACGGAAGTGACGGTGATGGTCGTCAGCATCAGGGCCACGTTCTGGCTCAGGCTCTGGTTGGAGCCGAAGTTGAGGTTGAAGAAGTAGAGTGTGGGAGCGCAGACCACCAGCGTAGTCAAGAAGAGCAGGGGGAGCTTGGCGGCGGAGCTGAGGGCCTGCCAGAGGCTGTGGCTGGAGCCCATCACGGCCCCGTAGAGGGCGAAGAAGGCCACGCTGGAGATCAGCATGGCCTGCATCTTCCGTCCCAGGCCCTTGCCCTGGCGAATCTCCAGGAAGAAGGTCTCCCGATCGCGCAGGATCGTCTCAATGATGCTCAGATGTCCCATAGAACGTCTCCTTTGCAGCACTCAGTGACATAAGGGGGCTCTCAAGAAACCGGTTCATCGACCTCGGCGGTCTCTGGTGATGGATCTACCACTGCACCGCGTCGCCAGCGATGATGATCACGGAGAGCGCCCAGAAGATGGCCCAGGAGATCAGGGCGTATCGGCGGCGGGGGAAGCGCCACAGCGGTATCAGCAGGGCGATGAGGGCGACGAGGCCGAAGGCCGGCCGGCTCAGCATCTCCTGCCAGCCGACGAAGGTGCCGTCGGGCGCGAAGACCAACCAGCGTAGCACCAGGGCGCAGAGGACGGGCAGGGCGGCGGCCGCGATGCCCTCCAGCGTGCCCCAGCCCTGGTGAGTGGCCTGCAGTTCGTGGGCCACCTCTTCCACCCCGAAGCGGGCGGCCGCCTGGGTCAGCGCCTCCTCCTCGCTCATCCCCTGGGTTCGCGCATCGGCCACCGCCTCCTCCAGGTGGCCTCGAATCTCCATCAGAAGCTCGTGCTCCATCTCCGCCTCCAGGTTCATCTGGGCGCGGATGCGTTCGAGGACGTCGTCGATGGTGTTCATTGTGTGTGCCTGGCCGTTACCCGAGGCAGAATCTGTTGGATGAGCGCTTTGCCACCTACGCGGGCTATGCAGACGCCTGTTCCAGCCCCAGAAGCAAGCGCATGCCGCGGCGGAAGGTTTCCCACTGCTCCAGCTCCGCCTCCAGCTGGCGGTGGCCCTTGTCGGTGACCACGTAGACCTTGCGGCGGCGGGTGCCGGGCTCTCCCTCCCAGCGGCTGCGCAGCAGCCCGTCGTGCTCCATCTGGTGCAGGCGTGGATAGATCAGACCCTCGTTGAAGGCGAAGATGCCGCGACTTCGTTCCTCCAGCGCCTGGATCATACGGTAGCCGTGCATTGGCTCGTCGGCATCGACCAGCAGTTTGAGAATCGCCAGGGTGGTGGTGCCCTTGCGCATCTGTTCTATGCTATCGCTGGAGATGCTCTCGTCTCCCCTGGTGCCTGTGTTGCCACTCACCCTGCCCCCTCTGCATAACAGACTTATACATAAGCACGTTATGCATTCTATCATAGATTCGCGGCTACGTCAAGCCCCTCTTTGCTGGTGATGACCTACTTCTCACCGCAGAGACGCAGAGAGCGCAGAGAAAGGAAGAGAATAGCCCCGAACTCTGCGCCTCTGCGGTGGGAAAACTGGCTGACCAGCACGCCTGTCGGCCCATGTGGGTCGTCACTAACCTCTCTGGGGTTTCAGGGCCAGCGCATCTAGCCAGAATTCCGAACTGGACTCTGGCGTTTTCGTTTGTAGTAACGGCTTCAGCCGTTTTTCGCGCCAAGAAAGCGACTGAAGTCGCCACTACAATCCCCGCTTCTCAGGGCGGGCTGACTGCAGTCCGGAAGATATGGGGTATCCAGACTTCGCCAATGTCCAGTTCCGACGTCTCGGTTCAACGAGCCCAGCAACAAGCGCTATGACGAACACGGAGACGCTACGACAGATCGCTTGACCGTGCAGACTTCGGGATTCTAGGGGCTCGCGAGTTCGAGATGTCCTTCCCCTGTTGGGTTCTGAGGCCTTTGACAGAGATGGAGAAGCGGCTACCATGGGGTCATGCCAAGGCCTGGGGAGAAGGAGGAGATGTTATGACTGATGAGCGCTTGCATCTGTTGGCTCGTCTTGCCGCCGAGCGGAGCGAGTTGCTGGCCGGGCTCCTGGGATTGACCGAGGAGGCTCTGACGAAGAAGGCCTTCCTGGACGGCTGGACGGTCAAGGACGCGCTGGCCCACATTGCCGCCTGGGACCGCTGGGAGCAGCGTCAGATGGCGCGTATGGTAGCCGGGGCAGCTCCAGAGGACGTTGCAGTGGATGCCTTCAACGCTAACGTGGTTGATGGGTGGAAGGATAGCTCCCTGCGGGAGGTGGTGGCCGAGCTGCAGGATGCCCGTGCAGCGTGGTTGGCCTGGCTCCGCGAGCTGCCCGATGAGGTCTTCTTTGCGAGCCGTGCCTTCGACGATGGGGACTGGGCCTTCCCCAACTGCCTGAAGGTCGAGTGGCGGCACGACGCCGAGCACGCGGCCCAGATCGCGGAGTGGCGCCAGGCGCATAGCTTTGAAGGCGACATCGGTCCCAGATGCGTCCTGCTGGCCGCTCTGAACGCTGCCCGGGAGGAG